>CAZSOK010000047.1:0-11901 GCA_964608445.1 uncultured Treponema sp. | reverse complement strand
ATTTTTGGAACAAGACAGCACATGGACGGGAAACGACGCGCCGCCGATGGTAGCGGAAATGCGGTCAGCGGAGCAAGCGGCGGGCGCATTGACAGCGACGGGGGCAACGGTTACAATAGAAACCATGGCAAAAATCAGAGCGTCCACCTACGCGCTTGTCTTCGGTCTCTTCTTTTTTGCGGCGCTGTGCGGGGCGGGACTGGGGCTTGCGCTCGCGCAGACAAAGTACATCCGCGACAACGAGCAGTTCACCGAGTTCTCCACCGCGCTGCCAACCAAGCTGCTGGACATCAACGGCGAGCTTATCACCGAGCTTGCGGGCGAAGAGCGGCGGGAAATCATCAGCATCAAGAAACTGCCCCGGCACATGATTGACGCGCTCGTTTCGCGTGAGGATCGCGTGTTCTACCACCACCACGGCTTCACGGTCAAGGCAATCATGCGCGCGGTCGTGGGCAAGCTCACGCACCGATCGCTCGGCGGCGGCTCTACCCTCACTCAGCAGATCGCGGGCACGCTCTACTGCGACCGCAAGGACATGTCCTACACCCGCAAGCTCAAGGAGCTGTGGTGGGCGATCCAGATGGAACGCCGCTACACGAAGGACGAAATCCTTGAGCTGTACCTGAACAAGATTTATTTCGGCGGCGGCACTTACGGGGTGAGCGCGGCGAGCAAGTATTACTTCGGGCACGGCGCGGAGAAGATCACGCCGGCGGAGGCGGCAATCCTCGTCATCCAGCTGTCAAACCCCACGTATTACAACCCGTTCGACAACCCCAACCGCGCCATGGACCGGCAGGAGGACGTGCTGCGCAGCATGGTCGCCGCCGGGTATATCACGCAGGAAGAGGCGGACGACTCGTTCAACGAATACTGGGGGGCATTCGACTACACGCGCACCAGCACCACGACGGTCGCCAACCGCAACGACAAGGCGCCCTGGTTCAGCGAATACGTGCGCCGCGAGCTGGGCGACATGATTTACGGCACGGACGACATCTATTCGAGCGGGTTCACTGTGAACACCACGCTTGACCTGCGCCAGCAGCAGGCGGCACAGGATACGATGGATCACTACATCAGCTGGGCAAACAAGCAGTACCAGGCATCCACCAATGCGCGCCGCTCCGTCGCCGCGCGGGTCTATGCGCCGCTTTCCGAGCTGCTCGCGCTCACGTTCAACCTGGGCAGCATCAAGGTGACCGAGCAGCGCAACGAGGCGATTTCACGGGCGACCTACATGAACACGATCAACCCGATCATCGATGTCGCCTCGCTCATGTTCGGGCTTGACCGGCTGAAGCTGACCGTCGTGAACCGCGCCGCATCGCTGGCAAAGCAGAACGTGAGCAAAACGACGATCGAAGGCACGATGGTCGCATTGCAGAACGAGACAGGATATATCACCGCGCTCGTCGGTGGGAGCAAGTACGACAACGAGAACCAGTTCATCCGCGCGGTGCAGGCGCGCGTCCAGCCCGGCTCGTCGTTCAAGCCGCTGTATTACACGGCGGCGATCGAAAGCCGCAAGTTTACCGAGACGACCGCCATTTCCGACACGCCCGTCGTGTTCTACACGGCAGACGGCCGCCCCTACATCGTGCAGAACTTCAAGGGCGAGTACGAGGGCGACGTGCAGCTGTGGTACGCGCTCTGCCGCTCCATGAACATACCGTCGCTCAAGGTGTTGGACGGCATCGGCTTCGACGCGGCAATCAACCGCGCGGTGTCGCTGCTCGGCATTTCGGAGCAGGAGCTGCCCTCGCGCGGGTTCGTCCCCGGCTATCCGATCGGGCTGGGCGTCTGCTCCGTGCGCCCGATCGAAATCGCGCGCGCCTACGCCATCTTCGCCAGCGGCGGCAAGGAAATCACCCCCATCGCCATCCGCAGCGTGGAGGACAGGAACGGCAACGTGTTCCTCAATCCCGAAAAAGAACTCCGCGAGGCGCAGGCGGCAAAGGGCGCGGGCATTCAGGTGATTTCCCCGCAGACGGCGTTCATCATGACCGACCTGTTGCAGAACACGGTCTCCAACGGCGGTACGCTCGCCAATCCGTCCGACTGGGGGCGCAAATTCCGCTACACGGACGCGAACGGCAAGCGGTACACGATGCCCGCAGGCGGCAAGACTGGTACCACGCAGAACTGGGCGGACGCCTGGAGCGCGGGCTTCACGCCGTATATCACGTCGGTGTTCTGGTTCGGGTTCGACAAGCCCGGACAGTCGCTGGGGCTGTCGCTGACCGGCTCGACGCTGGCCGGGTACGCCTGGGCGGACTTCATGCGGAAAGCGAACGAGGGGCTGCCGTTCAAGAACTTTGAGCGCCCTGCGACCGGGCTGATACAGGCGACCGTCTGCTCGGTGAGCGGCGGCATCCTTACGCCCGACTGCGGCGACAACAAGGTGACGGCATGGTATCTTGAAGGTACGCAGCCGACCGACATCTGCACGGTGCATACCAATTCCACGAGCCTGCGCACGATCGCGATTTACCGTCTGGAACGGGAACTGTACAAGGCGGGATTCGGCAGCGACCTGCTGATACGCGACAACGAGCCGCTGCGCTACAACCTGAACATCAACGCGGAGAACGGCGGCGACTTTACGGACAGCACGGCACTGCCGCTTGACGAGGACGGTGCCGCGCCCGACTATAATTTCCTGCTTGACTGATTTGATTACACGGGCACCACGCGGACGAATTTCTTCTTTCCCGCACGGATGACGAACTCGCCGCTGTCGTCGGCATCGGCGAACGTCACGGTCGCCCTTACGTCCGAAACGACGTTCCCGTTGACCGCAAGCCCCCCGCCCTGAATCAGGCGGCGGATGTCGCTCTTTGACCCGCCGAAACGCGCCTCTGCGCACAAGTCGATGACCCCGATTCCCGCCGCAATCTTTGCGCGGCTGACTTCGGCGGTCGGCATCTGGCTCTTGTCCCCCGCGCCGCCGAACGCGGCTTTTGCGCCCGCCAGCGCGCCGTCGGCAGCATCCTTGCCGTGGATTTCCTTGGTCACCTCGTAGGCGAGCCGCTCCTTTGCCACATTGATGTCGCCCGCGCAGATTCCGTCAATCTCCCCGACCGAAAGGAACGTGAAAAGCAGGAAGAATTTGCGCACGTCAGGGTCGGCGACGTTGCGCCAGTACTGGAAGAAATCGTACACGCTCGTCAGGTTCTTGTCCAAAAACACCGCGCCTTTTTCGGTCTTGCCCATCTTCTTGCCGTCGCTGCGGGTGATGAGCGGGAACGTCAGCCCGAACACCGTATGCCGGGCGTTCAGCTCTTCCGTGCCGCCGAGCTTGCGCCGAATCAGATCGACGCCAGCCGTGATGTTCCCCCACTGATCGTCGCCGCCGATTTGCAGGCGCACCCCGTGCTTCTGGTGCAGGCACAAGAAATCGTAGCTCTGCAACAGCTGGTAGTTGAATTCGATGAACGAAAGCCCGCGCTCAAGCCGCTGCCGGTATGCCTCAAACGAAAGCATCTTGTTCACGCTGAAGCACGATCCGATGTCTCGCAGAAAGTCGATGTAGTTCAGGTCGGCGAGCCAGTCCTTGTTGTTCGCGGCGTAGGACGTCTTTCCGTCAAAGCCGATGAACGCGTCAAGCTGCGCGGCAATCGTCTCCACGTTCTTGTCAATCTGCTCGTAAGAAATCATCTTGCGCATCTCGGTCTTGCCCGACGGATCGCCGATACGCGCCGTGCCGCCGCCGATCAACGCCACGCCGATATGTCCGTGGGCGCGCAGATGGCGCAACGCGAAGAACGGCACCATGTGCCCGATGTGCAGGCTCGGCCCGGTAGGATCGCAGCCCACGTAAAAGGCGACCGGACCTTTGTCCATGAGGTCAGAAAGTCCCTGTTCATCCGTACACTGCGCAAAAAATCCGCGCGCCTTGAGTTCTTCGAGTGCTTTGTTCATACTGACGATTGTAGCGATATTTTTTGACATTTGCAACAGCGCGGGAAATCCGCTATACTGGCGGTATGGAACATGGATTTTTCCGCGCCGCGTGCGCGAGCCCTGCCGTGACCGTGGCGGACTGCGACGCGAATGCGGCGGCGATTGTCGCGCTCGCCAGAGAAGCGGCGGCAAACGGCGCACGGCTGGTCGTCTTTCCCGAACTGTGCATCACCTCGTATACCTGCGGCGACCTGTTCTTGCAGCGCACCCTGCTGGACGGCGCGACGCACGCGCTCAAGACGGTCATGCGGGAGACCGCCGATACGGACGCGCTTGTTCTGGTCGGGCTGCCGTTCGTGCACCAGGACGCGCTCTACAACTGCGCCGCCGCGCTGTTCCGGGGAAAAGCCATCGCGCTCGTGCCGAAATCCTACATTCCGACCTACGGCGAATTCTATGAGCGGCGGCACTTTGCGCCTGCCGCGCCGGGCGTGCAACCGGTTTATATCGACGACGAAAACGCGTGCGTTCCGTTCGGCACGAATATCCTGATTGCGGACAAGGCGAATCCGCTTTTCGTGCTGGGAACGGAAATCTGCGAGGATGCCTGGATCCCGCTCCCGCCGTCCGTACACGCCGCGCTTGCCGGAGCGACAGTCATCGCGAATCTGAGCGCGAGCAACGAAGTCATCGGAAAAGCCGACTATCGCAGGATGCTCGTGGCAAGCCAAAGCGCAAAGCTGGCGGCGGCATACCTCTACGCCGACAGCGGGAACGGCGAAAGCACCACGGATCTCGTCTTTGCCGCCCACAACCTGCTTGCGGAAAACGGCACCGTCCTTGCCGAATCGCCCCTGTTCTCCCAGGGCATAACATACGCGGATTTTGACCTGGAGCGGATTGCGCAGGAACGCAAACGCATGACGACCTTTGCCGACTGCGCTCGCAACGAGCCGCGCGATTTCGTGACGATTGCCATAGACAGCAGCGGCGCAAAAAAAACGGCGGACACCGCGCCCGCTTTGCTGCGGCAAGTCGCGCCCCGCCCGTTCGTGCCGGACGACACGGCTTGCCGCGCCGAACGCTGCCGCGCCGTGATCGCGTTGCAGGCGCAGGGGCTGGCAAAACGACTGCGCCACCTCCACTGCCGGTGCGCGGTCATCGGCCTGAGCGGCGGACTTGACAGCACGCTCGCCCTGCTCGTGACGGTGCGCGCGTTTGCCCTGTGCGGGCTTGAGCCGTCGCTCATCCGCGCGGTGACCATGCCCTGCTTCGGCACGACCGACCGCACCTACCGCAACGCCCGAACGCTCGCCGCGGAGACCGGCGCGACCCTCATGGAAATTCCGATTTCGGATGCCGTGCGCCAGCATTTCAAGGACATCGGGCAGGACGAAAACGTCCGCGACATCACCTATGAGAACTGCCAGGCCCGCGAGCGGACGCTGGTGCTGATGGACGTGGCGAACAAACACAACGGCATCGTCATCGGCACCGGCGACCTGAGCGAACTGGCATTGGGCTGGGCGACGTACAACGGCGACCACATGAGCATGTACGGCGTGAATGCCTCCGTTCCCAAGACGCTCGTGCGCCACTTGGTCGCCTCATTTGCCGACGAGGCAGAGACGCAGGCACGACCCGCACTCGCCGCCGTGCTGCGCAACATTTTGGACACGCCCGTCAGCCCGGAACTGCTTCCCCCCGACGGAACGGACATCGCGCAGAAGACGGAAGAACTGGTCGGTCCGTATGAGCTGCACGACTTCTTCCTGTATTATGCGCTGCGCTTCGGCTTCTCGCCCGCAAAGATTTTTTTCCTTGCCGAGCAGGCATTCATCACGCAGAGCGAATCACGCGGAGAAACGCCGCCGTATGACAAAGCCGCCATCAAAGCATGGCTCGTGTCGTTTTACCGGCGGTTCTTCGCCCAGCAGTTCAAGCGCAGCTGCCTGCCCGACGGGGCGAAAGTCGGCACGGTGAGCCTCAGCCCACGCGGCGACTGGCGGATGCCGAGCGATGCCAGCGCGCGGCTGTGGCTCAAACAGGCGGAAGCACTCGAATGCTGAGCTACGAGCACATCTATCACGCAGGAAACCACGCGGATATCCTCAAACACGCGACGCTCACGCTGATACTCGGACGGTTGCTGAAAAAAGAAAAGCCGTTCACCGTGTACGATACCCATGCGGGATTCGGCCGTTACGACCTGACCGACACACGCGCACAGAAGACGAACGAAGCGGAGAACGGCATACGCCGACTGCTGTGCGCCTTTGCCGACGAATCCCCCGGCATAACAGAACGAACGCCGCCACAAATGCAGGAAGCCGCCGCACTGCTCGCGCCCTACCTGACGCTGTGCCGGACATACGCCGCACAAGACCGATACCCCGGCTCGCCGGAAATCACGCGCGCCATGCTGCGCGACAAAGACCGCCTGCTGCTGTCGGAACGGCATCCCCAGGCAATCGCCGTACTCCGCGACACGATGCGGACACCGCCCTTGACCGCCACGCAAGTCTCCGTCAAGCCACAGATTCACTTCCGCGACGGCTACGAAATGCTCCGCGCGCTCACCCCGCCTCCGACAGGACGCGGACTCGCGCTCATCGATCCGAGTTTTGAAGATACGAGTGATTTTTCTGCATGCGCGGACACAATCTGCGCCGTACACAAGCGATGGCCGAACGGCATCATCGCGCTGTGGTATCCGCTGCTGGAACACCGCGCCACGGAAACGGCGCGCATGAAACGACAGATTATCTCATGCGCCGCCGCCACGCAGACCGAGCCGACCGTGCTTGACATCCAGCTTGCCGTCCAGTCCCCCGCCGAAAAAACAGGCCTTGCAAAACTGTACGGCAGCGGCATGCTCGTGCTGCGATTCCCATACCAACTGGACAACCAGATGCGGACGATACTCCCCGCCTTTGCGGCAATCTTAGGAAACGAACACGCGCAATGGTCGGCGGATACCTGCGGATAAATCCCCGCGGAGAGCCGCCGACACAATATATGCACTGCCCGTGACCATGCGGTGCTTACGACTGCCCGCCCAAACCGCCAGCGACCACCGAAACATATTCGTCAAGCTTCGTGCGGACGGCTTCGACATCGGTCAGCGCGTTGTCCACAATCACCTGCCACATACGATCGTTGAACGCGACATAATCGCACGTGTTGCGGAATTTGTTGATTTCCCTTCTTACCGGCGTGCCTTTATAATATTCGAGCAGCCATGCCTGAACCCGGCTGTCAAAGACCGAGAAATCGGACCGTCCATACACAAAACGGTTGTGGCAGCTACAGTATTTTGAGACGAACGGGAACGCATTGTAGCCGAACTCCTCCTTTATCTTCCGCGAGAGGTCCGCCACCAACGTGCCGTCGCCCCGCTCAATCCGCCCGTCGATGTCTTCCGTGTCACGGATGATGGCGGCAAGCCCTTGCAGGAAAAAAGTCTCCCGCGCGCTGGAAAGATGCGTTTCGTTCGTGATGTCAACGGCGGCAACCTTTATGGCAATGTCCGCAATGTCCGCGCCGCCGTTCTTCGGCCGGGCAAGAATAAGCTCCTTGCACAGCACGCTGTCCTGCTTGATTCTTGGCTGTATCCTCTCCTGAACCTGCTCCAAATCCTGTTTCGTGATAATCTTTCCCATTACAGTCTCCTTGCCGTGCTGTCTAGCGCACGGCCTTACCTTTCTCACTGACAATATACCGCATTTTCAAGGCAGTAGCAAGATAGAAACGCCCTGCAAGCCCTACAGCCACACGCGGAATCCGGCATGCAGCGGAAAATGAATCGGCTTGACGAAAAAGAGATCGTCGTCATGCCGCAGATACACGCCGACCGACGGATTCCATGCCAGCTGCGCGTACAGCTCAAGATGACGGCGGGCAAGAAAAACGTTCACCCCCGCGCCCGCCCGCGCGCCCGTGTCCATGCCGAACGCGCCCTCCAGCTCCATGCCGGCTGAAATGCCCCAGAACAAGAACCAGGCGACATTGCGAGCGCACGCCTTGTAGACGAACCAGTTGTCTGCCGTCACGCCCGCATACCACGGATCGCCCTTTACATGCACGGCGAACACCCAGGGCGAACGGTCAGACGCGACCGTCAGCGCGCCGCCCACAAACGGCCGTACCGCACCGTCTTGAAACGTGAACGCATCCGACGCGGGAAAATCGCTGCCCAAAAACAAGTCGCCCTGTACGCCCATGCCGACATGCGCGGCGGCAGGAACAACGGCAAACAGGCACGACAGGATGACGGCAAACAGATGTCTCATGCGCCCAGTATAGCGGAAAAAAGACGGCGTGTCCAACCGCTTGCCATAAGAACGCCGCGCCGCTACAATCAAGTATGACCCCTTTGGAGCAGTATTATCACCGGTTCGACGAAGAACACCGGCTCGCCACGCGGCACGGGCAGGTAGAATTCACCACGACCATGCATTTTATCCAGGAAGGCATCGCGTCGCTCGCACGGGCAGACGCTCACGTGGCGATTGCGGACATCGGCGCGGGAACGGGACGATATGCCGTGGCACTGGCACGGGAAGGACACGCCGTCACGGCAGTGGAACTGGTGGCAAAAAACCTCTCAGTGCTGGAGCGCAAGCATGAGAAAGTGAACTGCTGGCAGGGAGACGCGCGCAACCTGCATTTTCTTGCCGACGAAACGTTCGACATCACGCTGCTGTTCGGCCCGCTGTACCACCTGCACACGGACGCCGACCGGCTTCAGGCGCTGCGCGAGGCAAAGCGGATTACCCGGCGCGGCGGACTGATTTTTACCGCCTACGTGATGAACGAATACAGCGTGCTGACCTACTGCTTCAGGCAGAACCACATCGGCGAGGTGATGGCATCGGGCGGGCTGACGGCGGATTTCCACACCAAAACCGACAAAGACCAGCTTTACAGCTACCTGCGCCTGGAAGACATCAACGCGCTGAACGAACAGGCAGGACTGGAGCGCGTCAAGATATTCGCCGCAGACGGGGCAGCCGACTACCTGCGCCGCGAACTGAACGCGCTTTCGGAAGCCGATTTCCGGCATTTCATCGCCTATCACCTCGCCACCTGCGAACGCCCGGAACTGCTGGGCGCAAGCTCGCATACGGTAGACGTGCTGACCAAACGATAAAGAGCATACGGCTTGCGGAACGGCAGCAGCCCCCGCAAGCCGCGCGGCACTTTATGCGAACACCAAGCCGCCGTCGCCTGCCGTCACGCTGATCGTCGCGCCCTCGGCGAACCGGCCGCCGAGCAGTTCCTTTGCCAGCGGGTTCTCCACATACGCCTGCACCGCCCGTTTGACCGGGCGCGCGCCGAACGCCGGATCGTAGCCCGCCTCGCACAGGAAGTCGATCGCGCCCTGGTCGAACGTGAGCGCAATCCTGCGCTCGGCAAGGCGGGCTTTGACGCGCTCCAGCTGATTGCGCACGATACCGCCGATGCAGTCCTTGCCCAGCCGCCCGAACATCACGATCTCATCGATCCTGTTCAGGAATTCCGGGCGGAACGTCTGCTTCAAGAGCGCGTCCACGCCCGGACGCACGGCCCGCAGTTTCTCGTCGGTGTCCGCCTCAAGGATCAGGTCGCTTCCCAGGTTGCTCGTCATAATGATGATTGCGTTCTTGAAGTCAACCACCCTGCCCTGCCCGTCGGTCAGCCTGCCGTCGTCGAGCACTTGCAGCAGCACGTTGAACACGTCGGGATGCGCTTTCTCCACCTCGTCAAACAGGATGACGCTGTACGGGCGGCGGCGCACGGCCTCGGTGAGCTGCCCGCCCTCGTCATAGCCGACATACCCCGGAGGCGCACCAATCAGGCGCGAAACGGAGAATTTCTCCATATATTCGGACATATCGATCCGCGTCAACGCCTTCTCGTCGTTGAACAGAAAGTCCGCGAGCGTCTTCGCCAGCTCGGTTTTTCCCACGCCGGTCGGACCGATGAACAGGAAACTGCCGAGCGGACGGTTCGGGTCGTTCAGGCCGGCACGGTTGCGGCGGATCGCGTCGCTCACCACGGAGACGGCCTCGTCCTGCCCGATGACGCGTTTGTGCAGGACGCTTTCCAGCTGCACGTATTTCTGCTTCTCGCCCGTGAGCATCTTCGCGACCGGGATGCCCGTCCAGGTACTCACCACGCGCGCGATGTCCTCTTCGGTCACCTCCTGTCGCAGCAGCAGCGATGACACGCCGTTGTCCTCCGCCGCATGACGCGCCTCGTCGGCTTCCTGCGCCGCCGCAAGCTCCTTCTCAAGCGCGGGAATCGTGCCGTACTTGAGCTCCGCCGCCTTGTTGAAGTCGCCCTCGCGGGTGTATTTCTCCTCCTCAAAGCGCGCTGCCTCCAGCTGCTCCTTGAGCGTGCGGCTCCGGTCGATTCCTGCCTTTTCGTTCTGCCACTGGAGCCTCATCGCGTCACGGTTTGCGGTGACCTCGGCAAGCTCCTTCTCCAGCTTTTGCAGGCGTTCCTTTGATGCCGCGTCGTCCTCTTTTGAAAGCGACTGCTTCTCGATCTGAAGCTGCAAGATTTTGCGCTCAAGCTGATCGAGTTCGGTCGGCTCGCTCTCAATCTCCATTTTCAGGCGGCTCGCCGCCTCGTCCACCAAGTCAATCGCCTTGTCGGGCAGGAACCGGTTCGTGATGTAGCGGTTCGACAGCGTGGCGGCGGCGACCAAAGCCTCGTCGTTGATTTTCACGCCGTGATGAATCTCGTACTTGTCGCGCAGCCCGCGCAGGATCGCAATCGTGTCCTCCACGGTCGGCTCGGCGCAGAACACCTGCTGGAACCGCCGCTCCAACGCCGCGTCCTTTTCGATGTACTTGCGGTACTCGTTGAGCGTCGTCGCGCCGATTGCCTTGAGCTCGCCGCGTGCAAGCGCGGGCTTGAGCAGATTGCTCGCGTCCATGCTCCCCTCGCTCGCCCCCGCGCCCACAATCGTGTGCAGCTCGTCGATAAAGAGGATAATCTGCCCCTCGCTCTTCACGACTTCCGTGATGACGGCCTTCAGCCGCTCCTCGAATTCGCCGCGGAATTTCGCGCCCGCCACCAGGCTTCCCATGTCGAGCGACAAGAGACGTTTGTCCTTGAGCGATTCGGGCACGTCGCCCGCCGCAATGCGCCGCGCAAGCCCCTCCACGATCGCGGTCTTTCCCACGCCCGGCTCGCCGATCAGCACGGGATTGTTCTTGGTGCGGCGCACGAGCACCTGCATCACCCGGCGGATTTCCTCGTCGCGCCCGATGACGGGATCGATTTTGTCCTGCCGGGCGCGCGCCGTCAGGTCCGTGCAGTATTTTTCGAGCGACTGCATCTTGCTTTCGGGGTCGTTCGAATCGACCCGCTGGTTGCCCCGCACGGCTTTCAGCGACTCAAGGATCGCCGCCTTGGTGATGCCGTGCTGCCTGAGCAGGTCGCCCGTGCGCCCGTCGCCCTGCGCCATTGCCAGAAGCAGATGCTCCACCGAAAGGAACTGGTCCTTCAGGTCCGCCATTTCTTTTTCGGCCTTGGCAAGCACCTTCTGCGCCTCGCCGCTCAATTGCAGCTGCACGTTCCCGCGCACGGTCGGGTAGGTGTCCAGCAGGCTTTCCGCCGCCGCGAGCACGTCGCCCGACCGCACGCCGATCCGCTCGATGACCGGCACGGTGATGCCGTCTTTCTGTTCGAGCATCGCCACGAGCACGTGCGGCAGCCCGATCTCGCCGTGGTCACGCTGCTGCGCGAGCGCGGAAGCAGCCTGCAACGCGTCCTGTGTCTTCAACGTAAACTGATCGTAATTCATGTCATGTCTCCTTTTTTTGTGCTATAATGAAGATACTGACGAATGCAAAAATAGTCAAATTCTGCGCGATGATGCGCCCCCGTTGCCGCCCGCGCCGTATTCCGGCGGCTTTTGCATGTCTTTCCGCGAATGAATTCGGCTCCGGCATGAAAGTGAGTTTGAACGACCGTGCAAGGGAACTTGGATGCTTCCTT
>CAZSOK010000046.1:0-11988 GCA_964608445.1 uncultured Treponema sp. | reverse complement strand
TCGCCGTTTTTGGGCGTATAGCCCGCCTGAACGCATTTTGTTTCGATTTTCATGGCAACACGATGGCACAAATGCACGGAAAAATCAACCTACCCCGACGCGAAACACGAGCCGTGTCCGCAAACACACAGCCCCCGCCGCCAATAGTCACTGCGGGGAGAAATCTTCCGACGTGAGGACGCGCGTCAGGTGGACGAACGAATTCTTATATTTCCGCACGAACGCGTTGAACGGCACTTCCCTTCCGTTCTCGAACACGGTAACCGCAAACCGCCCGTTCTGGTCAAAATACGGGAACAGCACGGCAGTCTGGTCGAACTTGTACAGCTCCGGCGCAACGCCGTCCACGCTCACGTAACGGCGGCGGACGGCGGCAAGATAGCAGTACGTCGGCTCGGTCACGGCAAGCACATACAGGATCGGGCGCAAGCGCGCGATGGCATATCCCGAATTGCGGATATAGCCCGCCGTCTGCATGATGCCGTTTTCCGTCATCTCGCCGCTGAACGGCTCGATCACCACGTCCACGCCGGATTCCGCATAACGGTAATCTTTCCGTGCCTGCACCGAAACCCGCGCCGCCGCAAGATTGCGCGTCCAGTCCAGCATGAACGAAATGCTTTCCTCCGCCTCCTTCATGCCCGCATAACTGAGCGGGTCGTACACCACTGTCGGCTGCACGAGCGGCAGCATCTTGATGCCGCTCCCGCTGATCGGCTCGACAAGCCCGTCCACCACCCATTTGACGAAGCCCGCCGCAGACAGCGAAAGCGTGTCGTTTTCCTGATCGCTTATATCGACGGTGCGCGGCTTGCCGTCAGAAATGCGCACGGGCTTGCCGTTCTCGTCATACGCCGCGTCCTCCGCGAACGAAATGCGGCTCAGGTTCTTGCGGATGCCGCTCATCATGCTGTATTTGGGCGCATACGCGCCGGGAAAAATCTCCGCGTACCGCCACGGCAACGCGTTCTCCGTCATCCGAAGCACGTCCGCGAGCGAAACCGTATACAGCTGGTCAAAGACGAATCCCACGGGAACGGAACGCGCGGCGTAGCAGTCGTCGATCACGAAATCGCCCAGCACCTTGTTGCGTCCGGGCGCGAACTGCACGTACACGTCGCTGTTGTGCGTGACGTACCAGCGGATTTTTTTCGCCTTGCCCGTCGCCGCGTCCTTGAACAGCAGCCATGCGCCGCACGCGTCGCCGGGATATTCCGTGGATACCTGCGTCTCCACGCCATGCTCCGTGTAAAAGTCCACGTTCATCCGCACTTCAGGCGCGACGATAATCACGTAGTCCGTGGCGTTCTCTTCCAGCCGGACCTGAAACCGCTCGCCGATCTCGTTCGTGCGGACTTCTGCCCGGAACTGGCGCACCTCGTCAAGCGGGGCAGAAAACCACCGGTCCGCGACCGCACGGCGGATTGCCGTAGAATCAGGAACGCCGAGCCGGTTGTATTCCGCGCACAGCGGGAACGCGCACAGCGCGAGCAGCAGCACCCCGACATATCGTCTTCTCATCGTCCTTGCCTCCCCCGACCGTCACGCGGAAACATTGCTCGTGGCGGCAGGAACGTTCAGCGCGCTGACCGGATCGTCGTCGATGAACGCGCCGCCGCCCGCCGCATACTGGATGGTCGGCTCGACCGGGCCGTTGCGCGTCCAGATCTTGCCGTTCTTCATTTCGTCCGGGTTCTTGCCGATGGGCGCGTTGCTCAGAAGCAGCTTCAGCCGGTTCAGCTGGTTGACCTCGGACGCACCGGGATCGTAGTCGATCGCCGCGATGTTCGATTCGGGATACCGCTTGCGCAGCTCCTTGATGACGCCTTTTCCCGTGATATGATTGGGCAGGCACGCGAACGGCTGAATGCACGCCACCGTGGGCGCGCCGCCGTGAATCAGCTCCACCATTTCCGCCGTCAGGAACCAGCCTTCGCCGGAAATGTTCCCCGTCTGCACGATGCCGTCCACCAGCTTCATCATCTTCCAGATAGAAGCGGGCGCGTCAAAACGGCGGCTGCGCTTGAGCTGGCGGATCGTGTAGCGGCGGTACAGACCGAGCGCCCACACCAAAAAGCGCGACATCCGCTCCTCTTTTTTGGGGAACGCGAGCTGCTTGTGCAGGAACACACCGTCGCTCATCGCATAGAAGAAAAAGTCCATGAAATCAGGCATGACGCATTCCGCGCCCTCGCGCTCGATCACGTCCACGATGTCGTTGTTCGCCGTCGGGTGGAACTTGACCAGAATCTCGCCGACCACGCCCATGCGGGGCTTTTTGACCGGCAGGATCGGCAGGTTGTCAAAATCCTTGATGATGCCCCGGATGACCTTGCGGTACGCCCGGAACGACGCGTTCTTGAGCATTTCCGTCGCCTTTTCGTTCCATTTCTCGTAGAGCGCATTCGCGCTGCCCGGCTCTTTCTCATACGGGCGCACCCGGTACAGCACGCGCATAAGCACGTCGCCGATGAACATCGCCATCAGCCCCCGGTTCACCATCTTGAAGGAATACGTCCAGCCCGGATTTTTCTCAAACCCCTGCACGCTCATCGAAATGACGGGGATATGCCCCCAGCCCGCGTCGTTGAGCGCACGGCGGATAAAGCCGATGTAGTTCGTGGCGCGGCAGCCGCCGCCCGTCTGGCTCATAATCAGCGCGGTCTTGTTGATGTCGTACTTGCCGCTCTCCAGCGCCGCAATCATCTGCCCCGTCACCAAAATCGACGGATAGCACGCATCGTTGTTCACGTACTTCAAGCCCGCCTCAACCGCCTTGGGGTCAACCGCGTCCATGACGACAAAATTGTAGCCGGAATACTGGAACGCCTTTTCCAGCAGGCGGAAATGGATCGGACTCATCTGCGGAGACAGAATCGTGTACTCGCCCTTCATCTCCTCGGTAAAGACCGTGCGCTGGTAGGCGGCAGATTTCTTGATGACCTTGCGCGGATTGCGCTGGCGCGCCTTGACCGCCGCAATGAGCGAGCGAATGCGGATACGGATCGCGCCGAGGTTGGAGCCTTCGTCAATCTTGATGAGCGTGTACATCCGGCTCTTCGACCGCATGATTTCGTCCACCTGATCGGCAGTCACCGCGTCAAGCCCGCACCCGAACGACGTGAGCTGCACCAGCTCCAGATTGGGCATGCCCGCCACGAAATTCGCCGCGCGGTACAGCCGGTTGTGGTACGACCACTGGTCGATGATACGCAGCGGACGCTCCACGCTGCCCAGGTGCGCCACGGAATCTTCCGTAAAGACCGCCAGTCCCAGCCCGTGAATCATCTCCGGGATGCCGTGATTGATTTCGGGATCAAGGTGATAGGGCCGTCCCGCCAGCACGACACCGCTGCCGCCCGTCACGACCAGCAGCTCCAGCGCGTCCTCCGCAGCCCGCTCCACCTCGCGCTTGAACCGCTCCTGCTCGTCCCAGCCGGCCTCCACCGCCGCAAACACCTCTTCTTTCGCGATTGCGGGAAACTGCTTGTGCAGCTCCTCGTAAAAACGCTCGCACAGGCGCGGCTTGTCGTAAATCGGCAGGAACGGATTCATAAAGAAAATGTCGCTGTTCTCGCGCAGTTCGTCGATGTTGTTTTTCAGCACTTCGGGATAACTCGTGACGACGGGACAGTTGAAATGATTTCCCGCGCCCTTGTCCTCTTTCTTTTCATACGGAACGCACGGATAAAAAATGAACGTGCAGCCCATTTTGATGAGCGATTCCAAGTGACCGTGCGAAATCTTCCCCGGATAGCAGACCGACTCGGACGGAATGGAATCGATGCCGCGCTCGTAGACCATGCGGTTTGAGCGCGGGCTCAGCCGCACCTGAAATCCCAGCCTGGTAAAAATCGTAAACCACAGCGGATAATTCTCGTACATATTGAGCACGCGCGGAATGCCGACCGAGCCGCGCGGCGCATCCTCCGGGCGCAACGGCGTATAATGATTGAACAGCCGCTTGTATTTCCAGTCGAACAGGTTGGGCAGCTCCACCGCCTCGCCCGAATCCACGCCCGTGTTCTCCTTGTTCGAGCCGTCAACCGCCTCGGCATCTTTCAGCTGATGCCGCTCAAGGCCTTTTTCGCAGCGGTTGCCCGTAATGAACTGCCGCACCGTGCCGTTCGTGGAGAATGTGTTAATAGTAAGCAGACAATTGTTCTGGCAGCCGCCGCAGCGGGTCAAATCCAAATCGACCTTGAACGATTCCAGCTGCTCGATCGTCGCGATATTGGAAACGATTTTCGGCGGAACCCAGCCTTTTTCCTGCCCCGGCTTTGGCGCAGTCAGGTCGCGCCACTGGTCATAGGCAATCAGCGCCGAACCATACGCGCCCATCAAGCCCGCCACGTCGGGACGGAAAACCTGCACGCCCGCCACTTTCTCGAATGCGCGCAACACCGCGTCATTGTTGAACGTGCCGCCCTGCACCACTACTTTCGTGCCGATTTCGCTCGCGCGGCGCAGCTTTATCACCTTGAACAGCGCGTTCTTGATGACCGAGTACGACAGCCCGGCGGAGATGTCGGCAATAGTCGCGCCTTCTTTCTGCGCCTGCTTGACGCGGCTGTTCATAAAGACCGTGCAGCGGCTGCCCAGATCCACCGGCTTCTGCGCGAGCAGCGCAATCTTGCTGAATTCGCGCACGTCCATGCCCATTGACCGGGCAAAATTCTCCAAGAACGATCCGCAGCCCGCCGAACACGCCTCATTTAATTGAATAGAATTGATCGCGCCGTCCTTCATGCGCAGACATTTCATGTCCTGCCCGCCGATGTCCAACAGGAATTCCACGCCGGGAACAAAGAAGTCGGCGGCGCGGTAATGCGTGATCGTCTCCACCTCGCCCGCGTCCACGCCGAGCGCCGCCTGGAACAACGCCTCGCCGTACCCCGTGGACACCGAACGCGCAATGTACACGTTCTTCGGCAGACGGCGGTACAAATCCTTGAGCACGCGCACCGCCAGATCGACGGGGTTGCCCGCGTTCACGTCGTAAAAATCCCACAGGATGCGACCTTCGGTATCAATCAGCACCGCCTTCGTGGTCGTCGAACCGGCATCTAGCCCCAGGAACACCGGACCTTCCGTCTCGTCCAGATTGCCACGCTTCGCCTTTTCCTGACTGTGCCGCGTCCTGAATGCGCCCAGCTCCGCCTCGTCCTTGAACAGCGGCTCCAGCCGCTGGACCTCGTGCATCTCCGCGCCTTCCAATTTCTTGAGGTTCGCCTTGAATTCGCCGATCGTAGAGAACGCAAGCGGCGAATGCCCCGGCGCGAGCGGATTCTGGCTCCGCTCCGCAGAATAGGCGCACCCCGCCGCCACGAACAGCTGGCTGTCTTCCGGGACGATCGCCTGATCGCCCGTCAAGTTGAGCGTCTTGATGAATGCCGCCCGCAGCTGATCCAAGAAATGCAAGGGACCGCCCAAAAACGCCACGTTGCCGCGGATCGGCTTTCCGCACGCAAGCCCGGAAATCGTCTGGTTGACCACCGCCTGAAAAATGGACGCGGCGATGTCCTCACGGCGCGCGCCCTCGTTGATGAGCGGCTGCACGTCCGTCTTGGCGAACACGCCGCAGCGCGCCGCAATCGGATAGACCTGCGTCGCGCCCGCCGCCATGGCGTTCAGTCCGGGAGCGTCGGTCTCCAGCAACGCCGCCATCTGGTCGATGAACGCGCCCGTGCCGCCCGCGCACGTGCCGTTCATGCGCTGCTCGATGCCGCCCGTAAAATAGGTAATCTTCGCGTCCTCGCCGCCCAGCTCGATCACCACGTCCGTCTGCGGGATAATCTTGCGCACGGCGGCAGTCGCAGCGACCACTTCCTGCATGAACGGAATGTTCAGCCACTGTGAGACCGAAAGCCCGCCCGAACCCGTCACGCGCACGCTGACCGTCTGCTTCTCACCGAGCGGGAATTTCCCCTCAACGCTCTCCAACGCTTTCGTCACGACCGTGATAATCGTGCTGCGGATGTCGGCACGGTGACGCTGGTAGTCGCCGTACAGCATTTTCCCGTCGTCGTCCAGAATCACCACTTTCACCGTGGTCGAGCCGACATCGATTCCCATGCGAATCGGTTTTACCGCCGGCGTGAATTTCGTATCGTTGTCCATAAAAAATCAGCCCTTACTTATATAAAAAATGCTTTCGCACTGCACTATACGCATGCTCTTTTTAATAATACCTACCTTTTGCGGAATTTTCAACTAAAAAAGAAAAGCCCGTCCTGCAAGCAAGACGGGAGCGACTTTTATGATAACAGCGTATACCGATTTATTTATAGTCGATGGCAATGCCGCTCATTTCGTAAGACTCGAAAACGAAAATCAAGAATACCGTTCTCTTTCTATCGATTTTTACATTCACGACATCATCGGTCTCCGGATACAAATCCTTAGCCGCCTGATACAACTTGCTGTAGCCGCTTTTCTTGGCAGATGCTTTTATGCTCACGCGCCCCAACACTTCGTAAGTGGAAGCGTCCGCAGGGAAAGCACCTGCATCAGAAACGAAACCCATTGACGTACAGCCAGAAATGACTGCTATCAATGCCGACACCAAAAGAACAATGCATGTCTTTTTCATAGGAAAACTCCTTTCATAGTGATATGCAGGCATTATACCCCCCCCCAATTGCAAAAAGTCAAGCGTTTTCCCTAAATTTATGAAAAAAAAACGCGCACCTTACCCACGGATGCGGCTGTAGGCATGACGTACCGCAATGCCTACAGCCTCCGATCGTCTAGCATGATGTGGCAGCGGACATCACCTGCCGCCTTGTGCATGGACATGAAATTTTTACCGCATGCCCCAAACTATTTGCAAATTCTGCCGAGATAATGTACACTATCGCCGAATTGACAGACAGGTACGGAAGTAACGGGAATGATACACATAAACGGAACAGCATGTGCCATTGCCGGCAAGACACTGGCCGATTATCTTGCCACCACACAGTACGATCCCAAAAGGATTGCCGTGGAACGCAACGGACAAATCGTCCCCAAGGCGCAGTACGGAGAAACAGTGTTCCAGGACGGCGACAACATAGAGATCGTCAGTTTCGTGGGAGGCGGTTAAGTTGTTGCCGACAAAAGACGCGTGGGACAGAGCGCTGGCCGATCGGCACGGGCATACATTGCAGCGCAAACTTTCGTCTGCCACGGTGGCAGTCTGCGGTCTTGGCGGACTTGGTTCCCATATCGCCATTGCCCTTGCCAGGGCGGGAATCGGCAGACAGATTCTCATCGACTTTGACCGCGTGGACATCGCCAACCTGCACCGCCAGCAGTACAAGGCGGCACAGATCGGTATGTACAAGAGCGAGGCGTTGAGCGAAAACATACGGGAAATCGCGCCGTACAGCGACCTTGCGGCAATAACCGCGCGTATCACGGAAGACAATGCCGCGGGGCTGCTGGAAGAAGCCGATGTCATCTGCGAGGCCTTTGACGATGCCGAGTGCAAGGCGATGCTGGCGAACACGGTGCTTGAGACGATGCCCGACAAATACCTTGTTGCGGCATCCGGCATGGCGGGAATGGGCAGCGCAAACGCAATCCAGACGCGCCGGGTATCAAAGCGGTTTTATCTCTGCGGCGACGGCGCAAGCGATGTGGCAGAGGCAGAAAGTCTCGTTGTCTCCCGGGTGATGCTCTGCGCCGCCCACCAGGCACACACAGTCCTCCGCATACTGGCAGGGCAATTTGAAACATAAGGAAAAGAAGGGACAAGACATGAACGACGACAAGTTGATTATCGGCGGACACGCGTTCAGCTCACGGTTTATTCTCGGATCCGGCAAATACTCGATGAAGCTCATCGAGGCGGCGGTAAAGGATGCCGGGGCTGAAATCATCACGCTCGCGGTCCGCCGCGCGAATACCAAAGAACAGGAAAACATCCTCGACTATATCCCCAAAGGTGTCACGCTGCTCCCAAACACAAGCGGGGCAAGGAATGCCGCGGAAGCAGTCCGTATTGCCCGCCTTGCACGGGAACTGGGCTGCGGCGACTTCGTAAAGATCGAAATCATGCGGGATTCCAAGTACCTGCTTCCCGACAACCAGGAGACCATCAAGGCGACCGAAACCCTTGCAAACGAAGGTTTTGTGGTCATGCCGTATATGTATCCCGACCTGAATGTCGCAAGGGATTTAGTGAATGCCGGAGCGGCGACTGTCATGCCGCTTGCCTCCCCCATCGGCTCCAACAAAGGACTCGCGACCCGTGAATTTATCCAAATCCTCATCGACGAAATAGACTTGCCCATTATCGTGGACGCGGGAATCGGCAGACCGTCGCAGGCCTGCGAGGCAATGGAGATGGGCGCGGCAGCTGTCATGGCGAATACGGCACTCGCCACCGCAGGGAATCTTCCCGTGATGGCTTCGGCCTTCAAGAGCGCGATAGAAGCCGGGCGCAAGGCATATCTTGCGGGGATCGGCAGGGTTCTTGCCCGCGGCGCGGCGGCTTCCGATCCTTTGACCGGCTTTCTCCGTGATTAAGGGCGCACACATGGAAAACCAGTTTTTTGTGGATTCGGGGCATCTCTCGCCCGCGGCACTTGCAAAAAAGCACCGCCTTGAAACTGATCCGTCCTCACGGAAAAACCACATGGCGTATCTGCCGGGCATGGAAATAATCGAGTCGGATGTGCGCACGCGTGTCATGGAACAGATGCATTCTTACGACCCGTCAACATATACCGCCGACGACGTAAAAGCGGCATTGGAACACGATTCCTGCACGACCGAAGACTTCAAAGCGCTCCTTTCCCCGGCGGCAGAGCCGTTCCTCGAACAGATGGCGCAGAAAGCCCGGCTTGAGACAAGCAAACATTTCGGCAACACGGTATATCTCTTCACGCCCCTGTACATAGCAAACTACTGTGAAAACTACTGCGTGTATTGCGGATTCAACTGCTACAACAACATCACGCGCATGAAACTTTCCATGGAGCAGATTGAAAAAGAGATGCGGGTCATTGCCGACAGCGGAATGGAAGAAATCCTCATCCTTACCGGCGAAAGCCAGACCCAGAGCGACGTGACATACATCGGCGAAGCCTGCAAACTGGCGCGAACATACTTCCGCATGGTCGGCCTTGAAATCTATCCCGTCAATACCGATGCATACCGGTATCTCCACGAATGCGGCGCGGACTATGTGACGGTCTTTCAGGAAACCTATGATGCCGATACATATGAGCAGCTTCATTTGCTTGGACACAAGCGCGTCTGGCCGTACCGGTTCGACGCACAGGAACGCGCGCTCCGTGGCGGCATGCGCGGCGTGGCGTGCTCGGCATTGCTCGGACTTTCCGATTTTCGCAAGGATGCCCTGGCAAGCGCGATGCACGTGTACTATTTGCAGAGAAAGTATCCCCACGCCGAACTGTCGCTGTCATGCCCCAGGCTTCGGCCGATTATCAACAATGACAACATCAATCCCCTGGACGTCCACGAAAAACAGCTCTGCCAGATTCTCTGCGCTTACCGCATATTCCTGCCATTTGTCGGAATCACGGTGTCTTCCCGCGAAAGCGCCGCATTCCGCAACGGCATCGTGAAAATCGCCGCAACCAAGATTTCGGCAGGCGTGTCCACCGGGATCGGCGACCATGAAAGCAAATACACGGGCAAGAAATCGGGTGCGGCACAGGGCGACGAGCAGTTTGAGATTGACGACAACCGCAGCCTTGACAAGATGTACCGGGACATCGCCGCAGAAGGCCTGCAACCGGTCCTGAACGATTATCTGTATGTGTGAGGGAAACCATGAGAACGTTTGACCCGCGCCTGTATTTTATAACCGACAGCACGAACTGCACCGAGGAAGCATTCCTGTACCGCGTGGAGCAAGGACTGCAAGGTGGCGCGACGCTCCTCCAGCTCCGCGAAAAGGAAAAGAGTACCCGCGAATACATCGACCTCGCAGAAAAGGTCCATGCCATCGCCCGGCGTTACGGCATCCCGCTGATTATCGATGACCGCGTGGATGTCGCGCTCGCCGTTGACGCGGAGGGCGTTCACGTCGGGGCAAGCGACATGCCCGTTGCGACCGCACGAAAGCTGATGGGAGACCACAAGATTGTAGGGGCGACCGCCAAAACCGTTCCCTGGGCAAAAGAAGCCTATGAGCAGGGAGCAGATTACCTCGGCGTGGGCGCAATCTATCCGACGACCACAAAAGTGAAGACTGTGCTCACCTCCACCGACACGCTCAAAGCCATCTGCGCAGCCGTTCCGATCCCCGTCAATGCCATCGGCGGACTCAACAAGGACAACATCGCCATCCTCGCGGGAATTCCGATTGCCGGCATCTGCGTCGTCTCTGCCATCATGAAAGCCGCCGACCCGAAGCAGGCGGCAGCCGAACTGAAAGCGCGGGCGGCAGAACTGGGCCTGTGCTGAACCCCGCAAGGCACGGACACAAAAAAAGCGGGAAAGCACTTCCGCTTCCCCGCCGTTCCGACCGCACCGTGCGATTACAGTTTCCGGTCGTCCAGATAGATGTGGTGCGGCAGACCGCTGACGTAAATCGGGGTCAGCTCAGCCTGCACGAGCGGCATCGCGTACTCGATGAACGCGGGGAGCATCTGCGTGTGGTCGGCATTGACCCACTCCATCGGCACTTTCTTCTCCAGATTCGCCACCTCGCTGATCGGATGCAGTTCCGTGGTACACTGATACGGATGGTTTGAGATGCGCTTGATGGCGACCATTTCTCCCGTGTGTCCCTCGAACGCCGCCTTGACCGCCGCGCCGCCCACCTGATACGCCTCGGTAATGTCCACGCGGCTCGTCAGATGACCCGCACACCGCTGGAGCGTTGAAAGCTCGATCGAGCGCGTCTTGGTGTCCAGCTTGCGGGCGACCGTGTTCGCCAGGAATCGCGCCGTACCCGTCAGCGACTTATGCCCGAACGCGTCAACCGCATGCTCGTCGTCGGCAAGCTCGCACACGTAGCGTCCGTCCTCCAGCTTGACGCCCTCGGAGACGGCAATCACGATGCTCGCCTTGTCCTTCTGCATCTTCGCCACTTTCTCCACGAAGCGGTCCACGTTGAACGGCACTTCCGGCAGACAAATCATGTCCACGCCCTCGCAGTCCTCCGACTTTGCGAGCGCGGCGGCGGCAGTCAGCCAGCCCGCGTTGCGTCCCATAATCTCCACGATCGTCACGTAGTTCGTGCCGTACACGGTGGCATCGCGGATAATCTCCTTCATCACCACGCCGATATATTTTGCCGCGCTGCCGTAGCCGGGCGTGTGGTCGGTGACACACAGGTCATTGTCTATCGTCTTGGGAACGCCGATAAAGCGGATGTCCGAGCCGATGTCCTTGCCGTAAATCGCCAGCTTGTTGATCGTGTCCATGGAATCGTTGCCGCCGATATAGAAGAAATACCCGATGTCCAGCTTCTTGAGCAGGGCAAAAATCGAGTCGAACACTTCCTTTGCGTTCGGGGCATCCAGTTCGGGCAGCTTGTAGCGGCAGCTTCCCAGGTAGCTTGACGGCGTGCGCTTGAGCAGCTCGATGTCAAGCGCGCCATGCAGTTTCTCCTTCAGATCGACGTAGCGACCCTGCAACAGCCCCTGAATGCCGTGCACCATGCCGTACACGTGCGGCGCACCCCGGTCGCGCGCCGCCTCAAAAACACCTGCCAAACTCGCGTTGATAACGGATGTCGGGCCACCAGACTGCCCGACGATTGCGTTTTTCATAAAAATCCCCCTAAGATTTCGCGTTTCGCTTTCTTCTGTCATTTATTCTAGCACAGGATTTTTGAAAAAGCGAGAAAAATCATGCGGGAAAGATACGCGGATACATTTTTCCGCGTTTTCCCTAGCCCGCGAGGAAGCGGGCGCGATGATGCCCGGCGGCTCACGCTTCCTCTTTCTTGTCGATTGTTTCGTTGATTTCGTTCGCCACGCTGTCCATGTCGGGGTAGATGAAATCTTCCCTGATGTTGAAACG
>CAZSOK010000045.1:0-12130 GCA_964608445.1 uncultured Treponema sp. | reverse complement strand
TAACGAAGCGTCGGAAGATTTGATTGTGACCGTTGTGGATTGATTTGAAGGCAATCTCTGCCCGCGCCGCAAAGCGGAAACGTTTCGACTTCAAAGTGGAAACGTTTCCACTACCATAGTGGATACGTTTCCACTCGCAAGTACATATGTTTCTACTTGCAAGTGCATACGTGTCCACTTGTGTGTCCCGCCAATGCCCATTGACAAAGCGGCATTTTCCATAATATATGAAAAAAATGCGCAAGGCGGCCTTTTCCTGCCTTGCATTCGCGATTGAAGTCCGAGCACCATTTTGGGCGGATTTTAGTCTTTGTCCGCGCCACCCACATTTTTGCAGTTTCTGAATGTATTGCCGCCAAAAAGGAACGGGGTTCAGGCTGTGCGGCAACGTCTTGCAAGCCTTAAAGCATTATCTTGCAAGGCTTACGGCAGAGTGTTTTCAGTTTTGCAGGATTATCTTTTCAGTCTTACAGGATTATTTTCTCAGTATGGCGGAGCGTTTATGCGGAATTTTTGGAAAAACGTGTGCCGCAAACTGCGAGCGTTTATCATTAACGACCGATTTGTGCCGCAAAACAAAAACACACACGAAAACTGCCCGCGCACCGCAAACGCTCAGCTTATATGAAGCAGCTGCCGCACCGGCGGCTCGGCAAGCACGAACAGCACGCTGAACAGCACGGCAGGCAGGTAATTCGCCGTCCTGACCTTCTTCAGCCCCATCAGGTTGATGCCGATCAGCACGATGAGCGCGCCGCCGCTGCCCGTCAGCTCGGCGAGGAGCTGCTCGCTCACGTAAGGCGCGACCAGCACGGCAAGGAGCGTCAGCGCGCCCTGATACGCAAAGACCGAAATGATGCTGAACGCCGTGCCCACGCCCATCGCCACCGCAAACCCGATCGAAATGAACCCGTCCAGAACCGACTTGAGGAGAATAATCGCATAGTCATGCTCGATGCCCGCCTTGAAACTCCCCACAATCGCCATCGCCCCCACGCAGAACAGCACGGACGCGTTCAGGAACGCATAGGCAAAATGTTTCTGCTGTCCCGCCCCATTTTCAGCAGATACAGCGGGGGAAGTCTCCCCCCCGGCTTCAATGCTCCGCTGCGCTCCCGCATTTCCGCCTTCCCCCTCCAGCGGGGGATTCCCCCGCAACGCCCCCTTTCCGCCCTGCATGAAGACGCGCTCCAAAAAACTGCCGAAGCGCAGGATTTTCCCGTCAATGTCGAGGAGCGTCCCCACGATGCCGCCGAGGATGAGCGCGAGCGCGAGGTACACCACGTTCTGGTACTTGAACGCCATCTGCACGCCCATGATGAACGAGACCAGCCCGCAGGCAAGCTGAATGGCATCCGTCACCCGCTGCGGAATTTTCTTCGCAAAAAACAACCCGATGACACAACCGACAAGAATCGTCGCGCAGTTCACGAAAACGGCAATCATGGCACTTTCCTCCCGCATGGCGCGGCAGAACGCCCCTGCGACAAAAAAGGCTTCCAAATGGAAGCCTTGTGTGCGGAGAACCTGACTTGAACAGGCACAGCTTGCGCCACTAGCACCTCAAGCTAGCGTGTCTACCAATTCCACCATCCCCGCAGAATTGCCATGATTATAGCAGACAACCCGCGTCCTTGTCAAGCGGCTACTGTCCCAATCCGCCTGCTTTCAGCTGGAAATGCCCGAACTCCATGCTGAAACTCGCGCGTCCCTGCGTGACCGAGCGCAACGTGGTCGAAAAGCCGAACATCTTTGCCATCGGTGCCGTGCAGTGCACGATCTCGCCGCTCGCCTTGCTGTCCTGCCCCAGAATCATGCCGCCGCGCTGGGTAATCTGGCTGATAGCGTCGCCCACGAATTCGAGCGGGCAGGAAATATCCACGTTCATCACCGGCTCCAGCAGCACCGCCCCGGCTTTCTGCGCCGCCTCGTCAAACGCCTGCGCCGCGCAGGCAGTGAACGCGAACGGCGTGCCGGTCAGCTCGTCATACTGTATGCCCGTCACGGTCACGCCAACATCGGCGCACGGATAGCCGTACTGGATGCCCGACGCGAAACTGCTCTCAAAGCCCGCCTGTATCGCCGCGTAAATCGCCTCCGGGATTGCCGCGTCGTGCACGGCACAGGCATACGTGTTGCCCGCGCCCTGCTCATTCTGCCGGACAGTCACCGTAAGCGACGCGGCGTTGTCCTTGCCGCCCAGGTTCTTTTCCCATGCGACCGTGCATGTCGCCTCGCCCGCGACGGATTCGCGGTAGGTGACCTGCGGCGCGCCCACGTTCGCCCTTACGCCGAAATCGTCCTTCATGCGCGTCACGAGCACGTCAAGGTGCAGCTCGCCCATGCCGCTGATAATCAGCTGCCCGGTCTCCGCGTCCTCATGGCTCGTGAACGTGGGATCCTCACGGCTCATCACGGCGAGCGTCTCCACCAGTTTGTCCTTGTCGCTCAGCGTCTCCGGCTCAATCGCCACGGAAATGACCGGCTCCGGGAACTTGACGCTCTCAAGCAGTACGGGCATGCCCTCCGTGCCGAGCGTGTCGCCCGTCTGCGCGAGCTTCAGCCCCACGAACACGGCGATGTCGCCCGCGGAAACGCTGTCAATCTGCTCCATGTGGCTGGCGTTCACGCGCAGGATACGGTTGATGCGCTCGCGCTTTTTCTTCGCCACGTTCAGCACCTGCGCCCCCGCCGTCATCTTGCCCGAATACATGCGCACAAAGCAGAGCGCGCCCATTTCCCTGTCCTGCTGAATCTTGAACACAAGGCCGAGCGGCATCTTCGTCTCGTCGCACGGAATATCGACCGCCTCTTCCCGGTCTTTCTTGACATGCACGCCTTTGGCAGGGGGAACGTCCGTCGGACACGGCAGGTAGTCGATTATCGCGTCGATGAGCGGCTGCACGCCCTTGTTGCGCCGCGCCGAGCCGAGCAGGCACGGCACGAACGTCCGCGCGATCGTCCCCGCGCGGATTGCTTTCTTGAGCTGCTCGTTCGTAATCTCGCCGCCCTCAAGGTATATCATGCCCAGCTCGTCGTCGTTGGAGGCAACCTCGTCGATGAGCTTTGCCCGCCACTCGTCGGCAAGCGGGCGGTACGCCCCGGAGATGTCGCTCTCCACATACGTCTCGCCGTCATCGTCGGCGTTCCAGCGGATTTCCTTCATTTTTATCAGGTCGATCACGCCCTCAAAGTCGTCGCCCTGCCCCATCGGCACCTGCAACGCAATCGTATTCGCGCCGAATTTCTCGCGCACGTCGTTTATCGAATAGAAAAAATCCGCGCCCACCCGGTCCATCTTGTTCACGAAGCACAGGCGCGGAACGGAGAACGCGTCCGCCTGCTTCCAGACTGTCTCCGTCTGCGGCTGCACGCCGTCAACCGCGCAAATGACCGCGACCGCGCCGTCGAGCACGCGCAGGCTGCGCTCAACTTCCGCCGTAAAATCCACATGACCGGGCGTGTCGATAATCGTGATCGAGTGACCGTTCCAGGTCGTCGTAATCGCCGCCGAGGCAATCGTAATGCCGCGCTCCTGCTCCTGCTTCATGAAGTCCATCGTCGCCTGACCGTCGTCGATCTCGCCGATGCGATGAATCTTGCCCGTATAATAGAGGATTCGCTCCGTCGTCGTCGTCTTTCCCGCGTCAATGTGCGCCATAATGCCGATGTTGCGCATCTTTTCCAGTGAAGTCATCGTGATACCTGCTTATGAGTGTGGGAACAATTATAGAAAAAAACGGGGCGAATGGCAAGCACGGCAGGAACGCGCGGCGGGCCGGCTCGTCCCGTAAAAAACGAAAAAAAACGCCGGCCGCCTGCTGACAGACGACCGGCACTGCGATGACGCACGGCGCGGATTATTTCTTTGCCGCCTGCGCCCTGAACGTCCTGATGCCCTCAACGATCAGAATGACCGCGAGCACGGCCATCGCCGCCGCGAACAGCATCTGGAACCAGTTGCCCCAGTGGAACGCACCAGGTACGCCCCCCCCCATTGCCTGAATCTTGGCGATAACGGTGCGCACCAGCTGCGTGAGCGTCGCCGCCAGCATGAACGCCGTCGGAATGAAGAACATTTTATTGTTCTTGCCGACGTGACCGAGCCATGCCGCCACCGCCATCAGCGCGATGCCCGCAAGAAGCTGGTTCGCCGAGCCGAACAGCGCCCAAATCTGCGAAAGGCTCAGCCCGCCGAGCACACAGCCGATGACGACCAGAAGCAGCGTCGAGAACAGCGGATGCGCAAGCACCTTGCGCGCGCCGGAAACGTCCTTGTACGACGACTCGCCGTCCGCAAGGAACAGCTCGCTGAACATGAAGCGGCTCAGGCGCGTCGCGGAGTCCAGGGAAGTCAGCGCGAAGACCGAAACCGCCAGCGTCAAAAGCGCGTAGATTGCGTTCTGGTTGTCCGTAAAGCCGAACATCGCGGCAATGCCCGAAGCGAACGCCACCGGCGGCGCGCCCTTGAACGCGCCATCAACGATGAATGTCTTGGATACCATGCCGACCGCAATCAGCGAGATGACCGCAAGCCCGGACTCAATCAGCATCGAGCCGTAGCCGATTGCCTTCGCGTTCTTCTCATTGTCCAGCTGCTTTGAGGTCGTTCCCGTCGCAATGAGCGAGTGGAACCCAGAACACGCGCCGCACGCGACCGTGATGAACAGCGCCGGGAACATCGGCCCGATGGACGTGTTCCAGCCGGTGAACGCGGGAAGCTCGAACGCCGCGTTGCCCGTGACCGCCGTGACGACAATGCCGACCAGCGCGACCCCCATCATGGCGTACAGCAGGAACGACGAGAGATAGTCGCGCGGCTGCAACAGCATCCACACCGGGACGAGCGACGCGACCGCAATGTACGCGCCGATGAACACGATCCATGCCGTGCGGCTCATCGCAAAGCCGAAGTTCAGCCCGATGACCACCGCGAGCACGATGCCCGCCAAGCCGATAAGCGTCGCGGGAAGCGTCTTGATGCCGCAGCGGTTGGTGAGAAAGCCGTAGACGACCGCAAGGACGATGAACAGCAGCGAAATCATCGCCGTCGTCTGGTTGCCGTTCGGATGCCTGACGATGCCGAACGTGCCGCCATCCGTAAAGAACGTGCCCGCGACGACGTTCACGAACGAGGCGATGACCAAAATCAGCACGAGCAGCGCGAAGATGATGAACAGTTTCTTTGATGTCTTGCCCATTGAGTCCCGGATAATCTCGCCGACCGACTTTCCGTCGTGGCGGGCGGACGCGAACAGCGAGCCGAAGTCCTGCAAGCCGCCGAAGAAAATGCCGCCGATGATACACCACAGGAACACCGGCACCCAGCCGAAGACCGCCGCCTGAATCGGGCCGTTGATCGGACCCGCGCCGGCGATCGAAGAAAAATGGTGTCCCATCAGTACCGCCGGTTTTGCGGAAACATAGTCGATGCCGTCTGCATTTGTCTGTGCAGGCGTCTTTTTGGTGGGGTCGATTCCCCACTGCTTTGCCAGCCAAGAGCCATAGAACACATAGCCGATGAAAAGCAGAGCGATCGCAGCAAGAATGATGAGTAATGCTGTCATCTGTTTTCCTCCTCCAGAAAACGTTTATAGGTTGCCCACGAGCCGCCTCAGATCCTTGCCGAGCCGGTTGTACGCCACCCGGCCGGAGGAAGTCTCGTAAGCCAATGCCCTGAAATTGCTCCAGCCGTACAGGCTGCACCGATATGACTTGGAATGCCGCATCTTTTTGATCCGCGCGAACGCGTCGTCGCCAATGGTATCCGCAACGATGATGAGCGCGACATCGGAGCAGCGATGCCCCATATACGGAGTGACGCGCGAAAGCCCCGTGCTCCAAGCAGAGCCGTCAAGCTCCGCGAGCCGCGCGCAGGTCAGCTCGCGCTCCCGCGCAAAAAAGACATATTCGTTGGAATCAATGTCCGCGATGTGCGCGGCCTTGACGAGGACATACTGCTGCGCACGGGCGTGGAATTCGGCCTCGGCGACAAAGGGCGCGGCAACGCCCTCGGTCCTTACGTCGTAATACCGCTCAAACGAGCGCAACAGTTTCTGTAACACGTCTGTCTGTTCCATTATAAATACTGCATTATATGCCGTATTTATACAGTCGTCAAGTACGCTGGCAGCTCCCCCAGATGCGCGAGCACGGCAGCCGCCCGCGCGCGGATTTCCCCGTCCGGCTGAATCTGGTCGGGTATCATCACGCAGCGGATGCCCGCCGCGACCGCCGCGCGCACGCCGTTGGGACTGTCCTCCACGGCAACGCAGTCCGCCGGGGCAAGTCCCAGCGACTCGCAGGATTTCAGGTAGATGTCGGGCGCGGGCTTTGCGTGGGCGACCATATCGCCGCACGTGATCGTCTCAAAGTAACCGATGATGCCCGCCGCCGCCAGCTGCCGGCGCACGGTCTCCGTGCGCGTGGACGACGCGACGGCAAGCCGGTATCCCGCCGCGGCGAGCGCGTCAAGGCACGGGCGCACGGACGGCATGAGGTCAAGCCCGCGCGTCATCTCGATCTCACGGAACACCTCGCCCGCGCGCGCGTAAAAGCCGTCCGCGTCAAATCCCGGTCCGCAGCGCGCGCGGAGCAAAGCCTTGATGTCGTCCGTGTTCATGCCGATGCACTGCCGGTACAGCGAACGGATGTCCGCCACGCCGCGCTCGTCGGCAGCCTGCCCCCAGCTCGCAAAGGCGACGCGCTCGGTATCCAGCAGCACGCCGTCCATGTCAAACAGCACTGCCTTTGTCATGCGTCCTCCTCCGCAAAAATCTCGTCCAGCGTCTGCATGAGGTGCTTGACGATGGCAAAATGCTCCCGCAGGCGGATGCGGTAAAAAATCTGCGTCCCCTGCTTCACCGGCTCGACGATGCCGCAGTTCTTGAGCACCTTGAGGTGATACGAAATCGCCGGGCGCGACAGCAGCGACTTTCCCGTCAGCTGCGCCACGTTGATGCCCTCCTCGCCCGCCTCCGCCAGGTCGCAGACGATTTTCTGGCGCGTCACGTCACCGAGCGCGACGAACAGCGCCGAGCATTCCTCGAACTGCCGCCGCGCAAGCCTGGTTTTTTCCTTAATATAATATGCTCCGTGTGTTTCCTGCCGCATGATGCCCCGCCGCCCATGTGTATTTTTTTTCGGAACGTTATTGACACAAACCGCGTCAGTTTATATCATTTAGCCCAACGGTTTAATATTTTAAACCTTGTTATGATTAAAGCAGTTTTCCTGGAAAATTGCAAGGAGTACAAAACCATGATTCCGCGAATGCTCAAGCATTCATGGCTGATTATCGCCATAACCGCCGTGATTACCGTATTTTTCGGCTGGCAGCTGAAAAATATCCGTATTGAGAACACCAGCCGCACGTTCATGCCCAAGGACGACGCGTCCTACCAGTTCATGCTCCAGACCGAAGAGACGTTCGGCAGCATGCTCGGACTGGGAATATCGCTGGAGACGAAAGGCAAGACAATCCTGACCCCCCAGTATATCCGGGTGATCCAGACGATCACCGACGGAATCGAGCGGCTCGACTACGTGGAGAACGTGGACTCGCTCACCAACATCGACTTCATCTACGGCGATGTCACCGAGGACGGCGAAGGCAGCCTCGTGGCGGGCAGCCTGCTCGGCGACGATGACGAGTACACGGGCAGCGCGCAGGACATGCGCCTCATCAAGCAGCGGATCATCGACTGGCAGGAGATGTACAACCGCGTCATCGTGAACGACTCGTTCAAGGCGGCGCAGATGATGGTGACGGTGACGGCCTCCACCGAGGACGGCGAGGAACTGCCGTCCACCGTGCAGAACGAAATCCTCGCGAACATCAAGGCAATCTGCGAGGACGCGCTCGCCGGGTCGGACCTTGAGGTGCGCTACTTCGGCGACCCGGTCATGTCGCATGATGCGCGCGAATTCCTGATGAGCGACCTGATCAACCTGATTCCGTTCGTCGCGCTTATCGTATTGCTCTCGCTCTATTTCTCATTCCATACCTGGAGCGGCACGCTGCTCCCGCTCGTCACCGTCCTTATCAGCACGATCTGGTCGGTGGGGCTGCTTTCGGTCCTGGGCTACCCGTTCACCATCATCGGCAGCATGATTCCCGTCTGCCTGATCGCGTGCGGCTCTGCCTACGGCATCCACGTGATGACCCACTATTATATCGGGCTTGACAACATCGAGGGCGACATTACCAAAGAAAGCCACGCGGGGGCGATTGCGTTCGCGCTCAAGGACGTGTGGGTGGCGGTGCTGCTCGCGGCGATCACGACGGTCGCGGGCTTCATCTCCAACATATCAAGCCCGTTGCGCCCGCTGCGCTCGTTCTCTATCTTTGCGGCGGCAGGCGTGGCATTCTCGCTCATCCTCTCCGTCACGCTCATTCCCGCGCTGCTGTACGTCATGCCGGTCAAGAACGTGGGCAAGCACTGGCGCAACAAGGATCATCTGAGCACGCGGCTGCGCGAGCGGATGGAAAAACAGCTGGCGCGGCGCGGCGGAAAAAGCTCTGCCGAAAAGAACAGTGAGACCTTGTACAGCCTGTACCATTTCTTCGCGGGCACCAAGCCGCGCCTCATCGTGTTCATGCTGGTCATCGTGCTGGTCTCTGCGGTCGGCGTAAAGCAGCTCATCGTCGATACCGCCATGGTCAATTACTTCCCCGGCAGCAGCAAATTCCGGCAGGACCTTGCCTACGTGGACGACACGCTCGCCGGGTCGAACAGCATGTACTTCGTCGTTTCGGGAAAGGAGAAAGCCGATGACGGCACGACTGCGGACGACGGCGGATTCGGCGACTTCGATTTTTCCGGGGCGGACGCGGCAGGCGACTTTGACTTCGGCGGCGACGACTTCGGATTCGGCGACGAAAGCGCGGACGCGCCGAAATCATACTATATGCTCACCGACCCCGAAATCCTCAAGGCGGTGGACGACATGCAGGAGTATATGCTCGCCCACCACCCCGAAATCGGCAAGATCGTCTCGTTCACCACGTCAATCAAGCGCATGAACCAGGTGATGCACACGCCGGAGGACGCGAGCGCGGACGCGCAGGCGCTCGACAAGACGCTCACGATGCAGCAGCTGCTCGAAATGCTCGGCCGGGCGTATGCGGCGGCGGGCGGCGAAAAGGCGAACGCGAACGAAGTCGTCTACGAGCTGGAGAAACTGCTCAACTACAACGGGCTGGACTACTACGAGATTCCCTACGACACCGAAAAATACCCCGTTGACCGGCGCGAGGCACTTGGCGACCTGGTGACGCAGTACCTGTACCTGCTCTCCAGCGACTCGATCACGCGCTTTGCGGACGACATGACGAACCCCAAGGCAATCCGCACGCAGGTGCAGCTGCGCACGCACAGCACCGTGGACACGGGCAACCTCATCGCCGACATCAAGGGCTACGCGGCGAAGCACTTCCCCGAAGGCTACGACATCGAGGCGACCGGCGCCGCCGCGCTTGAGTACACGATGAGCAACCTGGTCATCAACAGCCAGATGATAAGCATCGTATTCTCGTTGGTCGCCGTGTTCGTCATCATCACGCTGTCGTTCAAGTCCGGCTGGGCGGGGCTTATCGGCGCGATTCCGCTGGGGCTGGTCATCCTGCTCAACTTCATGGTCATGGGCTACGCGGGCATCCGGCTTGACCTGTGCACGAGCATCATCTCGTCCATCGCGATCGGCGTGGGCATCGACTACACCATCCATTTCATGGAGACCTACCAGCACGAGCGCGCGCGCTCGAAGGACCTTGAGGTCGTCGCCGAAAACACGTTCAGGACGAGCGGCAAAGGCATCATCACCAACGCGATTGCCGTGGGACTGGGCTTCCTCGTGCTGGTGTTCAGCCGGTTCATCATCCTGCGCTACATCGGCATCCTGGTGGCGGTGGTCATGTTCACCAGCTCAATGCTGGCGATGACGATTATCCCCGGCCTGCTGAACGCGTTCGACCCGCAATTCATGTGGCCGAAAGAAGAGAGAGAAGCATACAAAGCAAAACTTGCCTCGGAAAAGGCAGCGAAATAAAACGACTGGAGGTATCCTTATGAAACTGACAAAATTGCTGGCAACCGCGCTTGCGGTCATCGGCTGCACGGCGGGAACTGCCGCGTTCGCCATCGACGGGACGGAGATCATGCAGAACGTGTTCGACCGTCAGAAACCCGACTTCACCAAGGCGGCGGTCACACTCTCCCTGATCGAAAAGAGCGGCAAGGTGACCGAGACGCGCAACGTGGGCGAGTACGGACGCTGCAAGAACAACCTGAGCGACATGGTGATGGTGTTCCTCAGCCCCGCATCGGTCAAGGACACGCGCTTCTTGCAGAAAGAGAACGAGGGCGACAAGGCCGACGACAAATGGATTTACCTGCCCGCGCTGCGCTCGACCCGCCGCGTCGCGTCATCGGAGGGCGACAAGGCGTTCGTCGGCACGGACTTCACCTACGACGACATGAGCAGCCGCGAGGTTGGCGACGACACGCACGAACTGCTGAAAGAGAGCGAGGACAAGGGCAACTTCAAAGACCTGTACGTGGTCAAGTCAACGCCCAAAGACGCCAAGTCAAGCCAGTACAGCTACCGCATCTCCTGGATCACCAAGGACAGCTGGATTCCCACCTATGTGGAGCTGTACGACAAGAAAGGCAAGCTGCTCAAAATCAACGAGATCAAGGCAATCACGCCCAAGACGGGCAACAAGACCTACAACATCCCGTCGGAGAACGTGATGACCAACGTGCAGAGCGGGCACAGCACCGTGCTCAAAATGGTGAACATCGAGGTGGACAAGCCGCTGCCCGACGGCTACTTCACCCCCAACTTCCTGACGACCGGACGGCTTTAGTATGAAGGCGCGAACGATTCTATCGGTCGCGCTGGCAGGCGCGCTGCTTGCCGGCGCGGCGTCCGCCGACGATTTCGGGTTCGACTTCGGCGACGACGGCGGATTTGACTTCGGCGGCGAAAGCGCGTCGTCCGGCGGCATCGGCGCGGCGCTGTCCGCAATCAGCCTGAACGGCGACGCGAGCCTTGAAGGACGCGTCTACGTTGACCAGCGGGAGCAGGACAAGGACAGCAATGACCGGCTGAAAGTCGGCGACTTCCCCACCTCCGTGTTCCCGTCGCTCAAGCTGGGCATTGCCTACAGCGGCGCGTCCACGGACTTTTCCGGCACGATAAAGCTCGACCGCACGTCGCTCGGCGACGGGTACTACACGGACATCCTCGACGAATTCACCGCCCGCGTCTACGTGAACGGCAACCTGCAGCTTGAGGCGGGCAAGATGAAAGTGGTATGGGGCAAGGGCGACAAGCTGCACGTGCTCGACAACTTCAACGCCAACGACTACACCGACTACATCATCCCCGACTACATCGACCGCCGCATTGCCGAGCCGATGTTCCGCGCCGTGTACACGACGGACGGCGGCATCAAATTCGAGGGCATCTACACCCCCACCATGACCGGCGACCGCTACGCGACGAGCGGCGAATGGATTCCGGGAAAGATGTCAAAAGCAGTTGATAGACTGAATGATATGCTCGGCAAGAAAGACGACGAAAAAATAAGCCTCAGCGACCTGCACTATCCTGACACGTTCGCGTTCAAGTACGGGCAGGCGGGCATCCGCTCGACCTTTACGCTGGGGCCGGTGGACTTGGGCGTGAGCTACTACTACGGACACAACAAGCAGGTATCCGTCGATTTGTCGCCGATACTTACGAATCCGCCAAATCTGTCGGCGTTGCCGAAACTGCGCTACGACCGCATGCAGGTGTTCGGGCTTGAGGCGGCGGCGGTGCTGTGGCGGTTCAACACGCGCGCCGAATTCGCGTACAACCTGACCGCGGACACCGCCGGTGACGACCCCTGGGTAAAGAACAACAGCATCGGCTGGGTGGTCGGCTTTGACATCGACCTGCCGCTGCACAACGTCAACGTGAACCTCCAGAACCAGGGCGGCTACGTCCTGCGCAACGACAAAATCGACGAAAATACAAAGATGATGGCGGCGAAAGCGGCGGCGGCGGGATTGCCGACTTCCGCTTCCGACACGGATTACGACGCGAAAGGACGCTACAGCAACAACAAGCTGGTGCTTGC
>CAZSOK010000044.1:0-12746 GCA_964608445.1 uncultured Treponema sp. | reverse complement strand
CACAAATGTAGAAAACTCGCCCGGACGGAAACGATCGGTTCTGTATGCGGAGGGTGCGCTAGATGCCGTCGCCCCAGCCGTAGGCGGCGGAGGTGAACGAGAACGGCGTTTCTTGGTAGACGTAATAATTGAGCCAGTTGGAGAAGAACAGGTGCGCCGTGCTGCGCCAGGTGTTGCGGGGCGGCTGGGCGGGGTCGTCGTGCGGAAAGTAGTGCGCCGGCACGTCGATCGGCAGGTTTTTCGCCTTGTCGCGGAAGTATTCTTTGGCGAGCGTCTCCGTGTCGTATTCCAGGTGGCCCAGCATGTAAACGTCGTGCCCGTCGTTCGACTTGACGATGGTCGGCTCGTTGCAGTCGTTTTCGGCAAGGACGATGAGGTCGCGCACGCGGGAGACCGAGGCCTTTGAGGTGGTGGTGTGGCGGCTCGTCGGCACGGGGAAAAAATCGTCGAACCCGCGCAGCAGCGAGTCCGCCTGAATGAGGCGGTGGTTGGGGAACACGCCGAACAGTTTCTTTTCGAGCGGCAGTTTTTTGATGCCGTAGTTGTGGTACAGCCCCGCCTGCGCCCCCCAGCAGATGTACAGCGTGCTGAACACGTTTTCGCGGGCGTAGTCCATGATGTCGCACAGTTCGCCCCAGTAGTCCACGTCCTCGAACGGCATCTGCTCCACGGGCGCGCCGGTGATGATCATGCCGTCGAATTTGCGCGCGAACACCTCGCCGGACGGAATGTAGAACCGCTCAAGGTGCGCTTCGTTGGTGTGGCGCGACACATGCCCTTCCATTTGCACGAGCGAGATGTCGATCTGGAGCGGCGTGTTGCCGAGCAGGCGCAGAAGCTGCGTTTCGGTGGCCTCTTTGGTGGGCATCAGGTTGACGATGCCGATTTTGAGCGGGCGGATGTCCTGCGCTGACGCGCGTTTTTCGGTCATCACGAAAATGTTTTCTTTTTCGAGGATGGTGCGCGCGGGCAAATCGGACTGGATCTTGATGGGCATATCGACCGACAGTATAGTAAATATTCCGCATTTTTGCTATAGTACCGTATGAATTCTTCCAAAGACCGACAGAATGCGATAAAGAAGCTCAAGTGCCTGTGCCTTGCGCCAAAGATTGACTTGCAGGTGTTCCGCGAGCGGCTGGAGCGGACGTTCGCCGTGGCGATGCTTCCCAACCGCGTGGAGTGCGCGGAGCGCGAGTTTGGCGGCGTTCCGTGCGACGTGCTCGTGCCGGAAGTCTATTCGTCGCAGCGCATTATGCTGTACGTGCATGGCGGGTCTTTTGTGGCGGGGTCGCGCGCGGGCTGGCGGTCGTTCTGCGCGTCGCTGGCGCATGCCACGTCCTGCCGCCTGGTCGTCCCCGAATTCCGCCTGTCGCCGCCGCACCAGTACCCGGCTTCTTTGGAGGACGTGCAGGCGGTGTTCCGCTCGGTGTATACCGAAGAGCAGGTGTCCCGCTCGCTGGACGCGGGAACGTCCGATGCCGCTCCCGAAATCATCATTGCGGCGGACGGAAGCGGCGCGTCAATCGCGCTCGCGCTCGTGCTCAGCCTCAAGGGGAAATTCCGCTCGGTCATCAGCCGGCTGGTGCTGCTCAGCCCGTGGCTTGACGTGAGCGCGGATTCCAGGCACCTGAGCGCGAAGAAAGCCGCCGACGAAATCTATACGGCGGATGCCATCCGCCGCAGCGCCGAGTATTATACGTATTTTGAGAACCGTGCGCATCCGCTGGTCTCCGCGCTCAAGGCCGACCGCTCCATGCTGGCGGATTTTCCGCCGGTGTATATTCAGATGGGCGAAAAGGAACTGTTTCTGGACGACGCGGAGCGGTTTCAGCAGCTGCTGGTGGACGCGGGCAACGAATGCGAGCTGGACGCGTGGCGCGGCATGATGCCGTGCTTTCAGATGGCGGACGAGTATCTTGAAGAGGCGCACCTTGCCGTGGAAAAAATCGGGCGGCTCATCACGGGGCGCGACGATCGCGGCAACGAGAGCGACGCGACTATCCACATCGTCCTTGAAAAAAGCATGGGCGCTTACTAGGGGCTGCCGGTCATGGAACTGCTTTCTCCTGCGGGAAATGTCGAAAAACTTGCCTACGCGTATCAGTACGGGGCGGATGCCGCCTATATCGGGCTGAAAAAGTTTTCCCTGCGCGTCAAGGCGGACAATTTTTATGAGGACGAGTACAAGGCGGTCATCGCGCTCAAAAAGCAGTTTCCCGGCAGGTCGCTGCATTGCGCGCTGAACATCGCGTTCCACAACCGCGAGATCGACGCGTTCCTGGCGCAGATCGATTATTTTAAGCAGTACCCGATTGACGCGTTCATCGTGCAGGATTTGGGAATCGTGCCGATCCTGCAAAAGCATTTCCCGCAGGCGCACTTGCACGTGAGTACGCAGGCGAGCGTGATGAACCGCGAGGCGGTCAAGATGTACAAGAATCTTGGTTTTGACCGCGTGGTCTTGGGGCGCGAAGTTTCGCTGGCGGAAGTGCGCGAGATTAAGGATGCCGTGCCCGACATGGAAATCGAATGCTTTGCGCACGGCGCGATGTGCATTGCCTACAGCGGCCGCTGCCTGATGAGCGCGTACCTGACGGGGCGGAGCGCGCAGAGCGGCTTCTGCTCGCACACGTGCCGCTGGGACTATGACGTGCTTGCGGACGCAAAAAAACTTGCCGAAAGCGGCGCGTTGTACCTGCGCGAGCGCAAGCGTCCCGATGCGCTGTTTCCTGTGTACGAGGGCGACGATTTTACGGCGGTGCTGTCGTCAAAAGACTTGCGCATGATTGAGCATCTGGACGACATGCGGCGTGCGGGCGTGGATTCAATCAAAATCGAAGGGCGCATGAAAAGCGTCTATTACGTGGCGATGGTGACGCGGGCATACCGCAAGGCATTGGACGCGCTTGCGGGAACGATTACGGCAGAGGAAGCCGCGCCCTTTGTCGCCTCGCTTGATGAGGTCGCGCACCGCGAAAGCACGACGGGATTCTTTTACGGTCGTGCCGAAGCCGACAAGACGACGGTGGGCGCGAGCGACAGTCCCTATGAGCTTGCGGGGCGCGTCGGTGCGGAATATGACGCGGCGCAGACGGACGCGGTGTTTGCCGCCGGAGCAGCAATGCTTGCCACGTGCGCGCGTGAGCGTGATGCCATGCACCCCAAAGCCCGCGCCGCCGCCGAAAAAGATGCGGCCGCCCATCCCGAAAAATGTCCCGCCGCCCTGCAACGGCGCGACGGCTGGCATCTCTATCCGTATACGTCGTTCAACAAGACCGAGGCAGGCACGGAGCTGGAACTCATTACGCCGGACGTGCTCAAAATCGTGCTGGGTGCGGAACGATATGTCTTTGCAAATCCCAAAAATGGTGCTATAATTCCTTTCGTCAATCCCGACCACGACTGCGCCCTCTATACCGACTTGGTGATTCCGGCGGGCGCGTTGGTCAGGACGAAAGATGCCGGTTATGAGGACGGCGTTGTCAGAAAGACGCACAGATGAAAAGAGTTGTTGCTGTTTTGCTTGCGTTGCTAGTCGCTCCGCTTGCGTTCGCGAAATTTCATGGTTTTCCCCGCAAAGATGACTCGGTGCGCCAGTGGGTGCAGCTGGCATACAGCCGTTCTGCCGACCTGGGCTTTGAGGGCGCGCAACATTTTTTCAGCGGCGGATATGCGGTTTCCGTCGCCCCGTTCAACGCGTTTGTCGGGATGCAGTTTACCGATGGCGTGACCGACCTGACGGTTGACGGCGACTGGTGGTCGCTGGAGTTTTTCAGGAAGCATGGCGTGTTGCGGTTCGGCTTGGGCTTGGATTATCATGTGGAATGGTACGACGGCATCAGCTGCGAGCACGATATTATCTTCACGCCGCAAATGGACTGGCAGTCAACGCGCCATTATCTGCTCACGCTCCGCGCGGGGCTGCTGAAAAAAATCAGCGATATTTATGCCCTGCCAAACGTGGTGGACAACTGGTCGCTGATGTTCATGCTTTCGCTCGGAAAGTCGTGGGACAACGGCATGGAAGTGTGCCTTGAGGCAGGAACGCGCTCGCTGTATCGGGTGCCCGTGTTCGGCACGGCGATTTTTACGCCCTCGGTCGCCTACACGTTCAAAAACGGGCTTCGCCTGGGGCTTGAGGCGGAAATCATGTTGCGCGACTGGATTGCCGCGACGTATTATCTGGATTCGGCGATTGTCCGCGTGACGGGGAGGGTGTATTTTTGAGACGGATAGCCTTCCTGCTGATTGCGTGTGCCGTTTTCGCCTCGTCCTGCTCGTATGGGCCGTATATGTTCAACGTGTCGGAGACTAAGGTCGATGAGCGCGCGACGAGCATAAAAAATGTCGATGCTCCCGACAAGGACAATGCTTTTGGCGAGACATACACGTTCCTCATCATTGCCGACCCGCATGTCGGTCCGCGTGTTTCCGGCTCGCTTGCCGATCGTTTCCTTGCAAAATATGATGCGTGGATGCGCGAGGCTGACGAGCGCGAAAAGCCGCGCTTTATCATCAATTTGGGCGACGTGCTGGATTCGGGCAAGCAAAGTCAGGCGGACGACTATCAAGCAATGGTCAAACAAATGAGGCCGTCCATCAATAGGGAAAAAGAGGACGGGGAAGTGCTTCCGCATTACAGCGTCATCGGCAACCACGATTTGTATGCGAGCGACGGCTGGGACGTATGGGAGCGCAATTTTTATCCGCACACGTCGTATTATCGGTTCACGATTGGCGGGTTTTCGTATTACTTTTTGGACACGGGCAATGGCACGCTGGGCAAGCCGCAGCTGGAAGATTTGGAAAAACGCCTTGCCGACGACAAGAACGCCAAAATCGTGCTGATGCATTACCCGGTCGTTTCGGACAGTTCGTTCTGCCTGCAAAACACGGTGGAACGCAACCGACTGCTGCGCGACTTTGCGAACGGCAACGTCAAGATGATTTTCAGCGGACATTACCACCGGGGCGATACGCATCGGTATGGCAGCATGACCGAAGTGACCGTCAAGTCGTTCGGCTTTAACGGCACGGCGTTGCTCGTCACCGTGGACGAATCTGCCCAGTCGATTACTTGGCGGGAAATCAATTTTTAGTGCTTTTTTCCCACGCGACCGCAATGGTGCGCCGTTCGATGTTGGGAATGCGATGGAACGTCAGGCAGTCCGCCCGGTGGATGATAATGCCGCGGCTGTTGGAGACGTAGCCCACAATCGGCTGGGGCGGCACGGGCGAGCAGCAGCCCGCAAAATTCACCAGAAAGTTCGTGGTGTCGCCGATTTGAATTTTGCCGCTGTATGCGCCGTCAGGCGTGTGCGCCGCGCTGCGGTTTTTGGCGTCGTCGCTTGCCGTGCGGCGGCGTTTGCGCTTTTTGTCCTGCACGGCGCGGGCATGTTCGTTGAGCGCGGCAATCTCTGCGGCGCGTTTTACCTCCGCTTCTTTGTCCAGAAAATTCGGGTCGTTGGCGACCAGCCATGCGTGGATTTTTTGCCGCGCCTTTGACGTGCGCACGATTTTGAGCTGGTTTTCCGTGGGATGTGCCTGGGGGTTGGTGAGGATTTCGATAATCTGCGTGTTTTCGAGCGGCTTGGTGATGGGGATGATTTTGCCGTCCGCCTTTGCGCCCACGATTTTTTCGCCTACCGCGCTGTGCACATGATAGGCAAAGTCAATCGCCGTGCTGCCTGCCGGCAGCTGGATGACATCACCGCGCGGCGTGAAGACAAAAATCTCGTCGCCGAGCAAGTCGCTTTTCAGCTGCGCGAAGAATGTCTCGTCGTTCAGATCCTGCTCTTTCAGGTGCTGCAACTGGTTCACGATGCCCAGATTGCTGATGTCCACTTTGTCGTGGTTCGTGCCTTTTTTGTACAGCCAGTGCGATGCCACGCCGTGTTCCGCCTTGTCGTGCATTGCCGTCGTGCGGATTTGGATCTCAAGCGGCTTGCCTTCGCATATCACCGTGGTGTGCAGCGACTGGTAGCCGTTCGCCTTTGGCATGGCGATGTAATCTTTGAAGCGTCCGTCCAGCGGCTTCCACAGTCCGTGCACGATGCCGACAAGTTCGTAGCATTCGGCGTTCGTCTGGCAGATAATCCTGAGCGCGAACAAGTCATACAGCTCATCCGCGCTCTTGTTGCGCTTGCGCATTTTCTGATAAATCGAATAAAAGTGCTTGGCGCGGCTTGTAATCTGCACGGAAATGCCCTGTTTTTCCGCGCTTTTGTAGATGGCGTTCACGGCTTTTTCCAGATATGCCGCGCGCTCGTCTTTTTTCTGCGCGACGATTGCCTTTATCTGCTGGAATCCGTCAGGATTGCTGTATTTGAGGCTCAAATCTTCCAGCTCGCTTTTTGCGCTCTGCATGCCGAGCCGGTCCGCGAGCGGTGCCCAAATATCGATGACTTCGGCGGCGACCATGCGGCGGCTTTTTTCGTCGATGCTCGTGAGGTTGCGCATGCGGTCAAGGCGGTCTGCCAGCTTGACAAGGATGACGCGCACGTCGTCAATCATGGCGAACAGCATTTTGCGGATGGCATCCGCCTGCTGAATCGTCTTTGAATGGATTTTCCAGCTGGTGATTTTTGACGTGTCCGTCACGATGTTCGCGACCGGATCGCCGAACTGCGCGGCAATGTCCGCCGCCGTCACGCCTTCGACGTTTAAAATGCTGTGGAACAGGCCGGCAATCACGCAGTCCATGTCCAGTCTGCACTGCGCGAGGATTGCCGCGACGCGCAGGGGGTGCAGGTAGTAGGGCAAGCCGCAGTCGCGTTTGAGCGGCGCGGTTTTTTCACGCAGGAACTGCCACGCGCGGTCAAAACGCCCGCGCTCGTCCGTGCTGTAGTCGGGAAACGCCGCCCAGAATGCCGCAATCAGCACGTCGGGATTGGTTTCGGTGTTGTTTGTCGTGATGTCCATGCCTGCGCCCTCCTTGCGTACACTATAGTGCATTTTATCGCCCGCGACAAGCCAGAGTTTCCGCTTGAAAGCGGGCGGAATGGTTTGGAATGACGCAGAAAACGGGGCGTGGCAGCGAGAATTGTATCATTTTGATACGATTGTGCTGTTTCAAAATGATACAGATGGTGCGGATTCGCCTGCGCAGGCGGGATTCGCGGGGTTTTAGGGGCGCGTAAGCCCCTAGGAGAGGGGGTAGCGACCAACGAAGTGGGCGCGGAGGGGGAGACTTCCCCCTTTTTGATGATTTTTAAAAGTTGGCACGGTTTTTGCCATATATTACGTGTGCGAAAAAAAGCACGAAACAGGAATCAAACCGATGGAGGTAACGATATGAACGAATTGGCACTTTTTAACCGGCTGTTTGACGGGGGCGACTTCTTTGCGAGGCCGTTTGAGGCGGCGGTTCCGAGCGTGGACGTGAAGGAAAAAAAGGACGCGTATGTGCTCGACATGGATTTGCCCGGCAAGACGGAGAACGACGTGGAGCTGAGCCTGAAAGACGACGTGCTCACGATTGCTTCCCGCACGGAAGAAATCAAAGAGGAAAAATCGGACGAGAAGAACGCGGACAAAGGCACCTGGCTTATCCGCGAACGGCGGACGAGCGGATTCACGCGGCGGTTCTCCTTGCCGCAGGACGTGAATGCGGACGCGGTGAATGCGACGTTCAAGAACGGCGTGCTGACGGTTGTCATGCCGCGTAAGCCGGTCACTGAGCCGAAGAAGATTGCGATTACGGTTGCGTAAGCGGTCGTCATAAAACACTCCTTGTCCCGTGTTTCGTTGAAGCACGGGATTTTTTTTGCTATACTGGCGACATGGCAAAGTCTTCCCGGAACAAGACGATTGATTTTTCGGAGCGCGAGGGCGCGGCGTACCTTTCGCGCTGTATTTCCGTTGACGCGCCGGTTTCGTTGGGCGACATTGCCGACAAGACGATTTGCGGCGACACGTTCCGCGTGCTGCCGTTCTTGCCCCGTGCCTGTGCCGACCTTATCATTGCCGACCCGCCGTACAATCTGCCAAAACGCTACGGCGACACGCGTTTCTGCCGGCAGTCGCAGGAAGCGTACCGCGCGTATACCGAACGTTGGCTTGCGCTGACGTTGCCGCTGCTCAAGCCGCGCGGGTCGCTGTATTTGTGCTGCGACTGGAAAACTTCGATTCCGATTGCCGCCGTGCTGAGCGCGTTTGAGGCTGACGGCGCGCTCGTGATTCGCAACCGCATTACCTGGGAGCGCGAAAAAGGGCGCGGCGCGCACGCGAACTGGAAAAACAGCATGGAGGACATCTGGTTCTGCACGGCGGGCAGCGAGTACACGTTCAATGTGGACGCGGTGAAAGTACGCCGCAAAGTGGTCGCGCCGTACCGGCAGGACGGCGTTCCCAAGGACTGGCAGATGACGGCGGCGGGAAAATTCCGCGACACGTGTCCGTCCAATTTCTGGGACGATATTTCTGTTCCGTTTTGGTCGATGGCAGAGAATACCGCGCACCCGACGCAGAAAAGCGAGAAACTGCTTGCCAAGCTGCTGCTCGCCTCCTCAAATGCAGGCGATATGGTGTTCGACCCGTTTTTGGGAAGCGGCAGCACGTCCGTCGTTGCCGCAAAGCTGGGGCGGCACTGGTGCGGCATTGAGCGCGAAAAACGCTATTGCGCCTGGGCAGAATACCGTCTGCAACGTGCCCGTACCGACAAGACGATACAGGGCTTTGCGGACGGCATTTTTTACGAGCGCAACGCTAAAAATTGACGCGGCACGTGATGGGCAAATGGTCGCTGTATCCTTTGCCGTTGTACACGCGATAGGCAGCCGGAATGCCGTCATCCGTTATCCACGCGCCGTCCGTGCGGGCAGCAAATGCCGAAAGTTCCGCGTCCCCGGCAAGAAAGAAATGGTCAATGCGTTCCCATGCGTCTTTATAATAGTAGCTTCCGGGGTTTTGCAGATAATACTGTGCGTCGTACCAGGGCGAATACACGGGCAGATTGCGTTCGCCACGCAGCAGTATGTTTGCCGGGTATGACAGCAATTCGCCGTCGTAGCGGGCAAATTCGCTGATGTCCTGGTTGAAGTCGCCGCACGCGAGTACCGCGCAGCCTTGTGATTGGGCTTTCTGCATACATTGTGCCAGCACCCGTTCCTGATACGCGCGCCAGGTTGCCGTCTTGCCATTGGTGTCGCCCGATTTGCTTTTCCAGTGATTGACAAAGACGACCAGTTTTTTGTCACCGCAGAAAACGGACAGTTGCAAGAGGGGGCGCATACGCGGCTGTTTGTCCGATTCGGTACGGATGTCGAGCGCATGCACGGTGATTTCGCCGAGCGGAAACCGCGACAGCACGGCGCATCCGATGGACGATCCTTCGTCGGTCGCAAAACACGCATAGCCGTACCGCTTGGCAGCATTGAACGAGCCGGAAAGCCGGTTCGTAATGTCGTACAGCTGCGCTTCTTTTTCCAGTTCCTCAAAGACGAGTACGTCCGCGTCCACTGCCTTGATGACTTCTGCCAGCCGGTCCAGCCGCGTGTCGTATTTTTGGCGCGACCAGCCCGATTTTTCGTTTTTGAACGCGCTATATTCGTTGCCGTCGAATGTCGCGTCAAAGAACGTCTGCAAATTCCAGTTCATCACGGTAAGCGACGCTTCGTGGGTCGCATTGCCAGGCGAGACTTCCGCCGCACATGACGAAAGCGCGACCGCGCAGACGCATACCATGATAATAGATCCGATTGATTTCATAAAAACCTCCACATACTTATATGCACAGATTTTTCAAAATCACCAAAAAATACGAAAAAAAAATGTTATTTTGTCACATTAAATTTGAAAAAGATGCAGTCGCCGTCCTGCACGACGTATTCTTTGCCTTCCTGCCGGTATTTTCCCGCCGCCTTGATGTCTGCCTCGCTGCCGTATGTGCGCAGGTCTTCCACGGAATAGACTTCCGCCTTGATAAACCCTTTCTCAAAATCCGTGTGGATGACGCCCGCCGCCTGCGGCGCTTTGTCCCCGGCATGAATCGTCCAGGCGCGGCATTCGTCAGGGCCGCCCGTAAAGAACGTGCGCAGCCCCATCAGCCGGTACGCCGCCCGCGCGAGCACCGCAAGCCCGCTTTCTTTCAGTCCGACGCTTTCCATAAAATCCGTGCGCTCGGCTTCGTCGGTGATTTCCACGAGGTCGCTTTCAAATTTGCCGCAGATGACGATGACTTCGCTCTTTTCTTCCGCGGCGATTTTCTTGACCGTCTCCACATAGGCGTTCGTGCCCGCCGCAATCGTGTCCTCGTCGATATTGCAGACGAACAGCTGCGGTTTTATCGTGAGCAAGTGCAGGTCGTAGATGCCTTCGCGCTCGTCGTCGGTCAGTTCCGCCATGCGCGCGCATTTGCCGTCCTGCAACAGCGGCAGGATTTTTTCGACCGCGCTCTTGTAGCCGGCGAATTTCTTCTCTTCTTCTTTGCCCATCGCCCGAATCTGCTTGGTCACTTTTTCCTGCCGTTTGGCGATCGTGTCCAAATCCGCCTGGCACAGCTCGTAGTTTATCGTGAGGATGTCGTTTTCCGGGTCGATCGGGGCTTCGCTCTTTGCGTTGTCGCGCACGTGCTGAATGTCCGGGTTGTCAAAGCAGCGCACGACGTGTGCGATGACGGACGTTTCGCGGATGTTCGCGAGGAACTGATTCCCCAGTCCTTCGCCCTTGCTCGCGCCCTTGATCAGCCCCGCGATGTCCACGAAATCTACCGTGGCGGGAATTTTTTTCTTGGGCTGGAACACGCCTGCCATAAAATCGAGCCGTTCGTCCGGCAGCTCAACCACGCCAACGTTCGGGTCAATCGTGCAGAACGGATAGTTTTCTGCCTGCGCCGGTGCTTTGGTCAGTGCGGAGAAGAGCGTTGATTTTCCGACGTTGGGAAGTCCGACGATGCCACAGGTCAATTTCATAGCGGTGTCCTTTTTTCAGTGCGAATGATACTGGCGGTATTATACCATTTCGGCGGAAAATGTGCTATAGTGGCGGTATGTTTCCGCCGTTTGCCGAAGAAGCCGCGCACGCCGTCTGCCTCGCCATGATTCGCCAGCTGGAAAGCGGTGCGGTCACGCTGGAGCAGGTAACGCCGGTGAGCGAAGAGCGCGCGGGAAACGGCATTATGCTCGGCGCGCTCGTGGCGACGGACGCGGCAGGGAATGAGGTCGTACTCAAGGCGGCTTCGGGATTCAGCCGTGCGCTCGTGCCGCAGATTGACGACCAAGCAATCTATGTGCCGCCGCTCGTCTCTCCCGTGCAGATTGCCGACGCGGTTGCCGCCAATGACGATGCGATCCATGCGCTCACCGCACGGATTGACGCGCTTTCGGACGCGGGCGATATGGCGGAAAAAAATGCGCTCATCGCGGAACGGCTCGCGCTCACGCAGGAATCGGTGGCAAAAGTGTACGCGCTCTATGCGTTCCATTGCGCGGACGGCTCGGTGCGTTCGCTGCGCGACATCTGCGCCGAACGCTTTGGCGGGAAATTTCCGCCGACGGGAACAGGCGACTGCTGTGCGCCCAAACTGCTGGACTATGCTTTTTCTCACGGCCTGACCCCGCGTTCGATGTGCGAGGTTTTTTATGGAAGAAACACGCCGCACAAGACGAACGGATCGCGCTATGCGCCCTGCGACGACCGTTGCGGCATCATCCTGCCTGCCATGCTCAGGCTGGAAATCCTCTACCGCGACCAAGACATCATCGTGGTGAACAAGCAAAGCGGCGTGCTGAGCGTTCCGGGCAAAGTCGAGACAGACTGCATCGCAAGCCGTGTGCGCCGCCTGTTTCCCGACTGCATTGCGCAGCCTGCCGTGCATCGTTTGGACATGGAGACGAGCGGGCTGATGGTGCTTGCCTTTACCAAAGAAGCGCACCGTCATTTGAGCCGACAGTTTGAGGAGGGCGCAGTGCAGAAATCGTATGTCGCGCTCCTTGACGGCATTCTGCCCGCAAAAGGCATTGCGGCGCACGGCACGATGGAACTGTATTTCCGCGTGGACTTGGACAACCGCCCGCACCAGATGTGGGATGCCGTGTACGGAAAGAAAGCCGTGACCGAGTGGCGCATACAGGACGTGGAGACCTACTACGCCCGCGATGGCAGCCGCCGCAAGGTGACGCGCGTGTTGTTCTTGCCGCACACGGGACGCACGCACCAACTGCGCCTTGCCGCCGCCGACAGCCACGGATTCGGCGTGCCGATTGTGGGCGACACGCTCTACGGGCAGTGCGCGGACGGCGAGCGGCTCATGCTGCACGCGCAGTACCTGCATTTTTCCCACCCCAGGACGGGCGAGCCGATGACGTTCAAGTGTCCGGCGGAGTTTTAGGCGGGCGGCACGTCAAAAACGGGATATGACACGGGTGGGGCGATTCCAAAACACAAGCGGCAAAAAATAACGACAAACGATACGAATTTTTTAAAAAGCACTTGACAAAATGAAGCGGGGGGGGGGTAAGATAATGCAACATTTTTTCATGTAAGGAGTATGATATGAAAAAACTGATTGCTTTTGCCGTGGCGGCGGTCGCTGCGGTGTCGTTGGCGACTGCGGAAATCACGGTCGGTGCTCGCGGTATCTTTGGGATTGGGTTGGGTACAACACTCTCGGACAAAATAGAGGATTCGGGCAATGACCTTGATTTGGGCGGAACGCTCAGCGTTGGCGGCACGGCGTTCGTAAAGATTCCGATCGTTGCCTCGCTCGTCGTTCAGCCGGAACTGGGATTTACGTACAACATGGT
>CAZSOK010000043.1:0-12873 GCA_964608445.1 uncultured Treponema sp. | reverse complement strand
ACCGCCTGTCCGCGCCTCACCGCACCGGGCAGCCGCACCCGCGGTGTTCGTCCTCCCACGCCTGCGCAACCTGCAAGATCTTTGCCTCGCTGAACATCGCGCCCGCAAACTGCATGCCCACCGGCATGCCGCTCCTGCTCGTGCCGGCGGGGACGGACAGCGACGGAATGCGCGCGAGGTTGACGAACGTGGTGAACAGGTCGCTCAGGTACATGGCGAGCGGGTCGTCGTATTTCTCCCCGAGCCTGAACGCCGTCGTGGGGCAGGTGGGGCAGAGTATCATGTCGTACTGGCCGAACAGCGCGGCCACCTCGCGCTGCATGCGCGCGCGCACGCTCATGCCTTTCTTGTACGTGTTCCCGCTGAACTGCTCGGAAAGCACGTAGTTCCCGATGATAATGCGCCGCTTCACTTCCGGGCCGAATCCCGCGCTGCGCGTGTCCACGTACAGCTGGTCGTAGCCCGCGCCGTTGTCCACGCGCCGTCCGTAGCGGATGCCGTCAAAGCGGCTCAGGTTGGATGCCGCCTCGGCAAGCGCGATGACATAATACGACGCGATCGCCGCGTCCAGAACCGGCAGATCGACCACGGTGACCGCCGCTCCCTTGCCGGAGAACCACGCCTTCGTGTCGTCAAAGACTTTTTTCACGTCGGCATCCAGTCCCTTCGCCTCCTCAAACTGCCGCGGGACGGCTATCCTGAGCGACGGGAAATCGTCCCAGGCGGCAAGCCGCACGAGCGCGTCCGCGCCGGGCAGATCCGCGCTCGTATCGTCATACATATCCGCGCCTGCCATGCACAAAAGCGGCGTGGCGATGTCCTGCGGCGTGTGACCGAGAATGCCCACCTGATCGAGCGACGAGCCGTAGGCGACCACGCCCCAGCGCGAAAGCACGCCGTAGGTCGGCTTCAGCCCGTAAATGCCGCAGTACGACGCGGGCAGGCGCACCGACCCGCCCGTCTCCGTCCCCAGCGCGAACAACGCCTGATTCGCCGCCACCGCCGCCGTCGATCCGCCCGACGACCCGCCCGAAACATAGTCGCGGTCAATCGGGTTGCGCGTCGGCCCGTACACCGAATATTCCGTGGAAGACCCCATGGCGAATTCGTCCTGGTTGCACCGTCCGAGCGGGATCGCGCCCTTTGCCGTCAGGCGGGCAATGACCGTCGCGTCATAGGGCGCGACATAGCCCGCAAGAATCCGGCTCGCACAGGTGAGTTTCTTGCCCTTGCATGAGATGTTGTCCTTGTTCGCGAACGGCACGCCAAGGAGCGGCTTGCGCGCGAACAGCGCGTCTATCGTCCCGTCCGCCCGCGCGGCGGCAATCTCCGCGTCCGCAGCCTGCGCGCGCGCGATCGCGTCGTCGTATATCTCAAGGAACGCGTTGAGCGGCTTCGGCGATTTCTGGTCGGCGGCGAACGTGTCGGCCGACTCCCGCACCAATGCCTCGCTCGTGACCGCGCCCGACCGCAGCGCGTCCACCGTCTCCTGTATCGTACAGAACATACTAAGCCCCTTCCCCCAGCACTTTCGGCACCTGGAAATAACCGTCCATGAACGTGTCGGTCACTTTCTTCACGTCGGCGACGGCAAGCCCCGGCACGACCTCATCCGCGCGCAGCCGCTCCGCGTCGGTCGCCGGGTACGCGTCATACGGGTTCTCGCTGTCATCATATTTGGAAAGAATATCAAAATAACCAACAATGTCATCGACCTGCTTTTTGAGCGTCGCCATGTCGGTGCTTTCGGGAGACAGCCGCGAAAGGTACAGAAGATTCTCCAGCGTCGTCTCGTCAACGGTTTTGTGTGTAGCCATGCGCCCAGTATACCGCAAAAACAGGATTTATGGAATACAGGCCGGGGGAAGCCCGCGCGATGCTATGCCCCGGCACATATATGACCGAAGCCACCGCACTGCGGCGGGCGGCGAGGGCGGGCAAGGGCAAATCCTTGCATATTCGCGAAAGTCTGCTACAATAATCGCTAGGAGTTATTTGGATGAAACGGACATTTCGGAAGACCGTGACCATGCTGCTCGCGCTTGCGGCGGCGGGGACGGCAGCGGCACAGGCGCGCAGGGTTGACGTCTGGGATTTTGGCGGCGTCGCGGCAAAGGACGCGGCGAATCATATTTCCGTCGCGGATCTTGACGGCGCGGACATCATTGCGGCGGACGGAAAATTCACGGGCGGCGACCTCACGTTCGGCGACCTGACGCTGAACGCCGACAAGAACGACCGCGCCTATTATGCGGGCAAGAAGAACTATGGCGTCCAGGGCTATACGTCGTTCGACTTCAAGGACGGCTACGTCGCGAACGGGCTGTACTACGCGAACGGCAAGGGCGGCGTGAAAAAACGGTACGTGCTGCTCAGAAACGTCCGCGCGGGCGACACGGTTACGTTCTACGCGCGGACCAGCAATAGCGGCGACGAGAAAATCCACTTTGCGAGCGTACAGGCCGACGGCACGCCGAACGGATCGCAGGACGAGGTTGCCGCGCTGGGCGCAGTCTCCCGGAAATATTCATACATCGCAAGCGCGGACGGCGCGTACAAAATCTACGCGGAGGCGAACGTGGGAAAGCCCGTCTACTACCGCGTGGTGCGCACGGGCGCGGTGGCGGTGAGCGGCGCGCTGAACGGGCTTCCGGCGGGCACGGGCACGCTGAAATTCATCGAGACCGAGACAAAGCAGGAACTGCCCGCAAAAATCACGGGAAAATCCTACGCGGCGGGGCTTGCGGCAGGACACACCTACACGGCCGTGCTGACGGGCATCAAGGGCTACGGGATCAACGCCGCCACAAAGACCGTGACGATCGCGCCCGCGCAGGCAGGCAGCATGACGGTGAACCTGACGGTCGCCGAGCAAAAGACGTATGTCATCAGCGGGGCGGTGACGGGCATTGCGGCGGACTATGACACGTCGGCAATGAAAATCGTCTTTACCCCGCCGAAAGGCTCTGCGTTCCAGCCGGCAGAAGCGGCGGTGAGCGGTGCGAACGGCACGTACACGTACCGCGGCGAACTGGAGCCGGCGGTCAGCTACACGGCGACGCTCAAGGGCGCACCCGACTACGACATCACGGCGGGCGGCACGGCAGAAAACACCGAATCGTTCGCGCAGGACATCGCCGTCACGCCCAAGCCGACCTACGACGTGACGGGCGCATTCTTCGGCGCGGTCAAGACGCTGCCGCAGACAATCGCGTTCCGTCACCTTGACGACGGCTCGGTGTACGGCGGCACGGTAGCGGGAAACGCCTACCGCGCGAAGCTCCGTGCGGGCGCATACGAAGTCATCGCGCAGACGGACACGGCGGCGACGGCGAACCACGTGGTCGTGCGGGACGCGGCGGTGGCAAAGGACATCAAGCTGACGGTAAAGGACGCGTCCGTGGCGCCGATCCCGCCCAAGCGCGACATCTTCGTGGGCGGCAAGAAAGCCGACTACGCCACGGTCAAGGATGCGGTCGCCGCGGCGGCTGCCATGAACCCAAAAAGCGAGGCGGAGCGCGTGACGATCCATATCGCGCCGGGCACGTACCGTGCGCAGCTGCTCATCAACACGCCGTACCTGACGCTCAAAAACGATTCGCCGGGGCAGGCGGTCGTCCTTACCTGGTATTACGGCATCGGCTACCAGTATTACAGCGCGGACGCGAAAGGCTACTACGACGATGACCTCGCCTATGACAAATTCGGCAAGAAGACCGTGGCGCGGTGGGGCGTGGCGACCTACGTGCAGAAAGGCGCGAAAGCGTTCCGGGCAGAGGGAATCACGTTCGAGACTTCGTTCAACAAATACGTGACCGACGAGGAAATCGCTGACGGCGTGGAAAGCGACGGCTCGATCGCGTTCGTGCGCAAGCTCAACTCCGACGTGCGCACCAAAAAGGCGACCGAACGCTCCGCCGCGCTCTGCTCGGAGGCGGACGAGGCGGAATACAGAAACTGCTCGTTCCTCGGCTCGCAGGACACGCTCTACACGGGCGCGGACACGCGGCAGTATTTCCGCAACTGTCTTATCGAAGGAAACACCGACTTTATCTTCGGCGACGGCGATGTCGTGTTCGAGAACTGCGAGATCCGCTGGGCAGGCTACACCGACATGAAGGCGGCGGGCTACCTGACGGCGGCACGGAATGCGCTGAGCAAGGGCTACCTGTTCTACAACTGCCTGATCAGCGCAGACAATGCCGTCTATCAGAATCCAGGCGTGTTTGGCCGCCCGTGGGGGCCGCAGGCAAGCGTCGCCTGGGTCAACACCCTGCTGGGAACGGCTTCCGTCATCGACCCGATGGGCTGGACGGACATGAGCGGCAACCTCCCGCAGAACGCGCACTTTGCCGAATACCGCACGACCTGGGACGGCAAGGAAGTCAGCACCAAAGAACGGCGCGGCGGCGTACTCCAGAGCGACAGCGGCTACACGCCCAAAGATTTCTTCGGCGGCTGGAATCCGGCATATTACGCGGGCGCAAAGACCGGCAAGCTCGCGTTCGCAAAAAAACCGAGCCTTACCACGGACGACGACATCAACACGCCCTACCCCGGCCACACGATTACCCTGCACTACTCGCTCGGCAAGGCTGACGGCGAAGACATGTCGCTCATCCAGTGGTTCCGCAACGGCACGCTGGTCAAGCAGTCCGCAGGCTACGGCGACAAGACCTATTTCCTCACCAAAGAAGATTCCGGCTGCAAGATTGCGGTGACCGTCACCCCGATGACGCGCGACGGCACGACCGCAAGCCCCGCCACGATAAAACTGGACGCGACGGTCAAAGAGGGATTCGCCGTGCCGTCAAAGGCAGCCGCCGGCAGACCGCGCGCGGTGGGCAAAGTCAACGTGTTCCTCGCGGGCGATTCGACCGTAAAGGACTACAGCGCGGACGGCATGTGGAGCGGCGGCAAGACGCGCGACGAAGGAGCCTGGGGCGAATTCTTGCAGGCATGGTTCAGCGATTCCGTCGCCGTGCAGAACTACGCGAACGGCGGACGATCCACGCGCAACTTCATCAACGAGGGCAGCCTCGCCAAAATCGCGGAGAACATCGGCAAAGGCGACTATCTGTTCATCCAGTTCGGTCACAACGACTGCTCGAACGGCGCAGGCTATCTGGAGGATCGTTACGTGCCGCTCGGCACGCCGGACAAAAAAGGCATCTACCCCGTCAAGGAAGGCAAGAAAACCAAAACGCCGCCGTCATACGCGGCAAAATACGGCGACGAATTCTATCCGTATACCGGCGGCACGTTCAAATGGTATCTCAAGCAGTACATCGACACCGCGCGCAAGGCGGGCGCAACGCCGGTGCTGGTCACGCCGGTCGCGCGCGTGTATTTTGCGGGTCTGAGCGGAAAAATCGAGCCGCACCACGACTCAAAGGACACGAGCACGAACACGCAGGTGACGACCAACAATGCCTACGTGGAAGCCGTGCGCCAGCTGGCAAAAGAAGAGAACGTGCCGCTGATTGACGGCTTTGAGCTCACCAAGCGGCTGTACGAAAAATCCTATGCGGACACCAAAAAGCCCGACAAGGCATTCGCGCTCATGTTCCCTGGCGACAAGACGCACAACAACAAGCTGGGCGGTTTTGTCATCGCGGGTGAATTCGCCAGGGCGATAAAGGCAGGTATTCCGGCACTGGCAACGAGCGTCGTGCATCCGGCAAGGGCAATCGGCGAAAACAGCGACGGCACGCTGCTGTTCACGGTGGACGGAAACGGCATCATCGACTGCAAGGACGCGTACTGGAAGACGTATGCGCAGAGCCTGATGGACTCCATAAAGAAATAACCCGCCCCGCATCTCACTCCGGTCATCTTTCCGCTGGCCGGAGTTTTTTTTTCAACTTCCCGATTTCCGTTTTTTCTGATACACTGTCCGCATGAAAAAACTGGCTTGGCTCATGCAAAAAAAACGGACGGTCATTGCGCTCGCAATCCTGGTCGCGCTTGCCGCAGGTATCGCCTGTTTCTGCTGGTACGTGCAGACATTCTCGCACGGGGAAAACGCCCCGCAGCCGACGGGCGAACAGCGTTCCGTGCTCGCAGACTACCTGGACAAAACGTATCCTGCCAAACGGCGGCAGCTCCTGCGTCCGCTCCCCTACGGAACGACCCCCGCAGCCCTCGACATCGCCGCAAAATCTGCCATCCTCATCGACACGGCGAACGGCTGTATCCTGTATGAAAAAAATGCCGACGAAGAGATTCCGCCCGCGTCAATCGCGAAGCTGTTCGTCATGTACATCGCGTTTCAGGAGATTGAGGCGGGGCGCATCTCGCTCGATGATGTCGTGCCGCTCCCCGAAAACAGCTGGGCGGTCAACCTGCCGTCGGACGCGTCGCGCATGTTTCTGGGACAGGGACAGATTGTCACCCTGCGCGAGCTGATGCGCGGGCTTGCGGTCGCCAGCGGAAACGACGCGGCAATCGCAGTGGCGACCTATATCAGCGGGAGCGTCAAAGATTTCGTCGCGCGCATGAACGAAGAGGCGCGGAAACTGGGCTTGCAGCACACGCATTTTGTCGAGCCGAGCGGCTACAGCGAAAACAACATCACCACGGCGCGCGAGCTGGCGGCATTCGCGCGCGTCTATGTCAACCGCTACCCGCAAGCCCTTGCCGAATTCCATTCCATTGCGGAAATCGCCTACCCGCTCACGGCAAACCTCGCGCCCTGGATGAAAGAGCGCGGCGACAGCATGGCAATCACGCAGCGCAACACCAACGTGCTGCTGCACACACTGGACGGATGCGATGGGCTGAAGACGGGATTTATCTATGAAAGCGGCTTCAACATCGCGGTCACCGCACAGCGCGACGGCGTACGCTATCTTTCCGTGACGATGCGCGGACCGGGAAAGACGACGCGCGAAGGAAACCTGTACCGCGACCGTGACGGGCGGACGCTCATGGAATGGGCGTTCGCGTCGTTCGCCGATTACATTCCGCTGGAACACATCCAGCCGTCGTACCCGCTCGCCGTGACGGGCGGCAAGGAGCATTTTACGCGCCTCGTTCCGGCATGGACGACGGCGATTTCCGTTCCGCACGTGGCAGGAGAAACAGCGCACGATGCCGCACGGCAGGTGACGGCGACGGTCACCATACCGGGACACATTTTCGGCGGCGCGACCGGCGGCGCAACCTACGGAACGATCGAATACCGGCTCGGAAACATCGTGCTGGAAACCGTGCCGCTCGTCTCGGATCGGACGGTCGCCCGCGCGGGAATTTGGGGAAGATTCTGGGGAACGATTGTCGGCCTGTGCCTTGACTGCCGCTAGATGAACTGGCGGAGCGGAACGATGTCAAATCCGGCATCCCACAACGCCGTGATAAGCAGATCGAGTTTGTCGTACAGGAAATCGCTGCGGGTACCGTCGGTAATGCCCGTGACGACCGGGATGACCGTGCCGTCCTGAGCGCGCTGTACGCAAGACGCAATAATTTCTGATGCCGTCAAATAGCTTTCCTGGCAGGCGACCGCGCGCTCAAAAGTCTGCGTGTCCATGCTCAACGCCCCGCAGTCGGCATACCGATAGCCGCTCGCAAACCCCGCAGCTTTCATCGCGGCAGTCGCCCGGTAATACGGCGCGTGCCAGATGAGCGACAGTTCTTTTCCCGTCGCGGCAAAGAATTCGTCCTCGTTGCGCGCAAGCCCGCGGCGGATAAAATCATCGTCCACGACAAAGCCTTTTGCCGTCAAATCTGCGGCGGTAAAGAACATGGACGCGCAGTCATAGCCGCTCAAGGCGATTCGCTTCGCCTCGGCAGGATAGCGGCGCACGAACTCGCCGTTCACAAAAAATGTCGCGTTCACGCCGTATTCGCCCAAAACCGAAAGGATGCGCGTCAGCCCGTCGGCACTGTCCGTCGCGTCGCATACCAGCGCGACGCGCTTGCGCCGCGCCGTCTTTACGGCGGTATCGGGGAAGAACGCCTTGTTTTCCGCGCCGCCGCTCAACGTGCGCACGTATAGCGTATCGGCATACCGCTGATTCGCCGTCGAGCCGACAAAAACACGGTACCGTCCGTTCTGCACGGCATACCGCGCCGGAATCGCCGCCCCGCCCGCCGGAAGCTGCCGCCAGCGATTCTTTTTGCGGTCGTACTGATAGCGGACGTCGTCCCTTACCGCATCTTCCGCGCACACGAGCGCATCGTCCGTCCAGAACGCCGTCTTTGCGGCAGACAGGAACAGCAGCTCCGCCGATTTTTCCCCCAGATGCCACGCCCTGACGGTGGAAACGCCGCCGACAAACAACGTGTCATTGCCGTGCCAGACATACGAAACCTGCCGCTCGCCGTTCAGCCGCGCCGTCGCTTTCCAGGCGGCAATGTCATAGACGTAGAGCGATTCGCCGACGGCAAAGGCGAGCGACATTCCGTCGGGAGAGAGAACCGGCTTTCCGGGACGATCGATGACCGAAAGCAGGCGCAGACCGTCCGCCAGCCGGTAGACTGCGCCGCGCCGCACGCCGTCGTCATTGCTGATGATGTCCGCCCACACGAGCGCGGCATCGTCCTGCGTCCAGAATACCGTACAGGCGACTATTGAACCGCGCTCATCCACGAACGGCTTGCTGTAATATGCCGGCAGATAGGAAAAACCCTGTGCCTGCACGGTGTACGCGGAAAGCACGTGATTCCCCTGCACCACCAAAAGCCGGTCAGCCTTTTCGTTCACGTAAAAACGGTCTTCCAGCGGATTGAACGCGACGGGAAGCCGCCCCGTAACCACGCCGCTCCCCACCAACGGCGCGTACATGCCGCGCGTGTACAGTTCCGTCGTGTTCACGCGGTACACCACGTCATGGTTGATATACATGAGCGTCCTGCCGTTCGCCCAGCAGACGGACGAAATTTTTCCCGTGCCGATTTTTCTGAACGCCTCGGTCATCTGCACCTGCTGGAACGCCGCTTTCAGGTCAGTAAAATAAATCGCGCCGTCCTTCTCATAGACGACCGTAGCGCTGTCGGGCGACCACCGCACGGGCACGCTGTCAAAACTGAAATCGGCATGGTCGTCCAGAACCGTCTCCGCAAACGTGGACGCATTCTTCAGGATCAGCTCGCCCGTGGCAACGCCCGTCTTGCGCACGTAACACAGCCAACGCCCGTCAGGACTGACCGACTGCGGTCCCAAGCGGATGGATTCGGCAGGCACGGAATCGCCGCGGGCGACCCAGGCAAGCGTTCCGTCCGCCACGGCATACCGCGCCGTCCCGTACCGGTTGCGCAGCTGGAGTACCGCGCCGCCGGAAAGCACGTCCATTTTTTCGGGAAAACAGGTGATGATGCCTGCGTCCCCCGTTTTTGCCGCATTGCCCATGAAAACCGTGCGGTACGCGGGGCTTCCCGGAACGTCATGCCGGACGGTAAACAGAATCTCATCCTGCGCGTTGATATTCGGATGCTCAAACGCAATCTCCGCAGGAACGACGACAGCGGCCGCAAACACAGCCGCCCAGGCGAGCGTTTTTTTTATGGTGCGGGTTGCCCACGGCATCATTTATGCATCTCCGCGCTCAGCACCAGAATGTCCAAATCTTTTTCCAGTCCCTCCAACTTGCTTTCCAGCCGGCGCAGGCGGCGCGATCGGTCATCGGACTGCTTCTCTTCCAGCTGCTGGAACACGCTGTCCAGCACGGCTTCGCTGTTCATGCCGATACGCGAGACACCGCACCACGGGCAATAGATGAACTGCTCCTCAATCGTCCGACCGCAGTCCTTGCATACGCACACCGTCTTCATATTCATCGCGCTCCACTCCTATCTTACTTCAAAAGGGTCAAAGGGTCTACCAATTTCCCGTTCTTGTACACCGTAAAATGCAGGTGCGGCCCGGTCGAATATCCCGTCGAGCCTGCCAAGCCGATCCGCGTTCCCTGACTGACCCGCTGCCCCTGCTGCGCGATGCGCTTTGACAGATGCCCGTACAACGTCTGGTAGCCGTTCTCATGGTTGATGATGACATAATTGCCGAACACGTTTGACCAGCCCGCCACCACGACTTTTCCGCTCATCGCCGCATAAATCGGCGTTCCCGTCGGACACGCCATGTCAACGCCCGTATGCGACGACTTGATGCCGGTGAACGGGTCGTTGCGGATGCCGAACCGCGAGGTGAGCCGCCATGCCGCCTTGATCGGACAGGTGAACAGCTCGCCCATCGCCTTCTTGAGCGAAGTCGCGTCCATTTTCGCGCCCGGAATGAACAGTTCCTGCCCCACGGCAAGCGTCATGGTGTCAATGTCGTTCGCGTCAAGGATTTCCTCCACGCTCACATGATACGCCACCGAAATCGCATTGATCGAATCGCCCTTTGCCACGCGGTACACCACGCCGTCCTGATTCGGCACGCGCAGTTTCTGCCCCGCCCGCAGGGAACGCACGTTGTCAATGTCATTCACCGCGATGAGCGTCGAGATATTTCCCAGCCCGAATTTCTTGCTGATCCCGCTGATCGTGTCGCCCGCCGTCACGGTGTAGGACGCATACGAAATCGCCTTTCCCACGCCCACGGTCGATGCCGTCAGGATCGACCCGTCGTCAGCAAGCACGTTGCCGTTCTCATCGACCGAGTCGCCGCCATGCTCCATGGCAAACCGCGCCATCGCCGTGTTCAGGAAGTCAAGCTCCGTCTGCGGAAGCGACGGAAAGACGACGGGATTCGCATGGCTCTCCGCATAGTCTGCCAGGCGGAACAGCGTAAGCGGCACGAACGCGCAGATGGCGATTGTCGGAAGCAGCCACTGATAAAAAGACACGCGCGTGAACAGGCGCAGGTTGCACGCCGCCGCAATCCGGCTTTTCCGCACGGCAAGCACGTCCGTCTTTGCCGCATAATGTTTGGTACGGAACGACGTCGGCTTACGGGACGAAAACGAAACGCTCGGCTTTGAAACGTGCAGGCGGGACGATTCCTCGCGCGCTGCCGAAACGGCGCCCACATAGCTGATAATTTCCATGCTTCTTTATCGGCAGAAAAAAATATCGTTATAAGAAGAAAGCGGGGATTTCAGGCATTCCGCAGGCACTGCTGGTAGTCGCCGATACTTTTTTGCAGCAGCTGGTAAATGATTTTTGAACGCTGGAACGAGGCGGTCACCGAATCGGACGACAGCCCTGCCGCCGCAAAAATTTCGTTCAGCCTGCGCTCGGTCGGAAAGACGAGCGCGGCAACGTCCTTGCATTCGGCGCGCAGGATTCCCGCGTCAATGCGTTCCAGTTCGCGCGCGTATGCGCCGTAATTGCGGCGGTCGCCCAAAGCCTTGTCGGCAAGGGCGATGCCCTTTTTTGCCAGCCGGTACAGCGCGTCAAATCCTGCGGCAAGCTCGTCGCATACGCGGGAAAAGGCCGCCGCATCGCCCGGCGCAGCACGACTTCCTGCCGAAAAAAACTGCGCGCGCGCGGCAGGCTGCTCCGGCAGGCGCAGTACGGTCTGCACGTCCGTCACGGAAATATTCGGCACGGCAAGCGACCGGGCAGAAAGCGAAAACGTCCGCACCTGCGGGCAGGCACGCGTCCGCTGCGAAAACCACCAGCCGAACAGCTGCATCCGGTCGTCGGTCAGCAGCGGATTGCCGTCGTAATCGTGCGCCACGGTCATGTTCGCCCCGAACAGCGATGCAATACCGCGTGTCTCCACCGGCGCAACGCGCGTCGCGACCGTGCAGATATGCTCCTCCGCCGTCGAGCCGCGGATATGCGTCTGCAAGCCGGGATAGCCCAAATCAAGCCCCGCGACGTAAATATCCGTTGCCCCGCACAGCCGCGCAAAATCCCACGCCGTCGTCGAAACTGAGCCACCCGCAGCCAGCTCGCCTTTTCCTCCCAGCCGCCGCTCCAGATACTTTCCGAGCGGAAACAGCGACGAACACAGCACGATTTCCTTGCACGGAAAGCGGAACACCGGCGGATACGCGGCAGATTCCGTGATGAGCACAGACGAAAGGGAGGAAAGCCCCGCGATGTGACGGGCGGCATAATACTGCGGGTCAACAAGCACGATAAAATCCGGCTCAACGCCCGCGCGCAGGCAGGCGCGCAACGCCGTGTCCGTGCATATCACGAGCAGCCGTTTTTTCAGCTCGGCAAGATACGGAAGCACGTCGGCGAGCGTCGGTCCTGCCGCAAGCACGAGCGCACCCAATGCAGGGGGACACGTCCGCTCGTAACGCGCAACGCCGTCCAACTCGCCCAGATAATGCAGGTTGCGGCAGCTGTTCCGCATCCACAGCGCAGAGAATTTCTCCAGCGTGTTGGTGTTCACCTGCGACTTCTGTTTGGCACGATCGACCGCAGGAACCAACCCGGCATAATACGCGGCGGCATGCAGCAGATGATTGTTGTTCGCGACAATCGCCGTGTGCGCGAATCCGCCCGCGCGTTCTATGAGCGCAACCACGTCATCCGCCGCCGCCTGCAACGCAAGCACCACGTTCGGCGCGGAAAACACGGGCGACCAGTCCACCTGACGCAGCGCGGAAAAGAAATACGCCGCATCCGGCTCAACGATAATAATCGTATCGTGCGGAAACCGCCGCGCATAGGCAATCGGCGCATAGCCCAGCCCGCAGGAAAAAAACGCGCACACATACCCGCCGCTTTTTTTCGCGTTCGCCACCGCCTGCTCGGCCTCGCGCCCCGGATCGTACTGCGAATGCCACCACCTGCCGTCTTCCCGTGCGGTGAGCTGACCGTTCTTTGCCGCCAGGAATTCCACCGAGGGAATGTCCCCTGGCTCCGCCGACTGCGGCGTTATGCCGTGCGCCTGCGCGAGCGCGGGAAATCGTCCGCAGAACAGCGCGATATTGTCATTCCAGATAGAGTTCAATGTTCATCTGCTCC
>CAZSOK010000042.1:0-13021 GCA_964608445.1 uncultured Treponema sp. | reverse complement strand
AATCAATTTATGGTAAGGATAATTTTATTTATCCAAAGGATAAATCCTTGTCCGCAGCATAACAAAAAAACTGTCAAAAACTAAAAAAAGAAGCCCGCCACTTCCGAAAGCACTGACTACTTTTTGCCTGTTGTCAATATTTGCCAGCCATGTCATATTGACACGAACGCCCGATTTTGATAGGCTAAATATGTTATCCGGGCAGTTAGCTCAGTTGGTAGAGTCCCTGGTTTACACCCAGGTTGTCGGGAGTTCGAGTCTCTCACTGCCCACAAAAAGCTTTCCTCGCGGAAGGCTTTTTTTATCCGCCGAATTTTCGGGATGTAGCGCAGCTGGTAGCGCGCTTGGTTTGGGACCAAGATGTCGCAGGTTCGAATCCTGTCATCCCGACTGTAGCTCATTGTATTATAATGACTTAAGCAGTCTGAAAAACGAAATCTAGCAAAAAATCTCGTCCCAAGAGAAACAGAACGTAAAGCTCAAGCCAAACCAGCACGCTAAAGATATGCATACGATTTGCAAGATACAGATAGACAGTCTTGAAAAACACATAGCAGAAGTATATATAAGACTACTTGACATATACACGTAAAACAGTTATGTCATAGACATGATTAAGAGTTTTGCGGACAAGGAAACGGAATTTGTCTATAACCAGAAGTTCTCTCGGAAACTGCCAATAACGATTCAGAAAGTGGCACCCAGAAAACTAACGTTGATAGACAATGCAAAAACTTTGGAGGACTTACGCGTTCCGCCTGCAAACCGTTTGAGCGGCTTTCTGGCAACAGAGCCGACCAGCATTCAATCCGCATAAATGACCAATGACGTGTCTGCTTTACTGGAGAAAGACGGACATTTTTACAATGTTGAAATCGTGGACTACCACTAGGAGAAAATTATGCCTGAACACATCGAAACGCCGACCATCGGTGAAATTCTCAGCGAAGAATTCCTGTTTCCGCTCGGACTGTCAGCGTACAGGCTTGCACAGGCAATACACGTTCCGGCTTCCCGCATACAGGACATTCTTCACAACCGCCGAAAAATCACCGTAGACACATCGCTCAGACTTGCAAAGTTTTTCGGCGTGTCCGACAGCTATTTCTTGGCTTTGCAGGCAGATATAGATATACGCAACGCAAAGCAGGAACTTGCATCACAGATTGAGCTGATAAAAGCCTATGCATGACGGACTGATTCTGTCACAGTCGTATGTAAATGCATGATGCCCCCTTGTCTCCCGCGGTTTCCTGCTTCTGCCTGACAACACAACAGCCCTGCGCAACGGCAGGGCTGTCTGTTTTATACTTTTTTAACTCGGTTGTAGAGGGTATCTATTAACGTTTCAGGTTAATAACTGTTTCAAGCAGGGTATCTGCTGTCTGGATCGTCTTTGCGTTTGACTGGAAGCCGCGCTGGGTCACGATCATGTCCGTGAACTGCTCGCTCAAGTCAACGTTTGACATTTCCAGCGTACCGGCAAGCATGGAGCCTTTGCCCGCAATGCCGCTCGTGCCGATATTGGCCATGCCGGAGTTGTTGCTCTCCACGAACGTGTTGTCGCCGGCTTTCTCAAGGCCGCTCTGATTGGTAAAGGTCGCCAGCGCAATCTGACCAATCGTGCGGTTCGTGCCGTTTGAGTACACGCCCGTAATAATGCCGCTCGAATCTATCTTGAAATTGTCCAGATAACCGAGCGTGTATCCGTCCTGCGAATACGCCTTGGTCGAACTGGGCGACGCGCTTTGGGTCACCGTATTGATCATGCTGCCAATCGTCCCCAGGTTGAGCGCGAAATTCTGCCGGTACGGCGTTCCGTCCTCGTTCAGATTCGCATTCGGGACATTGAACGAAGTCTGCAAGATAATTTCGCCCGTCGGGTTCGACGTGTTTCCCGCGCTGTCCGTGACGGAAGCGAGGACACCGTTGTTGTCAAAGTTGACGGTAAACGTCGTTCCCATGCCGTCCGTCGTGCCAAGACCGATGCGCGCCTCGCGGTCTTCGCCCGATTCGGGGTCAACCTGCACGGCGGCAACCCACTGGTTCGGATTGTCGGGAACGCGGGTAAAGGCGACGGTCAGGTTGTGCTCTACCCCGAAGCTGTCGTAAATCTTCATCTCCGTCGTCCAGGTGCCTTTCATGATGTCGGCTTCCGTGGGATTTTCGGGGATAATCGGCAGGTTTTTGTCCAAGTTGCACGCATAGTTCACCATGGTGGTCGCGCGCGCCGGGTCTTTTGAGCCGACGGGAATAATCAGGTCTTCGGGGGTCGCCGACGTGCGCAGAATCTGCTGACCGTCAACGTCACGAGCCATCCACCCCTGCACCCGGAAACCGTTCGCCGGGTTGACGAGCGTCCCCTCGTTGTCAAGGCTGAACGCGCCGGAGCGGGTGTAATAGGATTTTTCGCCGTTCTTCTCGATAAAAAAGCCGTTGCCCTGAATGGCAATGTCCGTGCCCACGCCCGTTGACTGCAAGTTGCCCTGCGTAAAAATCGTGTCGATCGCGGCAACGCTCATGCCAAGCCCCACCTGCTTGGGGTTCACGCCGCCCACTTCGGTAGTCGGTTTTGCCGCGCCGCTCAGCTGCTGACTGATCATGTCCTGAAAGTCAACGCGCCCGCGCTTGAAGCCATAGGTGTTCACGTTAGCGATGTTGTTGCCGATAACGTCCATTCTCGTCTGGTGATTCTGCAATCCCGAAACGCCTGCATACAAAGATCTCATCATATAGCTACCCTCATTAAACCCAAAGTTATGTTATTGTACGCCGTAAACCGCTTTGACACGGTTCATGTCGTACAGCTGCCCGTTTATTTTCAGCTGCGGATTCGCCTCGCGGGTCACCGCCTCCACCACGCCAATCGTCGTCGTGTCGCCCATTTCAATCTCCACCGCACGGCCGATGGTCTCCGTCGCCGCCGTGGTGTTCATCAGCGTACTCAGCCGCTCAAAATTGTTGCTCATGTTCGTCATCTGTTCCAGTGATGAGAACTGCGCCATCTGCGCGATGAACTCGGTGTTCTCCATCGGGCTGAGCGGATCCTGATTGGACAACTGCGTCACCAGCAGCTTGAGGAAATCGTCTTTCCCCAGCTTGTTGCTCGACGTGCGTCCCTCGCGCAGCTCAAAGTCAAGTTTTTTGTTGTACGCATTCACGTCGTTGTCAAGCTTGAACCGCTCCGCGCCGCTCATCGTGCCCAAATCTGACGCACCTTTGACCTGAAAATCCATCTGCACTGCTCCTTACGCAACGATATTGACGCCGTAGTCGGACACGGCGTAATCGGCCATATCCGCTTCGATCTCGCCCGCCACAAAATCACCGTAATGCTTGTCGGCACGAACCGCGAATTCGGGATTCTGCCAGTCCTGCTGTGACTGCGCGAACTGCTGACCACCCGCAAAACTCAAGTCAAAGCCCTGCGCCTCAAAACCGCTCTGCGCGAACGCCGCCTTGAGCGTGTCGATGCTGTCCCGGAACGCGTTGTAGGCTTCCTGCGACTGCACCGTAATCTGCCCGGTAATTACTTTATCGGAAAGCGACAGGCTAATCTTAACGTTTCCGAGCGATTCGGGACGCAAAATCACGTTGATTGCGCCCTGGTTTCCGTCGCGCAGCACGATACTGCCCGCCTTCACAAAATCGGGAGCGTTCTCCTGGACGGCATTGGCAAGCATCGCCTGGAAATTCGATCCGTGCGCGGCGGCGGTCTGCGTATTTGCCGAAGTGATATTCTTGCCCGCGTCAACCGCACCAACCATATCCATCGTCATCTGCACGGAAGCCCCGTCTTTCTGCGCGAACGCAAAATCCGCGCCGTTTTTCTGCTGCGCCTTGCCCACTGCTTTTTCTGTCTCCGGGGCAACTTCCTGCCGCTGCGTGCGCAAATCCGTCACGGCAATGCGCGGCTTGTTCTTTGCTTCCGGCACGCCTTTCTTTGCGTCGTCGGCATGGATTTCTTTCATGCCTTCCGTTTTTATGACAGCCGGCTGCGCATCCGCCAGCAACGCCGCCTGATTTTCGGCAACCAGTTCCTGCACCGGTGCCGTCATATCTTCATCAAGTTCGCTGTCGGGAGAGAACGCAAGCGCGTGTTCGTCTGCCAGCGGCACGATTGTCTCATCCGCGGCGGCAACCGTTTCTGCCGGTTCGCGCTCTTGTGCGTACTGCCATGAAACATCGGTCAGTTTCATGCCGACCTTTTCCCGGTCAGAAAGTTTTTCTGCGCGCACCGCCGCGTCATCGTCCGCCGTCGGCACGGCCGGGATTTCGCCAGGACGATCCACCGTAACGGCGGCGAGCAACGTCTCCGCGCCGGTGGGAATCGTGTCCTGCCCGTCCTCGTCCTGTTTCTTGCTGATGCGCGGCTTTTCGTCGCGCGGACGCGCCTCGCACACGGCATTGTCGTCCGCTTTTTCTGTGATTCTTTCGTCGGATTGTTGTTCCGGCTGCCCGTCGTTCATGCGCGAAACGTTCTTCTGCCCGTCGTCGTCAACATGCTGCTCCGCGCGAAGCAAATCCAAAAACGAAGCGGCATCATCCGCCGGTTTCTGTTCTGCCTGCGCCGAAAGCGGCTGTGCGCCAGCCTGCGGCAAAAACTGCTCAACGTGAACCGATTGTAATGAAAGCATCGGCACGACCTCCACCTACAACATCGGAGGATTTTGGGGTCGTGTTTAGCGTTTGTTGTGCGAGAATCAGTCCAGGGACTGCGGCTTGTTCGTCATCTTGCGCTGAACCACGGCGGCGCGCTCGGCGGGCATATTCATGAACCAGACGGATACCATTGACGCGCGGCGTTCTTTTTCTGCCAGCTCGTCTTCCTTGCGGAAAATATCGACAATATCCTGATCTTCCATCTTTAAGATTTCGGCGACGGCAGAGGCAGGCGGCATATTGTACCAGTACCGCGCGACTTTGATAAGCTCCGCGTCACGATCCTCGTATTTTTTGCGCTGCGCCTCAAACGTTGCCTCGCGCTCTTCCAAGGATTTCAGCCGCTCCTCCAGCTCCTGCGCCACGGCATCGGACTGCCGCTCGCCCTTCGCAATCTCATCCTCGCGCTTGTCCAGTTCCTGCGCACGGATGTCAAGTGCCTCAAGCCGCTTTGCGAGCCGGTCATCGTCCAAATCGGCGACAAGCGGCTTTGATCTCGTGGCGGTCGTGGATGTCTGCGGAGTCTGCCCGAACAACTTGTACACGGGTGCAAAAAATTTCTTCGCGTTAATCACGCCCAAATAATCAAACCACAACAACCCGCCCAAAATCATAATGATGATAAGGATTAACAGGACGATTGTCTTTCCCAGATTGTTTCCCCGCGGCACTTTGCAACCCCTTTAAATCGATAGTATCATTATACACCATTTTTTGCTAGTAGACAAGGGATGCCCCTGCCCCCACGCGTATTTTGTCGTCACGATTTTTGGGGTGCGGAAGATATTGCAGCGACAGGCCGACATCGAACGTGACCCGCGACAAAATGCCGGCATTGATCGCAGAAACCGCACCCACTTTGAGCGTCACGGAGTCGGTATAGTCGGCAAGGGATATGCCCCGCACGATTGCCGCGGTGCGCCGCACGTCAAAACAGCCGCCGCCGTCATAGGCGACCGCTCCGGCATACGCGGCACGCACGTACATTCGGTCAACGTAGAGCGCGAGCGGAATCCCTTTCTGCACTTCCCAGCTGCACAGCACGACGCTCGCCGAAACATGCGCAAAGTCCGTTGACGAAGGAAAGAGCGTCGCCGACAGCGTGAGCGGAAACAGCCCCGGTATGCGCGCGCCCAAACTCATGCCGACGTTCGCCGCGTTAAAAAACACGCGCTCGGCGAACACGAACGGCTGCGCCCACACGCCGCCATAGTCCGCATACCGCGGCGACATTTTGCGCACGGACGAAAACTGCATATAAGCGCGCGCCGTTCCTGCCCACCCGTTTTCCGCAAGAAGCGCGTCATGCCCGTAAAAAGAGATGCCGTGCGCGCCCAAAGAAACCGATTTTCCTAAACGCGCGTACAGCGTCTTCGCAAGCGAGATGCCTTCCGTCGTCTGCATGAATCCGCCGCCGTCAAACAACACGTTGGCATTGACGCTGTACGAGAACGTGTCCGTGCCGCCCGAATGATACACGTACACGCCGCCGTTCCGCTCAAACGGATTCCACCCGCCGCTTGCCACGAACAGCTTGTCGCCCCATGGCTGGGACGAGCCGAACGTCGCGCCGACAAATGCCGTGCCAACCGACGTGTAGCCGAACGAATAGTCGGACAGTTCGTCCCGCCGGTACGACGAAACCATGCCCACGGGAATCAGCATTCCCCGCCGGTAATAGCGGAACGGATGATAGGAAAGCCGCTCGTATCCTGCCGGGGCATCCGCCGCAGGCACATCGTCCCCGTGCGCCGCCGTTTCTGCCTGCGGCGCGAGTCCTTTGTGGCGGATAACCGTCCGCCGGGAAACGTCCATCTGCATGAGCCGCTGCGTATCGTAAAAAGCCGCCGTGTATACCAGCCGCTCGCCCCGGTCGCCCGGAAAAAACGCGGCATCCAGCACGCCTCCCGAAACGTCATCGTCCTGCAAGACCAGCTCGCCCGCAACGCCAGCGGGATCGACGTACAGCAGCCCCGCTCGCGGAAACTGCTGAGATCCGATCGGCGCATACGAAAAACTGAACGCAAGCCGTCCGTCCGCACTGCGTTTTCCGTGCAGGTGATGCAGTATCGTCCGCGCGCTGCCGAACGCGCGGTACGTCGTGTCGTTTTCGTACAGGCGGATACGCCAGTCCACGCCCTTTTTGACGATACAGGCAAAGCCGCCGTCCCCTGCCGCGCACGGACTGAACGGGATTTCGTCCTCCGCGAACGGCACGCGTTTTACCCGCACGACATCCTTTTTCCGGGTGCCGACCGCATAAAAATCAAGCGAGCGAACGTCCTGCGCGATGCTCACGCAGGCAAGGAGCAACGCGCCGTCACGGTCACGCACGAATCCCGCATCGCGCACCGACGCAACCGGGAGCGGCAGCAACCGCCCCGCAGGAAGGTGGTACAGGCAGACGGCGGTCTTTGTCTGCGCGGACGCATACAGATACGAAACGGCAAGCCACTCCCCGTCGTCGGAAAGCGAAAGGCGGCTGACTGCCGCGCAGGTGAACAGTTTTTTCGGCTGCCGCACTGTTCCGTCACGCACCGCCGCATACCACACGCCGCCCGTCTTCTGCTCATACCAGGCAATGCCGTGCGCACTCGTTGCCACGCACTTGAACACCGAACGCCGCTCGTTCTGCCGCGAAAATCCCGTCTTTGTCGCCGGAAATCCGTTCGCCACGAAAAAATCGTCCGTGCCGCGCGACGGGTCAATCGCCGGGGACACGTCATCGGGAACACGAACCCATGCCGCAAAGTCTTCCCACAACGCGGCAACCGGTTTGCCGTAGGTCTTTTTTATCGACCGCTTGAACCCGTGCATGCTTCCCGCCGTCCGCCAGAATTCGGCATACTTTTTCATGCCGTAGGTTTCCTGCAAAAACTGGCTGAACAACGCCCCGAACGCATAGGCATCCGTGCCGCCGGGGAACGTGTCGCGCGCGCCGGTCACGTCGCGCCAGCCCGGAAACCTGCCGTCGAGTTTTGCCTGCCGCACCAGCTGCGTGCTGTACGGGCTGTGCACGCGCCCTGCCCCGCCCAAACTCTCAAAGCTGACCGCCGCGCCCTCAAGCATGAAATTGGTCTGCGTGAATCCCGCCGGGGCGAACCAGTCGCCGAACACTCCCGCAAGGAATCCCGCGAACGGTGAGCGAATGTTGGTCGTCACCGCATGGGTCAGCTCATGGTAGAACACCGATTCCAGCGTGTCCGCATAGCTGTCAAGCGACGTGTCGGGTGGCGTGTCATACAGCACGATACGGTTATACGGCGCGACCGTAAAATAGGCGTTCATGCTCTCCACCGAACGCGTAATCGTCACCGCAAAATGCTCGTTGCACGCCGTCTCCAGCAGCGCGCTGATTTCCTGATAGTAGCCGTCCGCCACCGCCGCAACACGCCCTGCCGCCGCCGCGCATTCGCCCGGAAAGATGACGTCAAAAAACTGCGTGCGGATGACCGACAACGGACCAGCCCCCGCAAGCACGCCGCCCTTTGCCCAGACACCGCCGATAAGGAACGACGCGACGACGGCGCAGACGAGCCTTCTCATGCCAGTCCCGCGATTGCCGTTCCTATGGTAATGTCGTCCGCTTTCTGCACGAACTCAGAGCGGATGCCCGGCGCAAACCGCGCAAGATACGACGCAATCCGCTCGCGCAGGCGATACGTCTTGTAAAACGTCGTGCCGTTGCAGAGGATGCACACGGGATCGTCCGCGCCCGCGCCGCCCTGCACGAGGCACGCCGCAAGGATGCTCGCCGCATATCCCGCGCACCGCTCGACCAGCGCGTCAAGCACCTCGTGCAGCACCGCGCCATCGTCCGCCGTCGCACAGCACGCGGCAATGGCATTCTCCCGGTCGCCCGGCGCGTGCAGAAAACCGTCCACGACAATCAGCGACAAATCCGGCAGACGAGCCAGCGACGCTGCGCACGACGCGCTCACCAAGCCGTCCGCAGCCGCCGCACGCAGCACTTCCCCGGCAAGCGGTCCAAGATACCCGCCCGAACAGCATTTCTCCAGCATATACTCGCCGGGGTGCAGGCTCTTCGCGTCAAGCGAAACGTCAAAGTCCGAGCGGGCGAACGTGCCGAATTTGCCGTTCTCGCACACGACGATCTGCCGCCCTTCCCCATGCAACGCCGGCTGAATATACGCGCCGTTCATGCCCGTGCCCAAGATAAACCCGATATATGACGAATACCGCCTGCCGCCCGAAGCCGCGCCCGCGAGCAGCGCCGCGACCGTATCGTTCAGCAGCGCGATGCGCCCGACGTGCCATCCCCGCGCCGCGAGCGTCTCCCGCAACGCCGCGCCCACGGGAACGCCCTCCACATCACGCACCTTCACTTCCTTGCTGATCGAGTGCGGAATGCCGTCGCCATCCCTGGTAATCGTCATCGAATACGAAAAGCAGAAGCCAATCCGGTCAGCCTTGTCCTTCAGGTAGCCGATGTTGTCCGCAACCGCGTCAAAGAACGCCTGCCGGGACAGCTCCTTCTCCACGCCCGGCATCACGCCTTTCCTGAAATCCGAAATGACCGGGCTGCCGTCCGCGCCGAACGTGACCAGGCACGAGCGGAAATTCGTCCCGCCCGCGTCAATGACGATGACCGACCGGTTCCGCGGCGGCTGCTCCGGCGGCAAAAGCCAGGTACGCGTCATGTCCTGCCACGCCGATTCGTCGCCGCCGAGCTTCGCGTTCATGTCCGCAAGCAGCGGGCGCACAAGATTATAATCCGCCGTATCCACGGAAAAATGATGGTTCGCAAAAAAAGAAGAGACTGAATCGCGCATACAGAAAGTATAGCACATCTTTTCCGTTTCCGCTACAATGCCTGTATGGCAGCAGACCTCTCCCACCTGAAAGACGAACTGAATCCCGAACAGTACCAGGCCGTGATGACCACCGAAGGCCCGATCCTCATCATCGCGGGCGCGGGAAGCGGCAAGACACGCGTGATAACCTACCGCATCGCGCACATGCTCGACTCAGGCATCCCGCAGAGCCAGATCCTCGCGCTCACGTTCACCAACAAGGCCGCCCGTGAAATGGAGACGCGCGTCAAGGAGCTGACCGGGCGCAAGCTGCAGAACCTGACGATCGCCACGTTCCACGCGTTCGGCGTAAAAATCCTGCGGCAGGACATCGAACGCCTCGGCTGGCGCGCCAATTTTTCTATTTATGACGAGACCGACCGCAACGCGCTCATCAAGGAGACCGGGCGCGAGCTGCAATTCACCGCCGACGCGCTCGACGTGTACAAAATCGGCATCCTCTTCAGCGACATCAAGACAGGCCGCAAGGACTGGTCGTCCGCGAGCGACATGTACCGCCAGCTGTACGAAGGCTACCAGCAGGGACTGCGCCTGTACAACGCGGTCGATTTTGACGACCTCATCACGCTTCCCATCCGGCTGTTCCGCGAGCATCCCGACGTGCTTGAACGCTACAAGGACCGCTACCGCTACCTCATGGTGGACGAATTCCAGGACACGAGCCACCAGCAGTACGAGCTGATGCGCCTGCTCGCCGATCAGAACGTCGCCGTGGTGGGGGACGACGACCAGAGCATCTACAGCTGGCGCGGCGCGGACTACCAGAACATCATCAACTTCGAGCACGATTTTCCCGGCATGAAGGAAATCCGCCTTGAGCAGAACTACCGCTCCACCGAGACCATCCTCGCGGCGGCGAACGGCGTTATCAGCCACAACACCAACCGCAAGGACAAGACCCTGTGGAGCGGCAACGGCGGCGGCAAGCCGATAGAAATCTATATGCCCGAAAACGAGACCGCCGAAGCGCAGTTCATCACCGAAAGCATCCGCACCATCTGCCTGCAAGAAAAACGGACATACGACGACTTCTGCGTCCTCATGCGCACCAACACGCAGAGCCGCCCGCTCGAAGAGCAGTTCTTGCAGGAGAACATCCCCTACGTCATGAGCGGCGGCACGAGTTTTTTCCAGCGCAAGGAGATAAAGGACATCATCAGCTACCTGCGCGTCATCGCCAACCATGACGACGACGTGAACCTCCTGCGCATCATCAACACGCCGCGGCGCGGCATCGGGCGCACCACCATAGAACGGCTGAACGAGACCGCCCGGACGCTCGACGTGCCGCTGTGGGAGGCAATCGCCGCCGTCATCAGCGCGGACGAATCGGAGAGCGGCATCAGCGAGTCCACGCGCGACGACTTGCGCTCGTTCGTCACCCTCATAGAAAACAACCGCACCATGCTGAGCGGCAAAGGCCTCGCCAAAAAAGTGCGCGCGCTCGTGGAAGAAATCCGCTACTTCGACTGGCTCGTCAGCGAGAACCCCAGAAGCGAAAAGGCCGCCCGCTTCAAGTACCTGAACGTGGAGAGCCTCATCACTTCCATGGACACCTGGGAGAACAACCCCGACACCGAGGACGCGAACCTCTACGCCTACCTGAACCGCATCACGCTGCTGAGCCGCGACGACCTTGACGACGGCGAGGAGAAAGGCAAGGTCAACCTGATGACGATCCACGCCGCAAAAGGACTGGAATTCCCCGTCGTGTTCATCGCGGGGGCGGAAGAAGGCATCGTCCCCCATGCCCGCGCCGTGGAGGAAGGCGGGAACGCCGCCGTGGAGGAAGAACGCCGCCTGTTCTACGTGGCGATTACCCGCGCGCGCGACAAGCTGTTCATCTCCGCCTGCCGCCACCGCCGCCGGCTGCGCGACATCATCGCCTGCGAGGCCAGCCGCTTCCTTGACGAAATCCCCGCCAGCCTCGTGGCATACCATGAGCCGCCCCAAGCCGTGGATGCCCAGGCCGCGCAGGACATCCTCGCCGCCATGCGCAAAAGCTTCACCAAGCCCATCGTCCCCGGCTTCGGGCGCAAGGGGTGAATATCTTTTTGCCTCCTCTTGCGGAATCAGTCTTTATGCGCGATACTATGTATCGAGGTATATACTGCTATGAATACATATGCCAATACGCTCAAAGCCGTAAGGGAATCGATACATACGGATTCATTTAGGTTTCCCGAATACAATGCCTTGGACTATACGGGAATAGGCTTCGGCTATAATTTAAAGGACGGCTATCCAAAGACGATGAAAGAAGCGAGAAAAGATTTGGAGACTCCTTATTTTGACAGGCTGCTAAAGCTGGCCGGCAAATAGTCCTATGAATTACCAATACCTACGAAGAACTTCATAACCTCATAAGGAATGTCGTGAGCGAGAATTATTTATCTTGAGGAACTCGATTCAAAAAGTTTTATCGTGTACATGACGCAGTTTCGTGACGCGCTCACGCATATGATGAACATTTATTCTGTCGATATCCTTGAAAAAAAATCATACGTGCTTGAACAACTCGAACGCGCAAACGGGCATCTTGAGCGTCTTGTCATAGATTCATACCGAAAGATATGCGACAGATTTCTGCGGACAATACGGAAGACAAAAAGGCGGAGAGACATTCCTGCCTACGAGCATCAAATCGCACAGAAAATCAAGGAACTGCGGATGTGCGAAGAATCAATCGGGTTCGACATAAAAAAGAAAGGCTTCCAAGAAGTGATTGCCTACATGGAAACCATCCTGAACAAAGACTGCCCCTGCTGAAAATCGTCGCCGCAGACCCGGCATACGTGGAAAAAATCCTGCGCCCGTAATGCCCTTTCCCCCGCATATTTTTTGCTTGACACGAAAAAAAAATCGTAGGATAATGAAGTATCTCAAGCTAGGAGGAGATTACAATGAAATTGGTAAACAAAGTTGTTACCGTCGTCTCATCGCTCGCGGCGATTGCGATGCTCGCTTCTTGTGGTTCTACAAGCGGCGCAGCGGCTGCGGCAGCCCCCGCCCCGGTCATTCCGCCGAAACCGGAATCCCCGGCGGAAGTACCAACGTTCACGTTCACAGGCTCAGAGCTCAAGATTGAGCTTGAGAGCATGTACAACGAAGAATTCCTTATCGTCGAAGACGCTGAGGCTTCAGGCTACTATGCAGGCAAGTTGATGAGTGAAGAGTCGGTCGCAAAGGCACTCGTTACATTCCCGGCTGGTACTTATGTCGGTCTCGTGAACGAAAAGGCTCCCGACGGGGCACACGATGCGTTCAACGTATGCCTTGACGGTGTTTACTACCGCTCATATCCGTCTGACCCGCCGCTCGGCACATACGAGCTGACTACCCGCACACCCATAAACTTCACGATCGACGCGGAGAAGACCGTGGAACTGTGCATCCAGCAGAACGACCCGACCCGCCCGAATAAATTAGGCGAAACGGGTATGTACCTGGATTACATCATCTTCCAGAAGCAGTAAGCGCGCTTTCTGGCAAAAAACCGGCAGGATTCCTGCCGGTTTTTTCTT
>CAZSOK010000041.1:3548-13257 GCA_964608445.1 uncultured Treponema sp. | reverse complement strand
CCGCCCGTGGCAAGCAGGGCATCGCTCACTGCGGGCAAACCGGGGCATCACGGAATGTCCTGGCCGGTTATGCCCACACGAGCCACAACGTCACGGCGGCGGCGGCAGTGGTCAGGACGGTGAACGGCAGGCAGACTTTGAGCCAGCCCGAAAAGCGGATGGGATGCCCCTCCCGCTTGAGGATGCCCATGGCGACCACGTTCGCGCTCGCCCCGAACGGCGTCAGGTTGCCGCCCAGGCACGAGCCGATCAGCAGGGCGAACATCAGCAGCTCCTTGTTGATGCCCATCTGCTCCGCGAGCGAACCTGCCACGGGAAGCATGACGATGATGTACGGCACGTTGTCCACAAAGCCGGAGATGAGGATCGACACGGCAAGCACGAGGACGAATCCCGCAACCACGCTGCCGCCCGTCACCCGCGCGAGGAACGCCGCAAAGTCGCCGAGCAAGCCCGTCTCGCTGATCGCACCGACCACCACGAAAATGCCGATGAGAAAGGCGATCGTCTCCCAGTCAAGCCCCTTGACCAAATCCCAGGTCTCCCCCGCGCCTTTTTTCTGCGCCGCAAAGTACCACGCCACGCCGATCACGCCGAGCGCAAAGCAGTACAGGCCGGAAAGGTAGGCAAAGTCCGTCTTGACGAACGAAATGCCCGCCAGCCCGAAGATGAGCGCGAGCAGGAGCGCGGCAGGCACGACGGAAAGAATCGGCTCGGTCTGCACGACGCTTTTTTCCCGGTCGTGCGCAAAGAACAGGTAGAAAAACAGGCAGCCGACCAGCAGCCCCGCCTGAATGAAAAAGAAGATAGAAATCTTGCCCTGATGCACGAAAAAGTCGTTGAAGTTGTAGCCCGCGTAGCTGGCAAAAATCATGCTCGGCGGGTCGCCCACGAGCGTCGCCGTCCCCTCAAGGTTCGACATGACGGCAAGCCCGATCATCACGTAGGTGGGATTGAGATTGCGTTTCCTGCACAGCGACAGGGCAATCGGCGCCATGACGAGCACGGTCGCCACGTTCTCCACGAAAATGGAGATAATGCCCGTCATCGCCAAAATCAGCACGATGGCAATGCCGGTACTCGGCGCGACGGAGACCAGCATGTCCGCAATCTTTGCCGGCACTTTTGAGTACAGGAAGAGCGCGGCAATCGTCATGCTGCCCACGTAAATCATCAGCACGTTCCAGTTGACCAGCGCACCGAGCGCATGCAGCAGCGCGAACGCCCTCCCCTCGCCCAGAAAAACCTGCGCGGGGAACACCGTCCCCAGCAGCACCACGAAAAGCGCGGCAACCGACGTGAACCACACTTTCTTTTCCTGAAACATAATCACCAGCGCGTACATCAGCACGGCGATTCCCAGCACGACCCATTTCAATGCCATGGCGATTCTCCTTATTTTGCCCCATAAAAACAAAAGACCTTCCGCGCAAAAATGCCAGCCGCATCTCTACGCAAAAGGTCTTGTCATCCGATGTCTCGGACTTGCAGGAACAGACTTTCGTCGGGTATGTTGCTCCTGCAATCGCAGACTACTCCCGCTTTTGCAAAGTGGTATCTTTTTGTAGCAATTTTGGCGCGGCTTGTCAAGCAGGATTGCGGGGGGCGACTTCACCTCGTCCGTTTCGGCAGAAAAAGGGCAAGACAAAAAGCGGCATCCGCTGTATACTCTCCCTATGGCAGATTTTTTTGACGACAGGACCGTGTTCGTCCTTGATTCCTACGGGCTGATTTACCGCGAGTATTACGCGTTCATCTCGCATCCGCTGACCAACAGCAAGAAAGAGAACGTCTCCGCAGTCTACGGTTTTTTCCGCAACCTGTACGCTATCGTCAAGCGGTACAGCCCGCAGTACCTGGTGGCGGCATTCGATTCGCGCACGCCCACGTTCCGGCATGAAATGTTCAGCGAGTACAAGGCAACCCGCGCGAAGACTCCCGACGACCTGCTGGCGCAGATTCCCTGGATCGAGTCGCTCCTGCGCGTGCTCGGCGTTCCCGTGCTCCGCTGCGACGGGTTCGAGGCGGACGACATCATCGCCACGGTGGCGCGGCACTGCCAGGCGAACGGACGGCACTGCGCCATCCTTTCTGCCGACAAGGACCTGATGCAGCTTGCCTGTGACACGACGCACATCCTCAAGCCGGACAAGACACAGGTCTGGGCGGAGGTCGATGCGGACGGCGTTGCCGCAGAATGGGGCGTTCCCCCGGCAAAACTGCTCGACTTGCTCAGCCTGATGGGCGATTCGGCGGACAACGTTCCCGGCGTAAAAGGCATCGGCCCGAAAAGCGCGGTCAAACTGCTGAATCAGTACGGCGACCTCGACGCGATTCTTGCCCATGCCGAGGCGATCGGCGGCGCGCAGGGCGAAAACCTCCGCACGGGCAAAGACGACGCGCTCTTGTCAAAAAAACTCATCACGCTGCGCGACGACGTGCCGTGCGTGCATGACCCGGACGAATTCAAGACGGACGCGCTCCACTTCAAGGAAACCGCGACCGAGCTTATCGCCTTTGAGCTGCCCGCCGTCGCAAAACTGTACATGACGCTCGCCACCGAATCGGGGGAAAACATCGTCGCGTCATCGTCGCGCAAGGCGGTCCTGCGCGTGCAGAAAGAGATAAAGGCGGCAAAGCAGAACGAAGGACAGTACCGCGCCCTCACCGACGCGGGCGAATTCGCGGCGTTCGTGGACGGCATCATCGCCGCGGGCGGCTCGGTCGCGCTCGACACCGAAACCGACCGGCTGGACACTTTCACGGCAAACCTCGTGGGATTCAGCATGAGTGCCACGGCGGGCGAAGGATTCTACGTGCCGCTCATCCTGAACGACGCGCTGTTCGCCGAGACGATGGGCAAAAAAGACGCGCTCGACACGCTTGCCCGCCTGTTCAACGCGCCGAACGTGACGATTGTCTTCCACAATGCCAAGTTCGACATTGAGGTGCTGTGGACGAACGGGCTGGGAAAACTGGTCAACCCGCAGCACGAGGACGACATCCACTTTGCCGCCACCATTGCCGACACGATGATTGCCGCGTGGCTGATCGAGCCGGACCGGCTGGGAAAAGTCGCCTACGGGCTGGAGCATCTTGCCGAGACGAAACTTTCGCTCAAAGGCACGGAATACGGAGAAATCGTCCCCCGGAACGGCACGTTCGCCGACGTTCCGCTGGAAACCGCCGCCCGATACGGCGCGGAGGACGCGGACTTTACCTGGCAGCTGTGGCAGTATTATCTGCCGCTCCTCAAAGCCTCGCCGCTCTACGACCTTTTTGCAGGAATGGAGATGAAAGTCCTGCCGATTCTGGCGGGCATGGAGCTGCGCGGCATTCACCTGGACGCGCCGTCGCTCGCTTCCTATGAGACGGAACTCAAGGCGCACCTTGCCGCCACCAAGAACGAAACCTACGCGCTCGTGGGGCATGAATTCAACATCGCCTCCCCGCAGCAGGTGGGCAAAGTGCTGTACGAAGAGCGCGGGCTGAAGCCGGGCAAAAAGACGAAGCGCGGGTTTTCCACCGACAGCGCGGTGCTGGAAGAACTCGCCGCCCAAGACCCCGTCCCGCAGAAGATTCTGGAATACCGCAACCTCGCAAAGCTGCTTTCGACCTACGTGGAGACGCTCCCCGACATGGCGGACGAGCACGGCAGAATCCACACGAGTTTTATCCAGACGGGAACGGCGACGGGACGACTTTCCAGCCGCGACCCCAACTTGCAGAATATCCCGGTGCGCGAGGAGGCCGGGCGGCGCATACGCGCGGCATTCACCGCCGCGCCGGGAACGGTCCTTATCAGCGCGGACTACTCGCAGATTGAGCTGGTCGTGCTTGCCCATCTGAGCGGCGACCCCCAGCTGTGCGCGGCATTCAACGAAGGCACGGACGTGCACAAGTCAACCGCCGCGCTTATCTACGGCATTCCCGCCGCGCAGGTCACGCCCGAAATGCGCCGCACCGCAAAGACAATCAACTTCGGCGTGATGTACGGCATGGGCGCGTTCCGCCTTGCGCGTGAGCTGGGGATTCCGATGCCCCGCGCAAAGGCGTTCATCGAGCAGTATTTTGCGCAGTACGCGGGCATCGAAGGCTTCATCGAAAACACGATCAAAAAAGCCGAGGAGACGGGCTACGTGGAGACGCTGTTCGGCCGCCGCCGCCCCCTGCTCGCCATAACAAGTGCGAACAGGATGGAAAAAAACGGCGCGGAGCGCATCGCGACCAACACGCCCATCCAGGGAACCGCCGCCGACATCGTGAAAAAGGCGATGATTGCCGTGGACGACGCGCTGCGCGAACACCCGACGGGCGCACGGCTGCTGCTGCAAGTGCATGACGAGCTTATCTTTGAATGCCCCGACGACGAACAGACCATTGCCGACACCATCGCGCTCGTCAAAGAACGCATGGAACACGCCGTCCGCCTGGACGTGCCGCTGCGCGTCTCCGTCGAACACGGCAGCAGCTGGGGACTGTTCCATTGATACTTTGCGTCACCGGCCCGATGGCGGCGGGAAAAAACGTCGTCTCATCGATTCTGGAAAAATATGGGTTTGCCGCCGTGGACGCGGACGCGCTCGCGCACCAAGCCCTGGCGCAGGACGACCTGCAAACGGCGGTTATCAAGACGTTCGCGCCGTATGCCGCCGCAAAAAACATCACGCTCACGGCTGCCGACGGCTCGCTCGACCGGCGGGCGTTGGGTTCGCTCATCTTTGCGGACAAAAAACTGCTCGCCCTGCAAGAATCGCTCGTGCATCCTGCCGTCAGCCGCCTCATCGACTCGTTCATCGACTCCCACCAAAATCAGCCGCTCGTCATCAACGCGACGGTGCTGTACAAAGTCAGCGCGATCGAACGGTGCGACGCGATCCTGTTCGTCACCGCCCCGCTGCCCGTCCGTTTCTTCCGCGCAAAACGCCGCGACGGCATGAAAACCGCGCAGATTCTCGCAAGATTTTGGCAGCAGCGGCAACTCTTTGCTAAATATAAAAAAACACGTGCCGATATTTATAGGGTACATAACACCGGCAACGTGCACACACTGGAACGCGCCATTTCTGCATTCCTCAAAGCCTGCCGGTAACGAGGTTATCGCTATGGAAGAAAGAAGAACGCTGTGGATTATCACGGCATCGGGACTGTTCCTTTTGGTCGTGGTGGGAGCCGCGATTATCCTGTCAACGTCAACGAAAGGCAACAAAACGCAGCAGGCCGCATTCAATCCGACCGAAGGCTGGACGACCCCGACGACATATGCCGTGCAGACAATCCCCGCCAACGACACGATCGCGCAGGCGAACACGAACGCGCTTTCGGACGCGCCCGCCTCTCCGTTTGAGCAAGTCGCCCTGAACGATACGGCTGTCCCGCAGCAGATTCAGGCAGACAACCTGACGGTCTATACGGACAAGACGACGCTATACAGCGACGAAACGGTGACGACTATCGACCTGAACGCACTGAAATCGTCAACGCCCGCCGTGACGGCAAACAACCAGACGACCGCCGCGCAGATCGCAAGCGCGCAAGCGGCAAAAACGGAATCGTACACGTACAACTACGAGCAGCCCAAGCCCGTGGCAAAGGCGACTCCTGCGCCGGCACAAACGCCCGCACCCGCCAAGCCCGCGCCGGCTCCCGCCGCCGCTACGAGCGCACCGGCAAAAACAGCCGCGCCCGCAACATCGACGGTGCCGGCAGGCCTCAAAGTGCCCGACCGTTTCTGGGTGCAAGTCGCCTCGTATGCCACCAAGAAAAATGCCGATGACGCGCGCGCCACGCTTGAATCGAACAAAATTCCGAGCGAAGTGTTCACCTACACCGACGCAAAGGGCAAGGTGTTCTACCGCGTCAGAATCGGATCGTACACCACGCCAAGCGAGGCCGAATACTGGAAAACGCAGGTGGCAAAAATCGACCAGTTCGCCGACGCGCAGAGTTACGTTGTCAACTCGTCGGCAAAGGCAATCCGCTAGTTCAGCCTGACCAAACCGAAATCCCGCGCCATGCGGGATTTTTTATGCAAAAAACGACACTTTTTTCCCGCATTTTTGGGAAAAATGAAATTTCTGTGCCTATAAGACAGTATGAAAACACTGTCTTATTTTATTGCCCTGACGATTTGGGCAACAAGCACCGTCTGCGCCGCGCCGATATTCAAATTCGCCGAGGTCAAAGAAACGATGTCGCTCTCGCTTCCGAGGGACGACAAAAAAGAAAACACGGCGAGCGGTTCGGCCGGAGGAAGGATCGTGCTGGGGAACGATGCCTTCTCGGTGGACGCGCGCAGTTACGTGACGCTGCCTAAAACGAAATGGTCGGCGTTCAGCAGCGTGTCCTCGCCCGCAGATGCGTTCGCCCTGTGCAACGACGTGCGTTTTGGCGCGGGCGGCACGCTGAATACGCCGTTCCCGATTGCCGTCAAGGCGGGAACGCTCACGTTCTCACGCTCCGTCAGCCGCCTGAAAAATCCCACGCCGTCAACGACCGTGAATCCGCTCAAAAAATCGTTCGGCTTTTCGGCGGGCATCGGAAGCAGCCTGCCGACGCTGACATCTGCCGTCAAGCCGTTCGCCGTGTCCGCGTCGCTGTCCGTGCCGAAAAAACGGTGGGGCATTCCGCTGGAAGCGCAGTTCGCCGTCGCCAGGGACGATATAGCATGCGCGTCGTTCTCGTTTTCCGCACGACCGGGCAAATACATCAGCGTACAGAACGCGTTCACGGCAGGACGATTTTTGGCACGCGCAAGCAACACGACCCAAAAACTGCTCGCAAACACCCCTGCCTTTTTTGACGAAACGCAGCTGTTCGCGGCAAGCTGGGAAAGCGCGTTCAGAAGCCCGTTCCTCAAGGCAAACCTGTCCGTCGGATTCCACCAGACACCGTTTGCCGCCGATTTTTCGCCCTGCGCCGTATGGATAAAAGCGACTGCCCGCACCACGTTCCGCGCCGTCCTGCTCGATCTCTCGTTTTTTTCGATTCCCATGGTTTCCGCCACGCCCCGCACCGTTCCGCTCGTGGGAGCATCAGCAACTATCTGCCGCACCGTCAGCCAGTTCGGCATAAACCCGCAGGTGCAGTTTGATTTGCCCCGCGCCGCCGCAATCCGCCTCGGAATCCACGCGCTCGCTGAACAGAAAATCCTCAACACCCGCGCCGCCGAATCGTACCGCACGCTCAAATGGGGCGCGGGAGTCGCCTACGAAAGCCAGCCGTTCACCGCAAAAATGACCGCCGGGGCAACGAACATCATCATAGACGGCAGTGCCTTGACCGCAAGCACCATGCCCGACACTTATTATTCCGTCGATGCCAGCACGTCGCTCGTGCGCGAAAAAATCCGCGCGTCCTGCTCGTTCGGGTACGACCGCTACCCGCCGGCGGCAAAAACGGGCAACACCAAAGACATCATTTCGCTCAACGCAAGCGCAAGCCCCGGATCGGCACGAATGCTCACGCTCACGGGCGGCTACGCCGTCACGTACAAAAACAGCGAAAAAGCAAGCAGCAGCGTGAACGCAAGCGCGACGCTCAAATACAAGACGACCTGGACGCGCGTCTCGCTGAAATGCGCCGTGGAGTCGGCATGGTGACAGCGCGTTCGCCTGCGTGAGAAAATCTACGCCCGCAATGCCGAATGCGCCTGGCTTTCTTCCGTCTTTTCGGCGGAAGAAAGCAGCGTAATGTCATTCATCAGTCGAATCAATGCCCTGCCCATTGCCGCGGCAAGGTTGACGGGAACGGCGTTTCCAATCTGTTTGTACTGGCTCGTCATGCTCCCCGAAAACTGCCAGCAATCCGGGAACGTCTGAATCCGGGCATACTCACGAATCGTCAGCGGACGGGTTTCCAACGGGTGACAGCGTTCCGTTTGCTTTTGGGCAGGCGCGCACGTCAAAGTCAGCGAAGGCTCGTCGAGCGACAGGCGGCGAGCCATGCCGGTTTTTCCGCCGCCAAGGTAAAAACTTCCTTTCATATACGCTTTCTGCACATCAGCCGGAAGATTCCGCCAGTCGCCGCCCGGCGGAACAAGCGCGAGGACGGCGGCTTTTTTCTGCGGATACTGCTGCCCGTCGCTTTCCGGCACGTCAGCATCAAAAAGCTCCCCTTTGTAAAACGCGTCCCGGAGCGTCACGACCCGATGATAGGGCGCAGGCCAGCGGAACGAAACGCTTCCGGCATAATCATTGCGAATGCCGACCAAAAAAATCCGCTCCCGCTTTTGCGGCACTTTGTACATGACCGCCCGCAGGATGCGCGGCTCAACGAGCGTATATCCCAAGTCCGCGATGATGCGGGAAATGGTCTTGAACGTCCTGCCTTTGTCGTGACTGACCAGCCCTTTCACATTTTCGGCAAGAAAGACTTTGGGACGGACTTCCCTGATTGCGCGGGCAAGCTCAAAGAACAACGTTCCGCGCGCATCCTCAAAGCCGCGCTGTTTTCCTGCATACGAAAACGCCTGGCAGGGAAAGCCGCCCGAAAGAAAGTCTATCCGATCCCTGTACGGCAAAAAATCGATGCCGTGAACGTCGCCCTCAACGACATTCGTTCCCTTGCAGTTCAGCCGGAGCGTCTCGCAGGCATCATGGTCAATCTCGCTCAACAGCACGGGAGAAAATCCCGCCGTCTGCAAGCCGAGCGCAAGCCCGCCCGCGCCCGCGAACAGCTCAATCGACGAGTACGCACGGAGCGGACGCGATTCCGACTCGCGCTCCCAGTCGGTATGCTCCATGGCGGCAATTTCGGGAATGGCAAGTTTTTCCGTGTCGAAGTAATAGTATCGTTCGTCTTTCTTTATCGGCACGATCCTCCCGGAAGCGACCCAGGCATGCACCGTTGCGTTCGATATGCCGAGTACGCTCGCAAGATTCACGGAATTGATCACGGCCATCAGAAATCTCCAAATCCTTCGTATGTCTTGAATGAGAGGAGGTACAGGCTTTTCAAGATGTCCGGCGAAATCGCGGCAAGCTCGTCAAAGACCGTGTTCGTGCTGGCTGCCACGTTTCCTTCGGCGATGACATCCGCAAGAATGGCAGGCAGTGCCTTGCAAAGATGCGCGAACGCCGTGCTTTGCCCAAAGACAATCCCGTAAAACTTGTCCATTGAGATGCGGCGAATCCTGTCATGCCGGTAATTTTTCGCGTCAATCGTTATTCCCCACGGAACGTCCTGTGACCGTGCGGCAATCGCCTCGACCAAATAGCAGACTGCCTTGTCGTCTTCCAGAATTTTGCTCTGCATTTTTATGTACGTGTTTTTTGCGGCGGCAGAATTCATCGTGTTGTGCTTGTTCTTCACCTCGCAGAAAATATGCCGACCATGATTCGTCACGTCAAATCCGCCGTCCGCGCCGTTCTTCGGAACGTCCCAGCCGTTTCCGGCAAGCCTGAACATATTCTGATGAAAATAACCGATGTGGTTCGTATTCGTCTTGTCAATCTGCCTGCCGCATTCGGACGCTATGGTCTGCCGGATAGTCTGATGATACACGCTCGCGTCAAACGTGAGTTTTATCGGGTCGATAAGATTCTTGTTGAATTCGCGCAGGTCGATATGATAGCGGTATTTTTCCACCGTTTCGCGGACATGGTTAAAAATCTGCTCGTCAGTGACAAAGCCCAGACCATATTTTCTCATCTTTCAGATTCCCCATACGGCACGAAAAAGCACCGCCGACACTATAACAAAATCCCGC
>CAZSOK010000041.1:0-3448 GCA_964608445.1 uncultured Treponema sp. | reverse complement strand
CCGTCATCTCCCAAAAAACAGCCCCTCATCACGCTCCCGTCCGATTCAGCACGGCTTTGGTCGTGTCGAACGCGTATTTCAGCCCGACAAAAAAGAGGACGGGAATAATCACCAGAACCATGCGGAGCGACCGTCTGCCGCCCCGCGCGATCCATGCCCGTTTGAGCTGCTGCCACAAGGCAAACACGGCGGGGATAAAATTGACGAGCAACGCCACCGATGCGGCGCACTTCGCTTCTTTTTTGCACGGAAGCCACCGCCGGATTGTCCGCTCAATCGTCTCAATGCCCTCGCGCAGTTCCAGCGACGTGGATGTCTTGAACATGAGCGACGCGCTCTGCACACAGGCAAAAAACTTGAGCACGCGCACGCCTGTCACGCGGTCTGCCGCCACACGAAACGCCGCCTGCGCAGCCGCGTCCCAAAACGCCTCCGTCCGCGCGAGCGCATACCATGCCGCCCCGAATCCCATAAGATACAGGAACGCGCCGTACCAGATGACCGGCATGACATCGGCGCACTGCTCACGGATCGAAAAACGCAGGGCGCAAAAAAGCGCAGTCTGCGCCAGCACGAATCCCGCCGCCACATACCACGGAAGCGAAAAAATCAGTATGTTGCAGATAGGGACGAACAGTATTTTTACCCACGCCGGAAGCCGGTGCACGAACGAATTGCCTGCCTTGTAGCTGAATGCCAAATACCGCGCCATATCACCACACCAAATCGGCGACCGAATCATACCGCGCAAGCGGATTCCTGATATTCCACGATTCCAGCGGCTGCGCGATGCCCTCCTGCGGCGTGCCGTCAAACACTTTTTCGCCCCGGAACAGCACGATAAACCGGTCAGCCAGCCCCAAGCATTTTTCCAGCTCATGGGTCAAAATGACGACCGTCTTGCGCTGCGCCTTCAGCTGCCGGACAAGCGCGTTCACCTGCCGCACGCCGCCAAAATCAAGGTTCGCATACGGCTCGTCAAACATAATAATCGGCAAGTCCATGGCAAGCATACACGCGACCGCAAGCCGCCGCTTTTCGCCGCCGGAAAGAAACCGCGCCGGAAAATCCGCCTTCGCCGTCAGTCCCACCTGCTCCAGCGCGGACTGGACGGCTTGGGCAACCGCTGTTTTTGATTTCTTTTGGTTCTTCGGGCCGAAACTGACATCCTCGCGCGGTGTCTCGCCCAAAATCTGCGTGTCCGCCTCCTGAAACACCAAGCCCGCCTTTCCACATACCGAAACCGTTCCCGCCGTCGCCGTGTCAAGCCCCGCAATGATGCCCATCAGCACGCTTTTTCCTGATCCGTTCTCGCCGCCAATCACCGTGAGCGAGCCTCCAGCAAGCGAAAATGACACGTCGCGCACCGCCGTCTTTTTGCCGTCAGGCGTGGAGAACGTCTTGGTCACCCGGTCTACCGTAATCGCGCTCATGCGTCCCGCCCGTCACTCATACAGATACTGCGCGACCACCGGGCGGATTTTCAGCGCGAGCACCACCGCCACGACCGCCTTCAACAAATCGACCAGCAAAAACGGCGCGAAAAACGCCGCGACGAACAGACGAACCGCACCGCCGACACCTAGCGACGCTTTTTCAAACGCGACGACATACAACAGTTCGGGAACATACACGACCAGCAGCCCGATCAGCACCGCCAGCGACAGCCGGACGACCATGCCTTTCGTCACGTGCTTTTCGGCAACCGACGGACGGCGCGAAATCACGCCCGCGACCAACGCCGCAAGCACCCAGCCGATGCGGTATCCGCCGTGAATATGCGTCAGGACCTGAAAGCCGCCCTGCCCGCCCGCGAACACCGGCAACCCCAGAACGCCCACCGCCACGAACAGCGCGGTCGGCAGCACGCCCGCCATGCCGCCCAGCAGCACCGCCGTCAGGACGCACATCGCATTCTGAATGAGAATCCCCTGCTGAATGCCCGGCACGGGAACGCGGAAAAATCCCGTGGCGCAGATAATCGCCGCAAAAAACGCCACGACCGCCGAACGAAACACCTTTTTCTGCATAATTGTCACCCACTTACTCTCTCACTATGGGTAACAATACTATCGGTTTGGTCGCGTCATGTCAAGAGGCGCGCATACGGCATATCGCGCCCGTCCGCTGACCGCAACGCCGCACGAACCTTGCACATCGTTTTTCTGCCCGCTATACTGTCCGTATGAAACATGCCTTTGAGAACGTGCGCTGCGACTCGCTCAACCACAAATGGGAGCAGGCAATCCGCCGCGAGACGAATATGTACGAGCGCGGCAATGCCATCCGCTCGGAATTCGAGCGCGATTACACGCGACTGTTGCACTGCCAGGCGTACCGCCGCCTGAAACACAAGACGCAGGTTTTCTTTGCCCCGCACAACGACCACGTATGTACGCGCATGGAACACGTCCTGCACGTCGCGTCGGTCGCCACCACAATCGCAAAATACCTGGGACTGAACGAGCAACTGACGGAATCGATCGCCATCGGACACGACATCGGGCACGCGCCGTTCGGCCACCACGGGGAAGACTGCCTGAACGCGCTCATGCGCCAAAAAACAGGCGCGAACGCCCCCAAAAAATTCTGGCACGAACGCAACAGCCTATTCTTTGCGGATTATATCGAAACCTTGCAGAATCCCGACGGAAGCGAACAGCCGCTCAACCTGACCTATGCCGTGCGCGACGGGCTTATCTGCCATTGCGGGGAAATCGACCAGCAGGGAATCCGCCCGCGCGACAACGCCATGCAGCTGTACGACATCAAACGACCGGGGCAGGAACAGCCGTACACCTGGGAAGGCTGCGTGGTCAAGCTGAGCGACAAAATCGCCTTCCTGGGGCGTGACATTGAGGACGCGCGGATCTACCACATCCTCGACATGGGAAGTTACCGCCAGCTGCGCGAAATCGTCGCGGAAACCGTCGGCATCATGCGGAACGGCAAGCCGCTCACCCACCGCAGCGGAAAAGCCGTGAACACCACCGTGCTGATAAACGACATGATTGTCGATCTGTGCGAACAGAGCACGCCGCAGACGGGGCTGTGCTTCAGCGACCACTACTTCCGCTTCATTACCGAACTGAAAAAATTCAGCTACGCGAACATCTACAACCACTGGCGGCTGCGCGAATTCCAAAAATACGCGTCGAACATCATCGGCACGCTGCACGACACGCTCATGGGCATACAAAGTTTCGTGCGCAACGGTCATCTGCCGCGCGCGTTCGTCCAGTACCACAAACTGGGCAAAACCTTTGACGACTGGCTCGTGCGCTACACCAATTATGACCTCAGCCGCAAAGCCACGCACCACTACCAAACCCCCGTCGTCTTTGACCTTACCGACAACGAATCGTACCAAAAATGCGTGATCGAATTCATTTCAGGCATGACCGACCAGTTCGCCATCGAGTGCTACGAAGAAATCATTTTGTTCTAG
>CAZSOK010000040.1:0-13597 GCA_964608445.1 uncultured Treponema sp. | reverse complement strand
CCATTTGCAACGAAGTTTTCGTTGATGCGAACGGCATGCCGTACGATGGTTATGGCTCGCTGGAAATGGATATAAATATTGCGCAAAATAGATCAAATTATGGTAAAATTTTGGGCGCGGTTGCCGCCAAAGTTACGGGGGGGGATTCCTGCCAACACCAATGATTACAGAGTTTTTGAAGCATGCTACAGTATGTTAGCACACCGCTCTTACAACGATTCTTTGGGTAACCTGAAAGACTCACAAAACTTACAATTTAACCAAGAGAAAGCCAGCCTTGAACAAGATTTACAGCGCTTAGAAGTTGCCAAAGATTACAACAATGTCGAATCCCGCTTGAATAACTTGTTACAAACCGCAGCGGCACGCTCGGGCGTTAGCGTAGGCACACTGCAAGAAGCCGTTAACCTGTCTTTGCTGAACGCCAGTCTGTGGGGCGCCCGTGACCTGGCGGCATCCTCTGGTTTCCAATTAAGCAACCGCAATACCCTGCGCGTTCCCAGCAACCAAATTGACAAACTCAACCGTAAAGATTTGGTCCGCAACATGGGTTCGTTCTGGATACAATATAACGGCATGGAATATGACCAGAATCAACAACAAGAACAAAATAAAGGATTATAAGCACTACCCTAGCCCGCCACATCACCGTAGCGGGCGTTTTATTCGTGCGTCGGGGTATGCTGATTTTGCTTGCGCAATCGGTTGTTCGTGTATATAATGGATATGGGTATTGGGACGGGAAATCCTTTGGGGGTGGGAGGGGGAATTTATGGAAAAAGACAAAAAATTTCCCCGATTTCTGAGTTTTTCTCTCATCGGGCTTGCGACAGCAGGTATTATTTTCAGCATAGTCATGCTCTGCATGGGATATGTGCAGTCCATGCGGAACGCGCGCCACACCCCGTTACTGGATGCCGATGCCGAGCGGCGCGTCCTTTTTATCTCTTCCTACAGTGAGAATCTCGATACCGTCAACGCCCAGCTGACGGGGATTTTTGGCGTATTTGAGAAAAACAACGTCATCTGCGACACCGAGTACATGGACATGAAAATCTATGACTCGCCGGAAAACGCCACGCTGTTCTATGAGACGATCAAATACAAAATAGACCACTTCAAACTGGAGCACGAGGAAAAATACGATGCCGTCCTTCTGGGCGATGCCGCCGCGCTCGCCTTTGCCCTGGAGCATCAGGACGATTTGTTCCCCGAAACGCCGATGGTGTTTTTTGGGCTGAACGACCCCGACACGGTGCAGCTTGCGGCGCAGAATCCGTTCGTCACGGGCTCGCTGAACCAGTCCGATTTCTCGCAGACAATCGATCTGGCAACAAAACTGAACAAAACGGCGACGAACATCACGGCAGTGTACGATGATTCCACGGAAAGCGGCAGGAACGAAGCAAAGCGGTTTTTCGCGCTCAAGAACCGCTATCCTGAATTTACGTTCAGCGCGCTCAAAACGTCCGATTATACGCGCACGGATCTGGGCAAGCAAATCGCGCAGTTCACCGACGACACCATCCTCATCTGCCTGAGCGCATACTTTGACAAGGAAGGATTTTACCATTCGATTCCCGAAACGGCGCACTTCTTCTACACGCACGCAAAAATCCCCGTGTACACTAAATTGTTCGGCTCTGTGGGCAAAGGATTTTTGGGCGGCTATCTGTTCGACTTTATCGAGGCGGGGCGGTATTCCGCGCAGGTAATCATCGATGTTTTGGACGGAAAAAGCATGAGCGATTTTCCGCTCAAAAAAGATTTGCCGTCGCACTTCTATTTTGACGACGAACAGCTGAAACATTTCCGGCTGAACGCGCACCTGCTGCCCAAAGGAACGATTTTGGTAAACGAAAAACCATCGTTCTGGAATCAGTTCCATATCGTGCTCATTCCGTTCATCTTGATTGTCGCTTCACTGATGCTATTGCTCATACTCATATTCCATTATGCGCGGCAATTGCGGCGTTCGCATGACACCGACAGCCTCACCAAGCTGCCGAACCGCTACGTGGCGCAAGTGACGGTGCGCAACCTGCTCAAAGCAAAGTGCGATTTTGCCATCATTATGATTGACGTGGACGAGCTGAAACTGATGAACGCGTTCTACACGTTCGCGTGCGGCGATTATATCCTGTGCGAGATGGCGCGGCGGCTCAAATCAATCGACCGGCTGAGCGACTATATGGTGGCGCGCTACGCCAACGATGACTTCGCCATCGTGCTGAAAGGTGTGCGCCTGCGCAAGAATGACAGCCTGCTTTACCTCATCAAGCAGATTATTTCCGAGCCGTTTGAATTCTCCGAAAATCAGATTTTCATAAAGACAAATATCGGCATTGCCAACTACACGGGCAAAGACGACATCACGGTGGACGAATGCTTTTCCAACGCGGACAGCGCGATGTGCGAGGCAAAGTTGCAGGGAAAGAACAAGACCGTTTTCTTTACCAAAGAAATGCTCAAAGAGCGGCAGACAAAACAGGAAATCGCCAAGATTCTGGAAAAGGCCTGCAACAGCGACGACGGTTTTTACGTCCTGTACCAGCCGCAAGTTGACATCACGACGGGCGAAATCCACGGCTACGAAGCGTTGGTGCGCCTAAAGACCGTCAAGATTTATCCGAGCCAGTTCATCCCCATTGCGGAAGAGAGCGGCCTCATGGCAAAAATCGGGCGCATCGTAACCGAACAGGTCATCAAGCAGATGGTCGAATGGCGCAAGAACGGCTTTCCGCTCCGCAAAGTGTCGATTAACTATTCGGCGGCGCAGATGGCGGACAAAGAGTACATCAACTACTTAAAAACGCTGATGGAGAAAAACGACATTTCGCCCGACTTGATTCAGATTGAGATTACCGAAAGCCTCTTCATGGGGAACAAAAAAATCGCGCAGGATCTTGCGGCAGACTTCAACGCGATCGGCATCCAGCTGGCACTGGACGACTTCGGCACGGGCTATTCGTCGCTCGCCTACCTCACCTACATTCCCGTCAAGACAATCAAACTGGACAAAAGCCTGATAGACGCGTGCTTGCAGGAAGACAAGGAATCGTTCATCAAGCACATCATCAACCTGGTGCATTCGCTCAACATGAAGCTGATTGTCGAGGGCGTTGAGTACAAATGGCAGTACGAAATGCTCAAAAAACTCAAGAACGATGTCATTCAGGGCTACTATTTCAGCAAGCCGATTTCGGCAAAAGATGTAGAAATATTCACCCCCCCCCTATACGAATTAAAGCCGTCTGAAAAGCGGCGGCGTTTGCAGCAGGATTATTTCGATCCGGAAGATGGCGAAAACACTACCGTCTCTGCAAAAATACCTGAAGCTGTCTCAAGTCATTTTTGAGCGTCGCATTCGCCGGAACGACCGCAAGTCCGTCCTGCACGACCGCCAAAGCCTCGTCGTATCTGCCCGCGTTCACCAAAGCCGCGAACGCATTATGCACGTCAACCGCATAATTCTGATAGCACTGACTCCGAATCGTCCGCAGGTTGCGGTTGTCCGGCACCGTTTTTAGCCCCTCGTCGGCAAGCGCGGCGGCGGCAAGATAATCGCCTTGGTCGAACAACGGCTTCAGTTTCTGATACCAGCAGAACGCCTCTAGCTCGTCAATACGCGAGGCAAGCGCGCGGTCTTTTGCGGCAGGAGCATTCCGCTGCGCACGCAAAAAGGCAATCGCGTCGTCAGCAGGCAGCGACTGGGCAGAATCCTCGATGTACCGGGCAAAAATCATCGTATCAATTGCCGCCGCATTTTTCTCGCTCATGGCAGCCTTGTGCGCGACAAACGCCCGCTGTGCCTGCGCAACGTCCCCTGCGTTCAGATAGTTGACCGCGCAGTTGTATGCCGCCGTGTCATAGATTTTCCGCAGTCCGGCAGACGATCCCCACCGCGCATACACGGCATCCAGCCATTCAAGCGCGCGCTCGGACTGCGAACGATGCTGGTCAAGGACGACGGCATAATTTCCCGCAACCGTGTCAAAATCGGCGCGCACGGCTTTCGCATCCGTTTCGCTCGCAGACTGCATAAACGCAAGACAGGCGGCGGCAAGCGGAACGCACCGCGCGTAATCGTTCCGTCCGTTCATGGCAGCGACCAGATTGCGTCCCACCAAACTGACGAATTTGCGCTCGCCCACTTCCCGGCGACCCGCGTAATACTTTTTCGGCACGACAAAATACCGCGTCGTGTCCGCCGTCTGCTCCACCAGTTTTCTGACACCAGGATTGAATCCGCCGGGGTTCGTCGTCTCCACGTCAATACGCTTGCCGCCAATCGTAACCGTGCAGAACGCATGGTCGGGCGTTTCCTGCCCCGCAACGGCAAGCCCCGCCGCCTTTGCCAGCGCAAAATACAGCACGCTTGATGACACGCAGTTGTATGTCCCCGCCGCAAACATCGTGTCGATTTTCGTCTGGTCGGCAACGTACTGCATCAATACGCGCTCGTACATAAGCGTCAGAATAGCCTCGGCCCGGTCGGCTTCCGCAAGTGCCAAAAACGAACCGGCGCGGACGGCGGATTCCAGCTCGCGGTAGGAAGCAAGCACCCGCGCCCCCTGCGCGGAATCCGGCGGACACAACGAAAACTCCAGCCCCGCGCGAATCACGTCCTCGCCCGAAAGCGTCTGTTCCGTCACGTCAAAAAGAAAAGTCGGCTCAAGCGACGGAAAGTCCGCCTGCGCAAACACCGCGACTGCAAAAAAACTGACTGCCCATGCGGCAAAAAATCGTCTCATACCCTCAAAACAACGCTGCACGGGCGATAGTTTCAGCACGGCACGAATTGCCGCGCGCCATCACAAATCTTTTACCAAGTAAACCATATCGACCAACCGTATGCCGCCCTCGTAGATTGGGTGGTCGTAATTTTTGATGAAGAAATCTTTGACACGGCGCGAACGCCGAAATCCGCACCGCTCATAAAACGGAACGGTCAGCGGACTGTCGCCCGTACCGACAGTCAAGACGCGATAGTCTCCCGCATAATGCTCGCAGACAAACGCAACCAGCACACGACCGTACCCCCGCCGCTGCCATTGCGGCAGCACGGCAAGATTCTTGATTTCAAGTACGCCGTCGCCCTCGTCGCATACGATGATTTCCGCTTTTACGCCGTCATCGTCAAGGACATACATCGTGCCACGGTCAAGATACCGTGCCAGCATCGCCGGCGACTCGTCCGCAAGCAGCAACAGCGAATCGTAGGCACGTTTGTCATGCGCCTGATAGATGTTCATGCCCGTGGAAGCGTGTACGCATGCGTTATGGCAAGGCGAACGACCTGTCCTGCGCCAATCGCCGTGCCGTCGCGCGTGCGCTCGTCCATAATGACAACGCCGCCCGCCACGTCATCGCACTGAATGCGGTAGCGGATCGATTCGCCAAAGAACGACGCGGAAAGCACCGTGCCCGTCAAGTCGCCGCCCGCCGCCACGAACGAGACCCATTCGGGACGAATCACCTGCGTCGTGCCACCGCGCTCAATGAAATTGGCACGCCCCACAAAATCGGCGACAAAAGCATTCTGGGGCGAAAAATAGACTTCCTGCGGCGTGCCTACCTGCTGAAGCGCACCGTGGTTGATGACGGCAATGCGATCAGAAAGCGACAACGCCTCCTCCTGGTCGTGGGTGACGTACATCGTGGTAACACCCAAATCGCGCTGAATGTCCTGCAACTCGTCGCGGACAAGCGCGCGCAGTTTTGCGTCAAGGCTGGAAAGCGGCTCGTCCATGAGCAGGACAAGCGGCTTGAGCACGAGCGCGCGCCCCAACGCCACCCGCTGCTGCTGGCCGCCGCTCAACTCGTGCGGATACCGTTCCAGCAGGTGCGCAATGCCCAACAGCCGCGCCGTCTGGTGCATGAGCGCGCGCGCCTCATCGTCCGGCTTTTTCTGAATGCGCAGACCGTACAGCAGGTTTTTTTCTACCGTCAGGTGCGGAAAAAGCGCGTAATCCTGAAACACCATGCCCACTTTGCGCCGGTCGGGGGCGATGCCGCTCTGGTCAACGCCGTTGATTTTTATCGTCCCGGCATCCGGCTCCAAAAATCCCGAAATCAGCCGAAGCAACGTCGTCTTGCCGCAGCCGGACGGACCGAGCAGCGTGGTAAAACTTCCCGCCGCAACTTCCATAGAAAAATCGTGCACCGCCGCCGTCTTGCCGAACGAAAATGAAACATGCTCCAGAGAAAGCGTCGCCTTGTCTGCCATCATCTGCCCCCTGCCCGTCCGACGAACCGACCGATCGCCAGCCTGCCGACACCGAGCGTCATAAAAGTCACCGCCGTCAAAAGCAGTGCCAGCGCCGCCGATTTTCCCCAGTCGCCCTGCTCCGCCAGATTCAGAATGCGTACCGAAGCGAGCGGCGTTTTGAACGACACCAGAAAAATCACCGCGCTCAGCGTCCCCACGCCGCGCACGAACGTATAGACGAACGAAGAGAACAGCCCGCCCGCCGCAAGCGGCAGCAGCACCGTGCCGAACACGTGCAGCCGATCCGCACCGAGCGAACGCGCCCCGTCATCAAGCGTCGTCCTGAACTGCGCATAAGCGGACGACATGATACGGTACGAAAACGGCAAGAATCCCACCGTCATGGCGATGACGATAAGCACCTGCGACACGCGGAAATGCAGACGGTTTGCCGCAAGCGCAATGGCAAGCCCGAACAGCGAACCGGGAATTGCCGACGGCAACTGCGCGACCACATCAAGCGAGCGGCGCAACGGAAGCGCGGTGCGGTGCGTCATGTATGCCGTCAGGCTCGCAATCAGCGTGGAGAACACCGCGCTCACCAGCGCAAACATGACGGAATTGCGCAATTCATGCAGGTATTTCGTCAGGGCGCGCACATGGTCAAGCGTAAACGCCGTATGCACGCCCCACAACTTTTGGAACGCGCCCGCCGTAATCGCCGCAAACTGCGCCACGACCGCAAGCGAAACGAGCGCGCAGAACGCCGTCAGGCAAACGCGCGTCGCCACCGGGGCAGTCTCACGCGGCACGCCGTGTACCTTGCCGCCGACAGTCGCCATTTTTGCCGCGTTTGCTTTTAAAACATGATTCTGCAAGACGAACAGCACGACCGACGGCACCACCAGCACCAAGCCGAGCACCGCGCTCGTCCCCGCGTTCAGCCAGCCCGTCAGCTGCGTGTAAATCTCCACCGCAAGCACGCGGAACCGCCCGCCCACGATCATCGGGTTGCCAAAATCGCTCAGCACGGAAACCGCAATGAACAGGAGCGCCCCCACTATCCCCGGAAACGAAAGCGGCAGCGTTATCGTCCAAAAAATCCGCGCCCTGCCCGCGCCCATGCCACGCGCCGCCTGCTCCACGCCGGCACTGATGCCGCGCAACGTCTGCGCACAGATAAGATAGGCAATCGGAAAAAAACAGAGCGTCTGCGCCAAAAGCAGCCCCCAAAACCCGTACAGCGACACGTCCAAGCCCAGCAGCGTATGCGTCACGAATCCCTGTCTGCCGAACAACAGGATAAACGCCAGCCCGCCCACAAACGGCGGCGTGACCAGATGCGCAATCGGCACGACGGAAAAAAAACGCGCGAAAAAAATGTCGCCGCGCACCACCGCATACGCATACACATAGCCCACCGCCACCGAAAGCACCGTCGAACACAGGCAAACAAGCACCGTGTTCCGCATTGCCGTATGCCAGCGACTGGAAGACAGCACGGACACGACATCGGCAAGACGCGGCGCAAGCGCGACAAAAAAAAGCGGCACGAGAACACACACTGCAAAAAAAATGACGACGGCAGCCCACAAGGCAACAAGGGAACCGCCGCCGCCACGCAAACGATGACGCAAAAGCCCCTACTTGACTTCCTTTGCCCAGCGGTCAAGCACGTCCTTACGCTGTTCGGAAGCCTGCTTAGTATCATAATCGATTACGTCAATATCGGCAATCGGGATAGAGCCTGCCACGCCCTGCGCGTCGGGATTGACGGGAGTCGTAAAGTCGAGCGAACTCATCAGCTCCTGCGCCTCCACGGAAAGGATAAAATCCACGAACTGCTTCGCCGCGTCCAGATGCTTGGCGTTCTTGAGAATGGCAACGCAGTCCACGTCGCCCACCGACTGCGGCGGCGCGACCAGCTGAATGTCAAATCCCAGCGACCGATATTTGGTCAGCGCGTGCAGGTACGCAATGCCGATCGCATACTCGCCCGTGCCGATAAGCTTGGGCGGCGCACTGCCGCTGTCCGGGAACTGCCCCACCAGCGGCGCGAGCGCGAGCAGGTAATCCCAGCCCGCATCCCAACCGAGCCGCTGCAACTGCCCCTGCACAAAGAGATATGACGTTGAAGAAGCCGCCGGATCGGTCATAACGATTTCGCCCTTGAACGCGGGATTCAGCAGGTCTTCCCAAGTGCGCGGAACGGCAACACCCGGAAACTTCTGCGCAAACCGCTCCGCATTCACGCCGATACCGAGCGTAAGCAGACAGAAGCCCGTCCAAGCCCCGTCGGGCGCGACCGCATACGGCGGCACACCCTGCGCGGCAGGAGACGCATACGCATACAGCGCGCCCGCCTCATCCGCCTGTATATGGAACGAACTTGCCCCGCCGAGCAGCACGTCCGCCTGCGGGTCGTCTTTTTCCGCAATCACGCGGCTCACCAGCTCGCCCGTCGTCGCCCGCAAATACGATACGGGAATGCCCGTTTTCTGCGTGAACAATTCCGTCAGCGCACGCGCCTCTTCGTCATGGATAATCGCATAGACATTCAGCGTCTGCGCGTCTTTCCGGCATCCCGACAGCGCAAGCACCGCGACAAGCGCACCCAGCACCATGTTTTTCATAGCAGCCCCTCATTCCTTCAATTTTCCTATAAGGATAGTATGTTTTACTGGCGATGTCAAGAATGCCATGACAGCATGCCGGACACCGTGTCGCCTTGCATTTTTTGCCGTTCGTGCTATAATTGTCTTATGCTTTGTGATGCCGAGCATACAAAAAAACTGCTCTTTTTTTGCGAAATTCAGCAAAAACCCCTTGACACGCTCGTAACAGCCGTACAAAATCGGTCGTCGGTCGTCGGTCGTCGGTCGTCGGTCGTCGGTCGTCGGTCGTCGGTCGCCTAGCCGATTAAGATTTTCCCCCAGACAGCGCACTTGTCTCGCCGATCCTAACGCCAGTTCCGTCGCGTTCCGCCAGAACATCCGTGGAGGGCGCGCATGAAGCGGCTCGCACTCCTCGTCAGCGGCGCGGCGTTCGCGGACGGATTTCCCCGGAATCTGCTCCTGTTCAAGGAATTCCTCAAAAGTGACGCGGGCGGCTCCTGGACAGAGCGCGAAATCCTCGTCACGGAACGGATGCCCCCGCCGCTTGCGGCGCACTTTGCCGAACAACTTGCGGCATACGATTTTTCGCTTGTTTATGTATGCAGCCCCACTGGCACGGCACAGGAGAGCGACTGCACCGAACTCCTGCGAAATCGCGCCTCGCTGTTCATCCGCGACACCTGCGCCGAGCTTGTCCCCATGGAAGAAGCCGGATACAAGACTGCGGAGCCGCAACCGTGATGTACGCCGTGCAAGTCAGGACCGGCAGGGAAGACCAGTTCGCAAAGCGCGCCGCCGAAACCGAGCCAGAAGGAGTCAGAAGGATTATCTTCCTCCAGAGGCGGCTGAACATACGGCGCGGCGGCAAGAACGTGCTGGAACTCTCGCCCGTCTTTCCCGGCTACCTGTTCGTCGAAACAGAGACGGATGCCCTACACGACAAAGCGTTCCAGAAACTGAAAGCACAGCCGGACTTCATCCGCTTCCTGCCGTCGAACACGCAGTATGAACAGCTCAGCTCAGGAGACCTGCACATCGTGAACAATTTCCTGCGCTTCGGCACGATTGCCGAGCCTTCCGACGCATACTTTGACAAGGACGACCGCATCGTCATCACCGCCGGTCCGCTCAAGGGACTTGAAGGACTGATCCAGTCCGTTGACCGCCGCAAACGCCGCGTCCGCCTTGTGACCGAATTCATGGGATGCCAGACATCCGTGGATTTGTCGTACAACGTGATAGAGAAGCAGGAGCGATAGACGCAATTCGGCGGAAACCGTTTTTGGCGGAACTGACGCATCGGGAAACAACGGGTGCGCTCAAACAAAATCACCAATGCGAGAGGGTTTCGCGCATCTGTGTTCACTGCCTTCTTTCCGCAAGGATACCGCGCGACGCCCCGTCGTATCTTTTGCCCAGGCAACTACATCTAGCGTCTTGCCTGAAAATAATTTTTAAAAGACGCTAGTTTTCCATTGCCTTTTGCGACGGAAAAGAGTATATTGATTATGGAAAACTTGCCGTCGCAGGGCGGCAAAAAACATTGCTTGCTAGACACGAGCCTTTGGAATCTAGAATCTCATATCTACCGTATCGGTGGCATACGAAAAAGATCGGCGTGTGTCGGTCGGAGTCAGTTCAAGGGCAGTGTCTCCTAGGCAGAGGAGATATTTATGGCAGCACAAGAAGCTTGGAAAGGTTTTAAGACAGGCAGGCTTTGGCAGGACGAAGTAAACGTCCGCGAATTCATCCAGTTGAACTACACTCCTTATGATGGCGACGCATCGTTCTTGGCAGAGCCGACGGACGCAACGAACAAACTGTTCGACGAACTGCAACGCCTTCAAAAAGAAGAACACAACAAAACATCCAAAGGACTCGACGGCAAAGAGCGTTCCGGCGTGCTTGATTTGGACACCGACATCGTTACGGGCATCACCGCACACAAACCAGGCTACATCTGTGAGGACGGCAAAAAACTGGAAAAAGTCGTCGGCTTGCAGACGGACAAGCCGCTCAAACGTGCGTTCATGCCCTTTGGCGGTATCCGCATGGCAGAGCAAAGTTGCGAAATGTACGGCTACAAAGCCAACGCAGAACTGCACAAGATCTTCACGGAGTACCACAAGACGCACTCGGACGCGGTGTTTCAGGTGTACACCCCGGAGATCCGCAAGGCGCGCTCAAGCCATATCCTGACCGGTCTGCCGGACACCTACGGTCGCGGGCGCATCGTCGGTGACTACCGCCGTATCGCGCTGTACGGCATCGACTTCCTCATCAAGGAAAAGCAGAAGGACTTTGAGAACATCGGCAACGGCACGATGACCGACGACGTTATCCGTCTGCGCGAAGAAGTCGCCGAGCAGATCAAGGCGCTCCGCCAGATGAAAGAAATGGCGCAGTCTTACGGCTTTGACATCTCGCAGCCGGCAAAGAACGCGCAGGAAGCGTTCCAGTGGCTGTATTTCGGCTACCTCGCCGCAATCAAGACGCAGAATGGCGCGGCCATGTCGGTCGGGCGCATTGCGACGTTCCTCGACATCTACATTGAGCGCGACCTCAAGAACGGTGTCATCACCGAAAAAGAGGCGCAGGAACTTGTTGACCACATCGTCATGAAGTTCCGCATGGTGCGCTTTGCCCGTATCGAATCCTACAACCAGCTTTTCTCCGGCGATCCGATTTGGGCGACGCTCGAAGTCGCGGGCTTGGGACAGGACGGACGATCAATGGTCACCAAAAACGACTTCCGCTTCCTGCACACGCTCGAAAACATGGGTCCCTCGCCGGAGCCGAACATCACCGTGCTGTACTCAAAGCGGCTGCCCGACAATTTCCGCAAATACGCGGCAAAAATCTCAATCGACACGTCGTCAATCCAGTACGAGAACGACGACGTTATGCGCCCGATTTGGGGTGACGACTACTCAATCTGCTGCTGTGTCTCCGCGACGCAGACCGGCAAGGAAATGCAGTTCTTCGGCGCGCGTGCCAACCTGGCAAAGGCATTGCTTTACGCTATCAACGGCGGACGCGACGAAGAGGCAGGCTTGACCCCCGGCGTACAGGTCGGACCGGATATCGCGCCCATTACGAGCGAGTATCTGGACTACGACGAGGTGATGAAAAAATACGACACCATGCTGGAATGGCTCGCGGGGCTGTACGTCAACACACTCAACGCTATCCATTATATGCACGACAAGTATTACTACGAAGCCGCCGAGCTTGCCTTGATTGACACCGACGTGCGCCGCACGTTCGCGACGGGCATCGCGGGATTCAGCCATGTCGTCGATTCGCTTTCCGCCATCAAATATGCCAAGGTCAAGGTTATCCGCGGCGACGTGGAAGTGAAAGACCACAAGACCGGCAAAGTCGTGGAAGTCGTCAAAGGCTTGGCGAAAGACTTCAAGGTGGAAGGCGACTTCCCGCGCTACGGACAGGATGACGACCGCGCAGATGAAATCGCAAAATGGCTCTTGAAGACATTTATGACCAAAATCAAAAAGCATCACACTTACCGCAATGCGGAGCCAACCACGTCGATTTTGACAATCACGTCAAATGTCGTCTACGGAAAGGCAACCGGCGCATTGCCGAACGGTCGTCCTGCCCACGCGCCGTTCAGCCCGGGGGCAAACCCGTCTTACGGCGCAGAGACAAACGGTCTGGTGGCATCGCTCAACTCGGTGGCTAAGGTGCCTTACGAGTATGCCCTGGACGGCATTTCCAACACGCAGACGATTAACCCCGCCGCACTCGGTCACGACGAAGCGGAACGCGTCAAGAATTTGGTCAACGTGATGGACGGCTACTTCGCAAAAGGTGCGCATCACCTGAACGTGAACGTCTTCGGCGTGGAAAAACTGCGGGACTGCCAGGCGCATCCCGAAAAACCCGAATACGCAAACTTCACGGTGCGCGTTTCCGGCTACGCGGTGCGTTTCATCAACCTGACGAAAGAACAGCAGGACGACGTTATCGCCCGTACCTGCCACGCAGAACTTTAATCTGCGGCAAAAAATGACAGAAGCCTTGCTCCGGATAGGGGCAAGGCTTTTTTATGCGAGGAAAAACGATGAGCGTAACTGGAAAAATCTCAAAATTCGAATCATTCGGCTCGGTGGACGGACCGGGCGTGCGGTTCATCATATTTTTGCAGGGCTGCCCCATGCGCTGCCTGTACTGCCACAATCCCGAAACATGGGCGATGACCGGCGGCGAGGAATGGACGGCGGATGACGTGCTCAAAAAAGCCCTGCGCTACCGTGAATACTGGGGACCAAAAGGCGGCATCACCGTGAGCGGCGGCGAGCCGCTCGCGCAGATTGATTTTGTGCTTGAGCTTTTCAAACGGGCAAAAGAAGAAGGCGTGAACACGTGCATCGACACATCGGGCGGACCGTTCAACCGCAGTCCGGCATGGTTCGCCAAATTTGAGGAATTGATGCGCTACACCGACCTGCTGCTGATGGACATCAAGCATATCGACGCGGAAGCACACAAAACGCTGACCGGCATGAAAAACGAGCATATCATCGATATGTTCCGCTACCTTGACGAGATACACAAACCGATTTGGATTCGGCACGTGCTCGTGCCAGGACTGACTGACAACGACGCATACCTGACGCGCACACGGGACTTTATCCGCGCGCTGCATAATGTGGAGCGCGTAGAAATCCTGCCGTATCACAGCCTTGCCGTCTCAAAGTACGAGAATTTGGGCATAGACTACGCGCTCAAGGACACGCCCATGCCCACG
>CAZSOK010000039.1:0-13746 GCA_964608445.1 uncultured Treponema sp. | reverse complement strand
CGTCAGTCGCGGGGAAAGCGGGTGCTTTTTTTCCTACCGACCTACTAGGCAAACAGAGGCGAAATGTGGTAGTGTACTGGCATGATTGACGAGAATGCTATGGACAAGTCGCTCGGCGCGACGCTCCCGGTTTTGCTGAGGAATAAGGTTTCCGAGATCCCGAACTATACGTTGCAGGCGGAAAAGAACAAGAGCGGCATGTTTGTGCGGTACAGCTATTCGCAGGTGTACCAGCGCGTGATCGAGCTTGCCGCGTCGCTCAGGAAGCTGGGCGTGAGGAAGGGCGACCGCGTGGGGCTGATCTCCGACAACCGGCGCGAGTGGCTCGTGACGGACTACGCGCTGCTTTCGCTCGGCGCGGCGGACGTGCCGCGCGGGTGCGATTCGATGGGCGTGGAGATCCGCTTTATCCTGGGCTACGCGGAATGCGCGGTCAGTTTCTTTGAGAACGCCCGCCAGCTCCAGAAGGTGCTGGAGGACGTGTCGGAGGTGCCGCTGCTGAGGACGGCGATCCTGTACGAGCATCCCGACGAGAAGACCGTGCGGCAGGCGAACGAGGCGGGGATTGAGGTCATCAACTACTCGCTGCTGGAGAGCGAGGGCACGGCGGTCACGAAGGAAGAGTGGCTGGAGATCGAGCGCGGCATGGACGACGTGCGCCCGGACGACGTGGCGACGATCATCTTCACGTCGGGGACGACGGGCGTTCCCAAGGGCGTGCAGCTGACACACGACAACTACATCGCGCAGTGCGAGGTGGCGCATACCGTGCTGGGCCTGATGCAGCCGGGCGACATCTGGCTGACCGTCCTGCCGATCTGGCACAGCTTTGAGCGGGCGTTCTGCTATATGGTCATCGGGCTGAAGGGCGGCTTTGCCTACTCGAAGCCGATCGCGTCCGTCATGTTGCAGGACATGGCGCTCGTGCAGCCGCAGTGGATGAACGGCGTGCCGCGCCTGTGGGAGGCGATGGCGCAGGGGCTGCTGCGCGAGGTGAAGAAGCAGGACGCGTTGCAGAAGACCGTGTTCTACCAGTTCGTCGCCGTGGGCAAGCTCTACTACAAGTTCAAGGAGCGGGTGTGCGGGCTGCGCTGCCGGTACCGCTGGTATCCGCGCGTGCTGGATGTCATCGTCGGCATCGTCCCGTTCTGCCTGCTGTGGCCGTTCCACAAGCTGGGCGAGCTGGTGGTGTACAAGAAAGTCCTCGCAAAATTCGGCGGGAAATTCCGCGCGGCGATCAGCGGCGGCGGCGCGTTGCAGCCGGAGACCGAGGCGTTCTACCACGCGGTGGGCTTCAAGCTGCTGGAGGGCTACGGCATGACCGAGACGGCTCCCGTCATCTCCGTGCGCAACTCGAAGAAGCCGCGATCGAACAATGTCGGGTGGGTGTTCCCCAGCCTTGACGTGAAGATCGTGGCGGAGAAGGACGGGCAGATCGCCGACAGCGAGCCGCTCAAGCCGGGAAGGCGCGGACTGATTCTGGTGCGGGGGCGGCAGGTGATGAAGGGCTACTACAAGCGCGACGACCTGACGGCGGAGATCATCGACAAGGACGGCTGGCTCAACACGGGCGACCTGGGCATGATCAGCTGCGACGAGGAGCTGAAGATTGTCGGGCGCGCGAAGGACACGATCGTCCTGCTCGGCGGAGAGAACATTGAGCCGCAGGTGATTGAGAAGGCCGTGAACGCGTCCCCGTACGTCGAGCGCACGGTGGTGGTGGGGCAGGACAAGAAATACATCGCCGCGCTCATCGTTCCCGACCAGCAGAACGTGCTCGCCTACGCGGAGGAGAACAATATCCTGTACGACAACTACGAGGAGCTGCTCAGGACGAGCGAGATCCAGAACCTGTTCCGCACGGAGATCGACACGCTGGACAACGCGAAGCGGGGCTTCCGCACCTGCGAGCGCATCTCAAAGTTCGTGCTGCTGACCAAGCCGTTCGAGATCGGCGTGGAGATCAACGCGAAGCAGGAGCTGATGCGCCATAAGATCGCCAAGCTGTACAAAAAAGAATGCAACGCGCTGTTCGACTAGCCGATAATTGAGAGGTGAGAACATCCTTTCTGCTGTCAGCGCTCGTCCTCCTTACGTGCGCCGCCACCGCGCAAGTCCTGCGCCCGTCCGAGGCGGTCAGGGAGCGGGAGGCGCGCGCCGACATTCCCGACCTGCTTGCGGGCGTGTGGCGGGGTGACGACCGGCTCGTGCTGTTCGGGAAGGACGGGAACGAATTCGCGGCGGTGCTGCGCGTGTTTTCCGGGCGGTATGCCGACCGCGCCGCCGAGCCTGCCGGCTATGCCGAATACGCCACGCGCGACCGCAACGACGCGACGGGGTGCGCCGCCGAGCATATCGAAATCTCATACATCACGATTGTGGAGAACGCGTCGCGCACGGCGGGCGCGTATGAGCTGCAAGTCCTGTATCCGGGGAGCAGGGAATACGCCTACGTGCCGATCGCGGTCATCGGCGGGGACATCTACCTCGACTTCCTGGTCAAGGGGAGCGCGCGCGACGGCGACTTTGATGCCGTGCGGCCGTCCGTCGCGGCAGACGGTACGCCCGACCGGGAAGGCTTCTGGCGCGACTGCGGCGCGGCGACGGGGCTGCTGGTATCCCCGCCGTCCGTCAAGAAAGAGCGGACGGGCTATTATTTTCACGGCGACACGTTCTATCATATCCGCTACTGGGAGACGGACATGCCGTACACGTATGAGCAGGCGGGGTTCACGGACGGCGAGCAGTCGTTCGTGGTGGACAAGTACGTGCGCTCGGCGGGAAAGGTCTACACGAACTGCACGGGCCGGCGCACGCAGATCCGCAACATCAGGAAATCATCGGAGCTTCCCGGCACGTATCGGTTTGACCGCGACGGCGTTATCTGCGCGTTCGGGTCGCCGTATCTGGTGCGGGTTGACGGCGGGGGAGACCGCGCGGACTTGCTGCGGCTGGCCGACGAGACGAATGCCGCGCCGCGTCCGCCGCGCAAGCCCGTGTTTCCCGTCACGTTCCCCGACGTGCGCTGGCCGGATTACGACGCGCTGGACATCTACGATCCCGCTACCTGGAACCGGCGGATGCTCGATGTGGGGAAATGACTAGCGCATGCCGGTGACTTCCACGGCCATATCATAGCGCAGGTAATACAGGTAACAGCGGATGGCGCGTTCCTCGCAGCCGAGCAGCCGGGCGGCGGCGAGGCGGTAGCATGCCTGCTGGGCGGCGTACTGGGCAGGGCGTATCGTCTGGTCGCTCTTGTAGTCCACGATCGTATAGGTGCCGTCCTCCTGCTCGAACAGCGCGTCGATGATGCCGGTCACGAGCAGCGCGTCGTCCGTTCCCGTGAGCGCGCGGTCGGCGATGAGCGTGCGGAACGCGTATTCGCTCTTGGCGAGGCGATGGTGCGCGCGCGCGTCCTGCAACGCCGCTCCCAGTTCGCTGCGGGCAAAGGCGGCGGTCATTGCCGCGCATGTCTCCCGCATGGTCTGTGCCTCGGTTTCCTTCAAGTTCTTGAACAGCCTGCGCGCCGGCTCAAAGTCCTGCGGCGCGATGCCGTTGGCGAACGCTTCCAGGTAGGCGTGGGCGAGCGTGCCGAAGTCGGTATATGAGAAGAGGGCGTGCTGGAGCGCGTCGCTGTCTGCGGCAGGGCGGGCGTCGCTCACGTCATCGGGCGACGCTTTTGCGGCGTATGCTTCGATAATCGGATGTATGATGGCCGCGTAGGGGTCGTCCTTTGGCGCGGGGAGGCTTGGCGCGTCCGTTGTCTCCAGTTCGTGCGGCGTGATGCGCATGGCGCGGTCGCGGTCGGTCGTGGCGGTGCAGGCGGCGGCGTAGCAGTCCTGCCAGCGGGCGATGAAGTCGGCTCGTGCCTGCGTTTTCGATTTCGATGCGTTCCGCGCGGCGAGGGCGGTCGTGCGGTCAACGGGCGCGATCTGCCAGACATCGAACGGCGCGCCATCGGCATAGGGAATACGCCTGTCCGCCCGCGACGGGTGTTCCTCTGTCGGATCGTCCTGCCAGGTCGGGTAATAGTGGTCGAGCTGGTCTTTGAGGGACTTTGCGTCCGAGGTGCCGACGACGTACACGCTTTCTTCGGCGCGGGTGATGGCGACGTACAGCAGGCGGCGGAATTCGGCGGCGTTTTTTCGTTTGGCGCGTTCTTTTTGGAGCAGCACGAAATAGTTCTCGCTTCCTTTGGTCGGCACGACGGTTACGCCGTAGGTGCTGTCAAAGAACACGGTGTCGTTTTCGCCCTTGTTGGTCATGTTCATGCAGCCGGTGACGAACACGTGCTTGTACTGCAAGCCCTTGCTTTTGTGGATGGTCAGGATTTGGACGGCATCGCTTTTTTCGACGGGATAGGTGATGTCCTGTACGCTCAGCTCTTCGTCCGTGCTGCCGAACGATGCCTTCTTGAGCGCGGCGAGCTGGTCCACGAACCATGCCGCGCTTTTTCCGCTCGCGTCGCACTGGCGCGCAAGCTCATAGAGCATGTCGAACTGCTCGGCGGAAAGCTCGGTGCTTCTGCTCAGGAATGTCTCGTAGCGGTAGCCGGTCTCGTACCAGAGTGTCTGGAGCGTCCTGGTGAGCGGCTGGCTCAGCGCGGTCTTGCGCAGTCTGGCAAGGAAGCCGAGCGCGTCGTGCAGGCGTTTTTCGTCGTCGGCGGTGAGGGCGGCAGCCTGGCGGTCTCCTGCGAGGTAGGTCTCGACAGCGTTCTCGCCGAGCGCGGCAAAGGGCGAGGTCAGGTAGGCGGCGAGCGCGTTCTGGTCGGACGGATAGACGCACAGCCGCAGGACATTGTACAGGTCGAACACCAGCCCCGAAGCGAACGGGTCTTTCTGCTGGTCAAGGCTGTAGGGGATACCGAAGGCGTTGAGCCATTTGGTGATGATGCCGTAGTCGGTGCGGGATTTGTTCAGGATGGCGATGTCCGCGTACTTCGCGCCCGATTTGTGCAGGCCGGCTATTTTTTGCGCGATGAAGTACGCGTGCTGCTCTTTTGCGCTGAGCATGTCGTCGCGGTTGTCGGGGGGAATCTGCCGCTCGTCGAACAGGCAGACGTGCAGGGCGACGTTCGCGGCGGTCAGCGTTTCGGGCGGGCATTCGCGCGCGCGCGCGGTGTCGTATTTTTTCGTCTCTTCCGTGTACTGCGCCTCGTAATCGGGGGCTTGCTGCGACGGGGGAATAAAGATGCCGTGCTCGCCGCCGAACAGCCGGTTGAAGCTCGTGACGAGCGCGGGCGACGAGCGGTAATTGTAGGTCATGGGCTGCACGCTGTCCGCGCCGAACGTCTGTTTGCATGCGCGTTGTAGCGCGTTGAATACGGATACGTCCGCGCCGCGGAACTGGTAAATCGACTGCTTTTCGTCGCCCACGAAGAACAGCCGCTCGCGCTCGATGTCGCCCACTGACGGGTGGTCGCCCGCCGCTGCCTTTGAGCAGATGAGGAACAGCAGGTCGCGGTTGTCGCCGTTGTTGTCCTGGAATTCGTCGATCATGATGGCATCGTAGGCGTTGTGTTCCTGTGTGCGCAGGTCGTCGTGTTCCCGCAGCGCGCGCAGCGCCAGTTTCTGGATGTCGCCGAAACTCAGCTTGCCCGACAGGCGTTTCTGGTGCTTGACCTGCGCATGGAATTCGTCGAGCAGCGCGAACAGCGCGGCGATCGTGCTGTCGTTGGCGCGGTAGTCGAGCAGCGCGGCGAGGTACGGCAGCGTGTTCTCCCGCAGCGATTTGACGGCGGCGCGCAGGACTTTGGTGTACCCGCTGTTCGGAAGCGTTCCGGCAATCGCCTTGATCCGATTGATGTCGTCGCGCAGTCCGGCCGTATCCGCCGGATTGCCGTTCCATGCCAGCATGCGTCCCATGCATCCGGCGATGCGCCTGCATGCGTCCGTGTAGGCGTTCGGGTTCGCGTCGTGCAGGCTTTCCGTGATTGTGCCGTATATCGCGGCGAGGCTCTCCGCCTGCTCGAATTCGTCGGGCTTCGTCCCTGTCCCGGTGACGAACCAGGTGAGGTCTGCCCCGGCTTTTTTCCGCTGGGGGGCGAGCCAGTCGGAAAAGTAGGTGTCGCCGTCGGCGACCGTGGCGTACTGGTGGACGGTCCGGGCGATCACGCCTTCGGCGAAGTCCTGCAATCTGCCTGCCTCGGCGAACGTGCGCACGGCGGGATTGTCGCGGCGCGCGAGGACGAACGGCAGGGCGGCGGCCTTGATGTCGCTTTCGGAGTCCGCGCCGCCTTCCGTGAAGTCGGGGCGGATGCCGTACCGGTTCGCCACCTGCCGCACGATGCCCGCGCAGTACGAGTCGAACGTCTGGATATGCGTCTCGCCGAAGGAATCCAGCGCTTCCTGCGCGCGCTTTTTTTCCGCGATCGGCGTGCCGTCGTTCTGCGCGAAAAAGGCGAGGGTCTGGTAAATGCGCTCGTACATCTCGCCCGCCGCCTTTTTGGTGAACGTGATCGTGAGGATGTTTTGCGCGGGAATTGCCTTGCTCATCACGAGCCATGCGAACCGCGTGGCGAGCACGTGCGTCTTGCCGCTTCCCGCGCCCGCCGCGACGACGGTGTTTTCGGTGCGGCAGCAGACGTGTTTCTGGCGGTCGTCAAGCTTGCGTTTCAGCAGGTCGAGGTATTCGTACATCAGCAGTCCTCCTGTCCCGGAATGTCCCGTGCGCCGACGGTGAACGTGGTGCGGCAGATGCCGTTGTACGGGCAGGACACGCATACTTCATGCGGCTCCACGTGCACGAATGCCCGCTGCTTTTTGCGGGGATTGACGGGCGAAAAGCGGCCGTGTGCGACGCGATCGGCAAAATCATTGACATACGCGCCGAACAGCCGCACCGTGCTTGCCGTGAACACGTCGTACTGCCACGGATTCTGCCTGCCAGCCGCTTTTTCGGCTTCGCTCAGCCCTTTGTAAGCGTCAACCGCACACCGTTTGTCGTCGCCCTTGATTGCATAGAAATACGCCGCCTCCACCGGCTTTCCCACGAGCGTCACGTACATCGGCATCTGGAAGTCGCCGAGCAGCCCGTGGTCGTCCTCGGTCAGTGCCTTTGCCCCGGGCATCGCGCCCGCCGTGTTCTTGTAGTCCACGATGGCATAGTCGCCGGTCTCCGGGTCGGAAAGCAGGCAGTCGATGTTCCCGCGCAGCGTGATGCCGTCTTCCCCCTGTGTGTGCCGGTCGATTTCCGCGCCCTGTACGGTGAAGCCGCCGAATCCTTTGATGCTTGATTTTGAATGCATCGCTTCCGGCGCGGGGCGGTTCGGCTTGATGCACAGGCGGTGCAGGAATCGCAGGATGTCGTCCGCGATCAGGGCGCGCTGTGCGTCGAGCGCACGCAGGACAAGCGGGCTGTCCCTGAAACGCATCGACCTGTCCTGGATCGCCTGCGCCGCCAAGTCCGTCAGCTCCGCGCGGATTGTCTCCTCGTCGTCGAACTGGCCGTCCTCGTTCGTCACGGGCAGGCACGTTCCCGCCCGCGCCCGCATGAACAGCTCAAGCACCTTGTGGTTGACGTTTCCCATGTCGAACGTCTGCATCAGGTCCGTGTCCAGCGATTCCTCACGCAGCCCAAGCACACCGCCGAGCACCCATTTGCGGGGGCAGGGGTAGAACTGCCGCAGGTCGCTCTGCGTCACCACGATGCCCGTGCCCTGGTCGTCTGCGGTTTTCGCGCGGACCTTTTCCCGGAGCGCGTCGCCCGCCGCATAGGGCAGGCGCTCCTCAAAATGCCGCGTCCGCTCCGCCCATGTAAGGAACGACGACCGTTGCAATGCCGTGATACCGGGCGTTCCCGCCTGCGGCGGTCGGGCTATCCGCGGTTCCGCTGACGCTCCATTGCCGTGCGGCAACGCGTTCGCGCCGCTCCTATCCCTAACGCGCTGTCGCTCCTGCACGAAAAAGTCCGTTTCGTCCAGCGCCGCGCGCGGCGCGGCGCACGCTTCGACGGCAAGCGCGCTGTGCGCGATCGCAAAGCCCGCGAACGTGTCTTCCGCGCAGGAAAAGCACACGTCGTCTCCCCCGGACTTCGCGTACAGCCGCAGGAACGCCACGGAGACGTTCGCGCTTCCGTCCGCCTCCGCGCCCAGGAGCAGTTTCCGTTTTTCCGCGTGCAGGAAGCCGAGTTTTTTGTATGACACGTCAAGGTTTTTCTGGCTCGCGTCAATCACGAACTGGCAGGCAAAATGCGCCGCCGCCGCAAGCCGGTACGGGAACACCGAGATGCCGTCCAGTTTTTCCTGCGGGCGGTAAGTCTTTGCGTTCAGCTCGTTCAGGAAAAACGCGAACGGCTGCGCCGTCTTCAGCCCGAGCCTGTCCGCATAGCGCGCCTCAATGTCGATGATGTCGTTCAGCTCGCTCAGGCAGCGGCCGAGGATATTGTTCGCGTCCGTCGTAAAATGCCGGTCGTCAAGGAATTTCTGCCGGAAGATGAGCCACGCCGTGTGCAGCGCGCCGAACGTCGCCGCCTCGCACAGCCGCGTGACTTCATGTTTCAGGCTTTTGTAGAACGCCAGCTCGCGCACGTCCGTCGCGATGGGGCGCATCGCCTCAATCCAGCTGTCAACCGGCTTGCCGCCGTCATCATAGCTGCAAACGGTGCGGAGCCGGTTTCCCTCGCGGATCAGGTTTTCCTTGACTTCCGTTATGTCGTCTTTCCACGGCACGTATTCGTTCTGTAGCAGCGCGCGCACGCTGTCGTAGGAGAAGCGGCTTGCGTAGCAGTCATGGATCTGGCTGAAAATCATGCCCGCGCAGTTTTTGGTGAGCGGCTCGCCGGAACGGATGTTCACGGGAATGCAGTACAGCTCGCACTCGCGCCTGATGTACGGGCGGTAGGTCTCAAGGTCGGGGACGCTCACCGCAATGTCCGTCCAGCGCACGCCGTGCTCGTGCAGGTCGCGCAGGCACAGCAGGAGGCGGCGCAGTTCGCCGCGCGAATCGGGGAATCGGTAGGCGCGGGGGCGGAACGTGGCGGTTTCTTTGAGCGTCACGGCGATCACGTTGTCCGCGCCGGAAAGGACTTCCGCGTAGTCGCCGAAGTCCTCAAGCAGCTCGGGGAAGAAAATCACGATGACCCGCTCCCGCTCGACGTATTCCGGCGTGAGCCAGGCCGGCTCAAAAAAGCCGTTCGCCGTCAGGAACGCGTCATACCGTGCGAACAGCGCGGCGTAGTCGCGGTTCTCGCCGTCCGGGTCGGTTTCTGCGGTGAGTCTCCGGGACGCAAGGTAGGCTTCGTATTTTTCATGCCACAGCTTGAGCGACGGCAGGATTCCGGCGAGCCAGTCCGTGAACGCGAACGCCGTTTCCGCATCGTCGGCGGGGATAATGCTGGTGATGAACCGATCGCGCACGTTCTGCTGCATCAGGTTGCGGACGAAAAGCTTGCGCAGCAGGGCAGGGATGCACGTCTTTTCCCGCACGCTGCCCGCGAGGTACGTGCCCTTGAACGTGTCCCATGCGGTAAAGTCTTCCAGGGCGACCGCCCGCGCGCCCGATTCGGCGGGATTGCGCACCGCCCATTCCGACCATGAGTCCGCCGCGATGTCGGACGGGAACACGAACAGCGGGTGTCCGGCATGGTCGGCCTTGCGGCGCAGGTGGCCGGCAAGTATCTGCGGAATGTCGTCCGGGTCGGCGGGGAGGAAAAGCATAGACATACTATAATAGAAAACGAGCCGAAATGTCAAAACCGTAGACTTTTTTGCCGTTTTACTTTATCATAAATCGAAATTTTATTGGCACGGGGATTATTGTGTACAAGCCAGTTGACGCAAAGGTCGATTTTCCTCAGCAGGAAGAGGAAATGTTACGGTTTTGGGAGACGCACGACACGTTCAGGAAGTCGGTCGCGCGGCGTGAGGGCGGCGAGGAATTCATTTTTTTTGACGGACCGCCGTTCGCCACGGGGCTGCCGCATTTCGGGCATTTCATCCCTTCGACCATAAAGGACATCATCCCGCGTTACCAGACGATGAAGGGCAAAAAAGTCGAGCGCCGCTTCGGCTGGGACTGCCACGGCCTGCCCGTCGAGAACCTGATTGAGAAAGAGCTCGGCATCAACTCCAAGCATGAGATCGAGGCCTACGGCGTGGCGAATTTCAACGACAAGTGCCGCGCGTCCGTCCTCAAATACACGAACGAATGGCGCAAGACGATCACGCGCATGGGGCGGTGGGTCGATTTTGACAACGACTACAAGACCATGCAGCCTGATTTTATGGAGACGATTTGGTGGGTCGCCAAGTCGCTGTGGGACAAGGGGCTGATTTACGAGGGAAAATACATCCTGCCGTACTGCCCGCGCTGTGCCACGGTGCTTTCCACCCATGAGCTGGCGCAGGGCTACAAGGAAAAGCAGGATCCCGCCGTTACGGTCCGCTTCAAGGTGACCAAAGCCCCGCCCGCGATTGCGGATGCCGACATGGCGGACGGCAGGACGTATTTCCTCGCCTGGACGACCACGCCCTGGACGCTCCCGTCGAATTTGGGGCTGTGCATGGGGCCGGACATCGACTATGTGAAGGTCGCGGACAAGGCGACCGGCGACCGCTATATCCTTGCTGAGGGCCGCCTTGCCGCCTATTACAAGAACGCGGATGACTACGAGATCCTGTACCGGCACAAGGGCGCGGATTTCCTGGACGCGGAGTATGAGCCGCTGTTCCCGTATTTCGCGGCGCTCAGGGATGCCGCCGCGTGCGAGAAACAGAGCGGTCAGCGCTGCGAGAAAGGCGCGTTCCGCCTGTTCAACGCGGATTACGTTTCGACCGAGGACGGCACGGGCATCGTGCATATCGCGCCCGCGTTCGGCGAGGATGACAGCAAGGTGTTCGCGGGGACGGGCGTTCCGTTCGTCGAGCCGATTGACGCGGAGTGCCGTTTTACGGCGGAAGTCACGGACTATGCCGGCGTGTTCGTCAAGGACGCTGACAAGGCAATCATGGATCGGCTCAAAAAAGAGGGCAAGCTCGTCAGGCGCGACACGGTGCTGCACCAGTATCCGCACTGCTGGCGGTGCGGATCGCCGCTCATTTACCGCGGCATCGGCTCTTGGTTCGTCAAGGTCGCCGACCAGCACGAGCGGCTTTTGCGGGCGAACAGCCAGATTCAGTGGCAGCCCGCGCACATCAAGGAAGGCCGCTTCGGAAAATGGCTTGCGGGCAGCCGCGACTGGGCAATCAGCCGCAACCGCTACTGGGGCAACCCGATTCCTATCTGGAAATGCGGCGACTGCGGCGAGAAAATCTGTGTCGGAAGCCGTGCCGAGCTGAAAGAGAAGAGCGGCGTTGATTTGGACGACCTGCACAAGCAGTTCGTCGATGCGGTCACCATTCCGTGTTCCTGCGGCGGCACGATGCACCGTATTCCCGAAGTGTTCGACTGCTGGTTCGAGTCCGGCTCGATGCCGTATGCGCAGCAGCATTATCCGTTCGAGAACAAGGCGTATTTTGAGCGGCATTTTCCCGCCGACTTCATTTCGGAAGGCCTGGATCAGACGCGGGGCTGGTTCTACACGCTGACGATCCTTGCGGCGGAACTGTTCGACAAGCCCGCGTTCAGGCACTGTATCGTGAACGGGCTGATGCTGGCGGAGGACGGGCGCAAGATGAGCAAGTCGCTCCAGAACTACACCGATCCTATCGACGCGATCAATATGTTCGGCGCGGACGCGATCCGCCTGTTCCTCACGCACTCGGCGGTCGTCAAGGCGGACGATTTGCGCTACAGCGACAACGGAGTCCGCGAGGTGCTGAAGAATGTGCTCATCCCGCTGTGGAGCGGCTATTCGTTCTTCGTCACGTATGCGAACATCGACGGCTATACCGCGAAAGGCACGGTGTTCGCCGGTCACCTGCCGACGAATCCGCTCGATGCCTGGATCGTCTCAATCACGCAGAAAATGATTGCGGATGTCACCGCCGCGCTCGACGATTACGACCTGAGCACGGCGATCGACCCGCTCATCAGTTTTATCGACCAGCTCAACAACTGGTATATCCGCCGCTCGCGCCGCCGCTTCTGGAAAAGCGGGAACGACGACGACAAGACCGATGCTTACGAGTCGCTGTACTACGCGCTCAAGTCGTTTTCGCTGGTCGCCGCGCCGTTCATCCCGTTCATCACGGAGAGCATGTGGCAGAACCTGCGCACGGAAAGCGACGCGGAATCGGTGCATCTGGCGGACTTCCCGGTATACCGTGCGGCGTTGCGGGACGAGAAGCTGGAATTCCGCATGAGCACCGTGCAGAAAGCGGTTTCAATGGGACGGAGCCTGCGCAATCAGTTCAACCTGAAGAACCGCCAGCCGCTTTCCGCCACGCAGCTGGTGACGCGCAATGCCGAAGAGCGCCGGGTGCTTGAGGGCATGATCGACACGATCCGCGAGGAACTGAACGTCAAGGAAGTCATTTTCCACGAGCGCGAGGACGAGCTGGTCGAATACAGCGCGAAGGCGAATTTCCGCAGCCTCGGAAAAGAGCTCGGCGCAAAGATGAAGGCTGCCGCCGCGAAGATTGCCGCGCTCAAAAATCAGGCGATTGCGGACATCATCGGCGGAAAGCGCGTGACGATTGACGTGGACGGGCAGCCGGTCGCGCTGGACGCTGAGAAAATCATCGTCGAGCGTATCGAAAAGGAAGACCTCAGAATCGTCAATGACGGCACGCTCACGGTCGGGCTTGACACCAAAGTGACTGACGAGCTTAAAAAAGAAGGCTACGTGCGTGATCTGATCCGCGGCATTCAGAACCTTCGCAAGGAGAGCGGATTCGCGGTGACCGACCGCATCAGGCTGTTTGTCTCCGGCGACGCGGATTTGCAGGACGCGTTCGGCACGTTCAGTTCGTTTGTCGCGGGCGAGACGCTCGCTTCTGAGCTGGAATGGAAAGCGTCGCTCGCGAATCCGGCGTTCGTCGAGGCTGACGACAAGACATGGAGCATCGCCATTGAGAAAATATAGCCTGTACGGCGCGGTCGCCGCGTGTGTCGCGTTGTTCTTCGGCTGTGCGTCCGCGCCGCAGCCTGCCGCCGTTGACCCGCTTGCGCTCATCGACCGTGATGCCGCGCTGTATCTGTATATTCCCGCGCAGAGTCATCTGCCGTTGGTGACCAAGGCACTTGCCCGGATCGGCGGCATGGATGAAAAGGACGCGGAAAAGATTGCCGCGCGCACGCAGACCATTTACATCGCCGAGGAATCCACGCGCACACGGTCGCTGCTCCAGCTTGCGGCGACCGGCTCGTTCCCTGCGGCGATGGCGAAATTCGCGCTCACGCCGCGCAACGGCTGGCTTCCGCAGACGGCGGAGGGGCTTTCGTTTCCGTATACGTATTACAAAAACACGTTGTCGCAGGTGCAGGTTTCCCTGCCGTCCTCGGCGAACGCGCTGGTGTCGTATGCGGTCGAGCCGCAGCTCGCGCTGTACGATGCTGCCCTTGCCGCGCCGGACGCGGGCGGCATTCCGGACGGTTTTGACCGCTCTGCCTACGAATTCCTGACGACCGGCAATCCCGATGACATCCGTTTTTACGAGCGCAAGGCGGATTCTTTTTTCCAGGACATCGTGGGCGTCAACCTGCGGCTTCCGCTTTCGGCGGTGAGCGGCGTGCTGGAGCATTCCAAGAAAACGGACACCAGTTATTACGTCACGCTTATGCTGGATGTTGCCGAAGCGAGCGCGACACCGGCAAAAATGAAGGCGCTGCTGTCGAGCATAAAGATCGCGCTGTTCGGCATTCC
>CAZSOK010000038.1:11843-13939 GCA_964608445.1 uncultured Treponema sp. | reverse complement strand
TCCTTATCGCGCGCGGCGCGAACCCGAACAGTTCCGACACTTCCGGACGCACGGCATTGAGCGGGGCGGTAAGGGCGAACAATTATGAAATGGTAAAGCTTTTGCTTTCCTCGAATGCGAATCCGCAGATTCATGATATAAACGGAAGGACGCCATATCATGATGCGGTCGCTTTGGGCGACAAGAAAATAATAGCCGAGCTTCGCGTGGCGGGAGCGAATCCGCTCACCCGCGACAAAGACGGCATGACTCCGTTCGCGCTTACGTTCCCAAAAGAAAAGAATTTGATGTATGCGGTTTTGGGCAAGGACAAGATGGTGACGGACTCGGATGGAAACACGCCGGTGCACATCGCGGTGCAATCGTGCGCCGCTGATTCGGTGATACATTCGCTTGTGGCAAACGGCTATCCGTTCGACACGCGAAACACATCCGGCTACACGCCGCTTTCGCTGGCGGTGGCGAGCGGACAAAGGGACAAGGCCTCCTTGCTGCTGAAAAAAGGTGCGAATCCTTTCATCGAAATAGATTCCAAGGGCGAAAACGCCGTGACATTGGCATTCAAGGAAAAAAGCGGCGAACTTTTGGGATACATCGTAAAATACGCGAAGGACAAAACCGACGTGCGCGGCAACACCCTTTTGCATTATGCCGCCCGACTGGCGGACACGGTGACCCTCGAACGCCTTTTGGATTTGGGCATGGACAAAAACGCGATGAATGTTTCGGGCGAAACGCCTTATGACGTGGCGAGAAACTGGAAAAAAATGGACAATGCGAAACTTTTGAACGCGCAAAGGCGGCGCGTACTAGCGCAGTGAGGTATGCGGAGTGTTTCACGCCCCGACGTTCTGCGCCGAGGTGTGCTGGTTGCGATGATAAGGCGGTACGAGCAGCGCGCGATGCTTTTGCCTGAAGCCACCGTACTAACTACTAACGACGCGAAGTTTGTGCCATTTGCTGCTAAACGTTCAGGACATAGGTCTTGAACGTTTGTCGTTTTTACCGGTTGCTGCTTTTTGTAGTCATGTACCCATAGGATGCCCGCCGTAGCGGGGATTTTCACCCGCGGCCGTCACAGATGCTTCAGGTTTTTGCGGTAGCGCCGCAGGTCGGCTTCGCCGTGGCTGGCGAGCAGGCCGTCGATTGCCGAAAGCAGTGCCGCGCGGTCGGCGGGGAGGTTGCCGTGCAGCGGGAGAGCGTTGGACGCGCCGAGCGCGGCAAAATGCGTCCGTATCGTCAGTCCCTGTATGAGCATTTTCAGCTCCGCGTATTTTTCGGTCTCGCCCGACTCCGTCCAGTTCCCGCGCTGTATCTCGGCGTACAGTTCGGACGAGGGGTAGACCGTCAGCATGGACGCGCCGACGATGCGGGGGCTGAGCCGGTTGAGGACGCTCAGCGTGTTCCTGGCGCCCCGTTCGCCGTTGCCCTTGCCGCAGATGCCCGTGAGGTAGAAGACGTTGTATTCGATTCCCGCCTCGTCGAGCCTGCGGCATTGCGCCAGGATGTCGGCGGACGTGTAGCCTTTGCGCATGAACGCCAGCGCGTCGTCGTCGCCCGTCTCCACGCCGATCGTGATGCCGGTGTACCCGCAGGCGCGCAGCTGCTTCAGTTCGTCGTCGGTTTTGGGCGTGATGTCGGTTATCCGCGCGAAGCAGCCGATCGTCTTCAGCCGCTGGAGATACTGCTTTGCCGTGTACGCGATGCCCCGCAGTTTTTCCGGCGAAAGCACGAACGGGTTCGCCCCGGTCAGGAAGAGCCGCGTCACGTCGGGCGTGTGGCGGCACAGCTCGCGCAGGTCCTCCTCGATTTCTTCCGGCGGGGACAGGCGGAATTTGAACGGAATGTCGTCATAGAGCGTGCAGAATTTGCATGCGTGGTGCGTGCAGCCCGCCGTGACTTGCAGCAGGGCGGACCAGGCTTCGTAAGGCGGCCGCCAGATTGTTCCCGTGTAGTGCATGTTGATGTCTCCGTATAAAAATCGTCTTTTGTGCTTTCAGTATAAGCCGCCTGGTATGCGCGCGCAAGTACGGTCTTTTTTTGGTGTCAGTCGCAGAAAAGATACCATGCGGTTGCGTGGCTTCTGGCGATGCGCT
>CAZSOK010000038.1:0-11743 GCA_964608445.1 uncultured Treponema sp. | reverse complement strand
TGGTGTCAGTCGCAGAAAAGATACCATGCGGTTGCGTGGCTTCTGGCGATGCGCTACAATGAAAGACGGGAGCGACGCGGTGGCGGACAACAAATTCACCAGGGAAGACGTTATGGCGCGGTGTGTGCCGATGGGCATGTTGCAGTCGGTGCTGGGCGGCAAATGGAAAATCATCATTTTGTGGTATATTGCCGTTGGCAAGGTGCAGCGTTTCGGCGTGCTGCTGCGGACGCTCGGCGGAATCACGCAATCGACCCTGACGAAGCAGCTGCGGGAACTGGAGGACGACGGCTTCATCCACCGCGAGGTGTACCGGGAAGTGCCGCCCAAAGTGGAGTACACGCTCACCGAGCGCGGCATCAGTTTCGTTCCCGTCCTGATACAGATGATGCGCTGGAGCCAGGCGCATTTGTGCGCCCCCGGTTTCGTCAGCCCGTACACGGACGAGCAGATCGACGCGATGCTGAATCAGGCCGCTATGGCAGGAGGGCGGTGATGCGGGTGACAATCAGGCCGTGGCGGCTGTCGGATGCCGGAGACTTGGCGGCGGTCATCTCAAACGAGCGTGTCCTGCGCAATCTGCGCGACGGCATACCGTATCCGTACACCGAACGCGATGCGGCGTATTATATCAGCGCGATGGCGGAAGATCCGCATAATAATGTCGTGTTCGCGGTATGCGCCGACGGAAACGTGGTGGGAAATGTCGGCGCGCTCCGGCAGGACAACATCCACCGCCGTACCGCCGAGCTGGGCTATTACCTGGCGGAGGCGTACTGGGGCAGGGGCATTGCGACGCAGGCGGTGCGCCTGCTGTGCGCGCACGTTTTTGGCAGTACCGACATACTGCGCATTTTTGCCGAGCCGTTCGCCGACAACGTTGCTTCCTGCCGCGTTCTGGAAAAGGCGGGATTCCAGTACGAAGGCACGCTGCGGAGCAACGCGGTAAAATGCGGGCGCGTGATGGACATGAAACTGTATGCACGGATAAAGGAAGAATCGCAGGGGGAGGCGTAACTATGGACAAGACAGCATTGGCGCGGATGATTGACCACACGCAGCTTGCCGCCACGGCGACGCGCGCCGACATCGAAAGGCTCTGCGCCGAGGCGCGGCAGTGCGGCTTTGCGTCCGTCTGCGTGAATCCCGTGTACGTGCCGCTTGCCGCGCGGCTGCTCGCCGGATCGGACGTGGCGGTCTGCACGGTGATCGGCTTTCCGCTCGGCGCGGACAGCACGGAAGACAAGGCGGCGCAGGCGGCGAACGCGATCCGGCACGGTGCGGCGGAAGTGGACATGGTTATCGACATCGGCGCGGCAAAGGAACACCGCTGGGATGCCGTGGAGCAGGACATCGCGGCGGTCGTCCGGGTGGCGCACAGCGGGGAAACGGCGGGCATCGTCAAGGTGATTCTGGAGACGTGCTACCTGACCGACGGTGAGATCGAGCAGGCATGCCGGTGCGCGGTACGCGCGGGCGCGGATTTCGTCAAGACGAGCACGGGATTCGCCGCGCCCAGGGACGCGGACGGCAACGCGCTTCCCAACGGCGCGACGGTCGCTGCCGTGACGCTGATGCGCCAGGTCGTGGGCGCGGGCATGGGCGTGAAGGCGAGCGGCGGTATCCGCACGGCGCAGGCGGCACGGGCGATGATTGCCGCCGGGGCGACGCGGATCGGCACGTCAAGCGGCGTGGGCATCCTCACGGCGTGGGAGTGATTTTTTTCCAGAGCATCCGGTTGCCGGTGATTTCGTAGGTAATCCTGCCTTCGGCATGGAGGCTGGAAAGATAGGATCGCACGGTGCTGCCGATCAGCTCGAACTGGCTCACTTTGAGCGGTATCTGGTTGCGGTCCGCCACGGTCTTGAGAATCTCCTCGAAGGTGAGCGGCTCGGTCAGCGCGTCCTCGATCATCGCCTCGGTCTCCAGGACGGCAAGCAGGTTCAGCTCGACCAGCCCTTCGATTTCCGTCACCGTATCCCCGTGGCCGGGCACGTAGGCATCGGCGCGGATGTCCCTGATTTTCAGGAGCGACGACTTGAATTCGTGCTCGTTGAACAGGTACTGGATCCAGTAGCGTTTTATCACGTTGCGCCCGGAAATGCCGTCCGCCAGGAAACAGACGCTGCGCTGCCCGTCTTGCACGCGGACGGCAGTCATGTCGATGTAATGTCCGGGGAGCGCGATCGGGTCGATGTGCAGGCGCTGTGCCAGCGCAATCGGCTCGCCCTCGCGCATGATGCGGTCAACGGGGCAGGGGTCTGCCTTGAGGTATTTCGATTCGATGTCCTTGATGGGCGATCCGCCGTAGACGAGCGCGGTCTGCAAAATCGGCAGTTCCATAAGCACGCTTTCGCCCTTGGTCGCCCAGACGGCGCAGCCCGTCAGCTCCCGCAAAAAGACGTTCCCGCCGCAGTGGTCGGCGTGTGAGTGCGTGTTGATGATTGCGGCCAGCTTGGGGCGCGGAAACCGCCGTTGCAGTTCGTTCCACAGGCATTTGGTGAGCGCGACCGTGTTGGGCGTGTCCACCAGCCACAGTCGCGTGCCTTCGTCCTGCGGTTCGGCAATCACCCCGATGTTCGTCGCGCCTTTGAAATAGCCGACCCGTTCGGTGAGCGGCACGTATTCCAGTCCCGTCGTCATGGCACGAGTATAACAGAAAACCGTTTTTTGTGGTATACTGTCGGCATGAGTGACGCGATTTTTTATGCGGTGGGCATCGGCGCGGGCGACCCGGAGCTGCTGACCGTGCGGGCGGTGCGGGTTCTGGACGGATGCGCGGTGATCTGCTTTCCGGAGACGGGGCGCGGCGGCGATGCGCATCACCTTGCCTATGACGCGGTGCGCGGCGCGGTCGATATGCGCGGAAAGGAGACGCTGTTCTGTCCCGTTCCGATGACGCGCGACCGGGAAAAGACGCATGACGCTTACGCGCGGATTGCCGGTTCGTGCGCGGCGTTCCTGCGGCAGGGGAAAAGCGTCGCGTTCGTTTCGCTGGGCGACGTGTCGCTCTATGCCACGGCGGCGCATGTTGCCGACCGGGTGCGGGCGGCGGGGTTTTCCGTGCAGTTCGTGGCGGGCGTGAACTCGTTTTCTGCCGCCGCGTGCGCCGCTTCCGTCAGCCTGTGCGGGCGGGACGAATGCGCCGCAATCATTCCAGCGGACGCGTATTTTTCGGCAGGAAAGTTGGAGGCCGCCCTCCGCGCGGACGGCACGAAAATCCTGATGAAAGCGGGGCGGCACCTGCGCGGCATCCTCGCCTTGATCGACGAGTGCGGGCTGCTTGCGGACACGGTGCTGGTGCAGCGGGCGGCGCTTCCCCGGCAGCGCGTGCTGTGCGGCGCGGCGTTGCGCGGTGCGGACGACGATTTGTTCCGGGACGCGTATCTTTCGGTCGTCATCGTGGGCGGTACGCGATGATATATTTTGTGGGCGCGGGAAGCGGCGCGGCGGATTTGATTACCGTGCGCGGCATGCGGCTTCTGGAGCGGGCAGATATGGTCGTGTGGGCGGGCAGCCTCGTGAACGGCGAGCTGCTTTCGTACTGCAAGCCGGATTGCGAAATCCACGACAGCGCGTTGCTCACGCTTGACGAGACGGACGCGCTGCTGCAACGGGCGGCGCGGGAGGGCAAGGACTGCGTGCGCCTGCATACGGGCGACCCCGCGCTGTTCGGCGCGGTGCGCGAGCAGATGGAGCGGCTTGACGCGGCGGGCATTGCCTACGAGGTCGTGCCAGGCGTCTCATCGCTGTTCGCCGCCGCCGCCGCGCTCAAAAAAGAACTGACCGTGCCGGGCGTGAGCCAGACGGTGATTGTCAGCCGCATGGCAGGCAGGACGCCCGTTCCCGAGCGCGAATCTATCCGCACGCTCAGCCGTCACGGCGCGACGATGGTGCTGTTCCTTTCCGCCGGCATGATTGCGCCGCTGGTGCGTGAGTTGCGCGCGGGCGGCACGTACACGGAGCATACGCCGTGCGCGGTGGTTTGCAAGGCAAGCTGGCAGGACGAGCGGATCGTGCGCGGAACGCTGGGCGACATCGCGGAAAAGGCCGCCGCCGCGGGCATCACCAAGACCGCGCTCGTCATCGTGGGCGATGTCCTGGGCGGCCGCTTTGAGCCGAGCAAACTCTACGACCGGCAGTTTGCCACCGCATTCCGACCGGTGCGCGTTTCGTTTGATTTTGACCGCGTGGCGGTGGCGTGTTTCAGCGAAAGAGGCGCGGAGCTTATGGAAAAAATCGTCGCATGTGGTACGGACGGCGAATCGGATCGTCCGCATTTCATCACCGTGCGGTGTTTTGGCGACCGGCATCCGTCGCTTGCCGATTTTTGCGCGGAACAGTTTGCCGCCGCGCACGCCGGGACGCGGACGCTCGTGCTGTTCCTGGGCGCGGCAGGGATTGCCGTGCGGGGCATCGCGCCGTTCGTGCGGGGCAAGGCGTGCGATCCCGCCGTGGTCTGCCTGGACGAGGGCGGACGCTTTGCCGTTCCGCTTTTGGGCGGGCATGGGGGCGGCGCGAACGAGGCGGTGCGGACACTCGCGCAGGCAATCGGTGCCGTTCCCGTGGTGACGACGGCGACCGACGTGCGCGGCGTCTGGGCGGTTGACGACTGGGCAAAACGGCACGGCTTTGCGTTGCCCGACCTTGTGGTAGCGAAGAGCATCAGCGCGGCGGTGCTGGCGGGGAAAAAAGTGCTTGCCGTGGGAATCGGCTGCAAGAAGGACACGGACGGCGGTGCGCTTTCCGCGTTCGTGCGTGCGGTGTTCGCGGAGTTTGATTTGGACATCGCGCTGGTCGGCGTGGTCGCGAGCGTCAGTCTGAAAAAAGACGAGCGCGCGATTGCCGACTTCGCGTCGTCGCTTTCCGTTCCGTTCGTCACGTTCCCGGCGGCGGAGCTGGACGCTGTTCCGGGCGATTTTTCTTCGTCCGACTTCGTGCGCAGGACGGCGGGAACGGACTGCGTGTGCGAGCGCGCGGCGGTGCGGGCGGCGCGGACGACGGCGGACTGGCTTCTGGTGCGCAAGACGGCGCGGGACGGCATGACGGTTGCCGTTGCCGTTTTTGCGTGATACAATGCGGATATGGCAGACCTTTTTATCATCGGAATCGGCGACGGCGGACGCGATGGCATGACGCAGGCGGCGTGGGACGCGCTTTCCCGCTCGGACGTGATTGCGGGTTACACGGCGTACACGGATATGGTCGTCCCGCTGTTTCCGCGCAAACCGGTCTGCGCCACGGGCATGACAAAGGAGGTCGAACGCTGTGCGCACGCGCTGCGCATGGCGGCGGGCGGAAAGACGGTCGCGCTCGTGTGCAGCGGGGACGCGGGCGTATATGGCATGGCGAGCCTTGCCTGCGAAATCGCCGCCGCAGATGCCGCGTTTTCTGCCGTGCGTATCGAAGTGATCGCGGGCGTGACGGCGGCATTGGCGGGCGCGGCATTGCTCGGCGCGCCGATCGCGCATGATTTCTGCGTCATCTCGCTGAGCGACCTGCTCACGCCACAGGCGACCATCGAAAAACGCCTGCGCGCGGCGGCTCAGGGCGATTTCTGCATCGCGCTGTACAATCCGCGTAGCGCGCGCCGTCCCGATTCGCTGCGGAACGCCTGCGCCATCCTGCTGGAGACGCTCGCGCCGCAGACCCCGTGCGGGTGGGCGCGCAACGTCGGCAGGGCGGGGGAAACGTGCCGCACGTGCACGCTCGCCGGTCTTGCGCAGGCGGAACTCGACATGGCCTGCACGGCTTTCGTCGGGAACAGCACGACCAAAATCCTGACGATCAACGGGACGGAAAAACTCGTCACGCCGCGGGGGTATCGACCGTGAATCTCCTCGTGTTCGCCGGGACGACCGAAGGCACTGCCGTCACGCAGAAAGCCCTCGCAGCCGGGCATTCCGTCACCGTGAGCGTGGCGACCGAATACGGCGCGGCGTTGCTGCGCAAGCATGTCCACGCTGCTGCGGACGCGCTCCGTGTCCTGCACGGGCGGCTTGACGCGGACGCAATCGCCGCGCTCGTGCCGCCGTTCGACGCGATTGTGGACGCGACGCATCCCTATGCCGCCGAAGTATCCCGGAATTTGCGCGCGGCGAGCCGCCGTGCCGCCGTGCCGTATTTCCGCCTTGCGCGTCCGGCGCAGCCCGTTGCGGCAGATCGGCTGCGCGAATTCGACGACCTTCCCGCGCTGGTCACTGCGCTCGCCGGGACGACGGGCAACGTGTTCGTCGCCACGGGCAGCCGCTCGCTCGCGCCGTTCGCCGCGCTTCCCGGCTGGCAGGATCGTCTGTTCGTGCGCGTGCTTCCGTCGTCCGAATCGATCGATGCGTGCCGTGCGGCAGGAATCGATCCGACGCACATTATCGCCCTGCACGGTGCGTGCAGCACGGAGCTGAACAAATCGCTGTTCGCCGAGTACGACTGCCGTGTCCTGGTGACCAAAGAAAGCGGCGAGGCGGGCGGTTTTGCGGAAAAAATCGCCGCCGCGCAGGAACGCGGCATGGAGATCTTCGCGCTCAAGCCGCCCGCCGAACGCGCGGCGCAGGACGGGACGCTGTTCTTTTCGGCGGACGACCTGCTTGCCGCCCTGCGCGAGACCGACTTTTTCGCCGCGCTGACCGACTTGCTGGGAGGCTGAATGAGAACGTGTACGCTTATCGGAATCGGCATGGGAAATCCCGACACGCTCACGCAGGAAGCCCGTGCCGCGCTGGCTGACGCGCCGCTCGTGGCGGGGGCAGAGCGCGTGCTTGCCGCCGTGCGGCACCTCGTGCGGGGAAAGACGATCGCCTCGTTCGACGCGCGGGCAATCGCCGCCGCCTTTGCCGCCGCAGACGGAATCCCCTGTGCCGTCTTCAGCGGGGACACGGGCTTTTACAGCGGCGCGACCGGCCTGCGCGCGCTGCTGGAATCGGACGGCTGGACGGTACGGACGCTGTGCGGCATCACGACCGTTCAATACTTTGCCGCGCGTCTCGGCGAGCCGTGGCAGGACTGGCATCTTGCGAGCGCGCACGGCACGGACTGCGATCTCGGCATCGCGCTGTCCTACGCCCCCCGGACTTTTTTCCTCACCGGCGGCAGCATCACCGTCCGCACGGTCGCACAATTCCTGCTCGACCGTGACTGCGACGCGACGCTGACCGTGGGAAGCCGCCTTTCCTACCATGCCGACGATACGGGCGTTCCCGCCGCAGGCGGCGGTCGGGCTTTCCGCATTTCCGCTGACGCTCCATTGCCTGCGGCAACGGCTTGCGCCGATGCTCCAATCCCTAACGCGTCGCCGACAGAACGCATTTTTTCCGGCTCGCCCGCCGAAATCCTTGCCCGCGACGACTACGACGAGAACCTTGCCTGCGTCCTCGTCACGCGCACCGTCCCCGACCTGCCGCGCTCCGCGCTCCCGGACGATTTTTTCGTCAGGAGCCGCGCCCCCCTCATCCCGATGACCAAGCAGTTCGTCCGCGCGGCGGCGCTCGCGCTCCTTGCCGTCCGCGACGGCGAGACCGTGTGGGACATCGGCGCGGGAACGGGCGCGGTCAGCATGGACATCGCCCGCAGCGCGCACTGCGCCGTGTACGCCGTGGAAGAGAACGCCGCCGCCTGCGCCCTCATCCGCCAGAACCGCGCCCGTGCTGGCGCGGTCAACGTGGCAATCTGTCCCGGCCGTGCGCCCCTGTCGCTTTCCGGCTTGCCCGCGCCCCAGGCAGTCTTTGTCGGCGGCAGCGGCGGCGAGCTGGGCGCGATACTCCGCGCCGTGTACCAGAAAAATCCCGCCGCCCGCATCGTCGCCGCCTGCGTTACGCTTGAGACGCTTGCGCAGCTGCAAGAGATTGCCCATGCGCTCGGACGCGGCTATGAGGCGGCGCAGCTTTCGGTGGGCAGGACAACGGCGGCGGGCGCGTATCATCTTCTGGCGGCGCAGAATCCTGTGTGGTTGGTCACCCTGCATTCATGAGCACGCGCGTCATTCCCCGCATCCTTATTTCCGCTCCCGCCAGCGCGTCCGGCAAGACGACCGTGACGTGCGCCCTGCTCAGATTGCTCGCGAACGCGGCGGCAGTCAAATGCGGTCCCGACTTCATCGACCCGCTGTTCCACCGGCAAGTCTCCGGCCGACCGTCGGGCAATGTTGACCTGTTCTTTTCGCCCCCCGCACAGGCGCGCGCGCTGTTTGCCCGCCAGGTGCAGGGCGCGGACGTTGCCGTCTGCGAGGGCGCGATGGGGTTTTACGACGGCGTGGCGGGAACGGAAGCCGCCAGTGCCTACGAGGTTGCCCGTGCGCTTTCCTGCCCGGTGATTTTGGTGGTCGATGCGGGCGGAAAAAGCCTTTCGCTGTGCGCGGAAATCAACGGCTTTGCCTCGTTCCGTGAGCGCGACGGCGACCGCAGCGGCATCCGTGGCGTCATCCTGAACCGCTGTTCTCCCGCGCAGTATGAACGTCTTGCGCCTGCAATCGCCCGTGCATGCGGCGTGAGCGCGCTGGGCTTTTTGGCGCGGGACGATGCGTTCTCCCTGGCAAGCCGTCATCTTGGCTTGGTCACGCCGGATGCCGTGCCGGATATGCGGCAGAAACTCGACGCGCTGTCGCAGGCAGCCGGACGGACGCTTGACGTGGCGGCAATCATGCGCATCGCGCAGTCCGCCGCGCCGCTGGAATATGACGATGATGCCGTCATGCCGCGTGCGGCGGGCGGAAGCGTCCGCATTGCCCTGGCACAGGACGAGGCGTTCTGCTTTTATTACCGCGAGAATTTGGACATGCTCGCCGCGCTCGGCGCGGAACTCGTGCCGTTCTCCCCGTTGCGCGACCGGTTCGTGCCGGACGACTGCCACGCGCTCTACCTGGGCGGCGGCTATCCTGAGCTGTTCCCGTCGCAGCTGGCGGCAAACACGACGATGCTCCAGAGCGTCCGCGCGTTCTGCCGCAGCGGTGTGCCCGTGCTTGCCGAATGCGGCGGCTTTCTCTATCTTAAGCTCGCGGGCATTTTGGCAGGCACGTTCGAGAACAAGGGGCATCTGGTGCGCTTCGGCTACGTCACGCTGACGGCGAACGAGGACACGTTCCTGTGCCGGAAGGGCGACCAGATCCGCGCGCACGAATTCCACTATTTTGACACGACGCAGAACGGCGGCGCGTTCACCGCGCGCAAGCCCGACGGCACGGCGTGGCAGTGCATTGAGTCCGCCGCGCCGGTCGCGGACAGGCACCTGACCTGCGGTGTTCCCCGCGCGGCGAACATCGTCGCAGGCTTCCCGCACCTGTATTTTGCGAGCAATCCTGCGTTCGCCCGCAATTTCGTCCAGGCCGCGCGGGAATTCAGCGAGCGCGGACGGACAGGGTGCGCTGGCTGCTCTGCGGGACATTCTTGCGGAGGATGCGGACGGTGAGGGCGTTCAGTTTTGCGTTGGCAGTATGCGCGCTCTTTTTTTCCTGTGACCTGGCGCATGACACGGCCGGCGCGGGCAGGACAATCGACTGCCCTGCGGACATCGCGGCACGGGCATTCGCGTTTGCCGTGCAATACCGCGACGCGGAGACGGAGTACGCCTGGGGCGGGCAGGACGCATTGCGTGCGGCACTGCGCCTTGACTGTTCGGGACTGGTCGTCCGCTGCTACGGCTATGCAGTGGAAGATTCCGCGTACCGCCTCCTGTTTGCCGACGCGTCGTCAGCGGACATGTACGCGAGCTATGCGCGTCTGGTGGAACTGGACGAACTGCGGCAGGGCGACTTGATTTTTATGGGCGAGCCGGGAACGGAGCGGGTGACGCACATCGCGCTGTTTGACCGCACGGAGGCTGGCATCGTGTATTTTATCGACGCGACGAAGAAAGACACGGACGGCGACGGCATCGACGACATAGACGGCATGACTGCCCGGCGCTATGCGGCAGACGACGAGCGGATAAAGGCGTTCGGCATGATGCAGGTGAGGACGATATGACAGACGATATGCGGACAGAAATTTCTCCCGCCGACGCGCAGTATGCGGCACGGGCGCGCGCCTGCTGGGATGGCATTGCCAAGCCGCTCGGCGCGCTCGGACTGCTGGAGGACGCGGTGTGCCGGCTGGCGGCAGTCCAGCGGACGGAACGGCCCGCGATTTCCCGCCGTGCGCTCGCGGTGTTCTGCGCGGACAACGGCATCGTCGCGGAGGGCGTGGCGCAGACTGACTCGTCCGTGACGGCGGCGGTGGCGAAGAATATCTGCGCGGGCACGGCTTCGGTGTGCGCCATGGCGCGCGTCGCGCGGTGCGACGTGTTTCCCGTCGATATGGGCATGCTTACGCCCGTCACGCACGAAAAAATGACCGACCGACACGTCGCGCGCGGCACCCGCAATTTTTTGCATGAGGACGCCATGACGCGCGCGCAGGCGGAGCAGGCGGTGCGAACGGGCGCACGGTTCGCGCAGGAACTGGTCGATCGGGGGTACACGGTGATCGCCACGGGCGAAATGGGCATCGGCAACACGACCACGGCAAGCGCGGTCGCCTCGGTGCTGATCGCGCTTCCTCCCGAAGCCGTGACGGGCGCGGGCGCGGGACTGAGCGCGGCGGGCGTGGCGCATAAAATCCGCGTGATTGCGCAGGGCATTGCCGCGCGCTCGCCGGATGCCGCCGACCCGCTGGACGTGCTTGCCAAGCTCGGCGGATTCGACATCGCGGGCATGGCGGGCTGCATGCTCGGCGCGGCGGCGCGGCGGACGGCGGTCATCGTGGACGGGCTTATCTCGCAGGTCGCCGCGCTCGTTGCGGTGCGCCTGTGTCCGGCGGTGCGCGATTACCTGTTTGCGAGCCACGTCGGCAGCGAAACGGCGAGCCGCCGGGTGCTTGCCGAACTCGGTCTTTCCGCGCCCGTGCAGGCGGGCATGCATTTGGGCGAGGGCAGCGGCTGCATGACGTTGCTGCCGCTGTTGGACCTGGCGCTTGCGGTGTACGACGGCGCGGCGACCTTCAGCGACCTGCGGCTTCCGGCATACCGCCCGTTATGAACGTGCTGGTACTCGGCGGCGCGGCAAGCGGCAAGAGCGCGTTTGCGGAGCGGCTTGCCTGCGCGCGCGCGGAACGATCGGGTGCGCCGCTCGTGTACGTCGCCACGCTCGACCCTGATTCCGGCGGCGACACGCGCGCGCGCATAGAACGACACCGCGCCACCCGTGCGGGAAAAGGCTTCGTCACGGTCGAATGGCAGGACGCGGACTGTGTTCCCGCCGTGCCAGAGAACGCCGTCGTGCTGGTCGAGGACGGCGGCAACCTGACGGCGAATTTCCTCTATCCGCCGGGAAAGCCGCCCGTACCGTGCGCGGAGCAGGCCGCCGCAGACGCGATTGTCGCCCGGCTGCGCTCCCTTTCGGCGCGGTGCGCGGACTGTATCGTCGTCAGCAACGAAATCTCCCTCGGCGGTGACCCGCCCGCTCAGTCGCGCCGTTACGCGTCCGTGCTCGCCTCGGTGAACTGCCAGTGGGCGGCCGCCTGTGATGCCGTCTACGCCGTCGTTGCCGGTATCGCGCTCCCGCTCAAACCCTGACACGCCCCGTGCGGGCAAATTTGGTGTGCCAAATTCTATGCCGTCGATTGCGGAGAACGAATTTGGTGCACCAAATAGCGTCTTGTCGGTTGCGGGGAACGAATTTTGTGCGCCAAATGGCACTTTGTCGGTTGTGGAGAGTGAATTTTGTGCGCAAACTTCCGTCTTGTCGGTCGCTGTGGGCGAATTTGTTGCGCCGAATTCC
>CAZSOK010000037.1:13072-14258 GCA_964608445.1 uncultured Treponema sp. | reverse complement strand
CCTCTACCCTACGCCCCAACCGCCGTTTTGTCAAGGCGCAAGGCCGCTGCCGCAAAAACTTACTTGCTTTGTCGCTTTTCCAATTCGTTTGCCACTGCCGCAGCGTAAGCTTGTTTTTTGCTCACGCATTTTGCACCAATCGGCATAAGCGCAAATCTTGCCACTTTTACCTGGACAACACCTACGGGAATTCCGACTATCGTGCAGAACGAAACGATCGCCAAACACACATAGACCACCGCAAGGAAAAGTCCAATCGGAAACCAAATGACATTCAAAATCACACCACCGACTTTTCTTATCATGGAAACATTACCACTGCCTTTCAGTTCAGTTTCCTTAATGATTTCTTTTCCGAACGGAAACGCCGACAGTTTCGCCAATTGAAAACAAGCCTTTCCAATCGGAATGCCGATAATTGTGATGCTGAATATGATCCCCAAAAGCAGCCATATCAACGCAACAATTTCACCACCAAAGATGAACCAAATAAGATTCAACAATGCCATAGTGTTACCTCCAAAATATTTTCTCCCATTTTTCACTCAAATGGTCAAAATCCTAGTTTATCGCGGCGTTTATTTTTCCCACATCGAAAATAAAGGGAAAACTCTCATTCATCATTCCGTAAAAAGTGCCCAGTTCTCTGTAGTCACTGACCGACACAAAAATCTCCGGACACCGCACGTCAACATGCTGACCTCCGTTTATTGAAGCGCGGATTCTGTCGAATGAAACTGATTTTTCTTTTTCATCGATTTTGTATGAAATCACATAAGCCCCAACACCCGACATGGCTTCATACACAACATCATAGCCCCTTGCCGTTTTTTTCGTTTCTTTTAATGAAAAGTATTCTTGTAGAAAATCGGGGTTCACAAAATCTTCCATCTTTGGAAAGTTGCCCGAAAAGCCGAACGTAATCCCCTGTTGCATAATTAATGCCGGATAGGTAAACCCGAATTGTGCATGCCTTTCTGATACAACTTGTTCTGCGCTAGCCTTTGGGCATGAAAAACCAAACGCAAGAACTACCAGCAAGCCAGCTGCACGAATCATTCTCATTGCGTGTCCAGTTTTTTGGTACGTCATCTCAATAACTCCTCAACACATTTTTACCGAATCAAGTAGGTTTTTACTCTAAAAACCGAATTCAGTTTACCCGCTATTATAAACCGAATTCGGA
>CAZSOK010000037.1:0-12972 GCA_964608445.1 uncultured Treponema sp. | reverse complement strand
ATTTTTATCCCGTTTTGTGGGCAATATTATCCCGACTTTGTGTCCGTTTGTCTTGATAAAATCCCGCTTTTTTTTATTTTCGTCTTGATAAACATACCCCGTTTATCTTGATAAACGTACCCATTCCATCAAGATGGACAGCCCCTGTTCATCTTGATAAACGCATGCTGTTCATCAAGACAAAAAAATTCTTTTATCAAGACAAACATATCCGTTCATCAAGACAAACGTATCCGCCCGTCAAGACAAAACGATGCTCCCGCCGCGACGCGCATTGCCCGCGACGCATTTTTTGCTTGCCGTTTCGCGGGGATTTCAATATATTGGAAGAAACGGTGTTTCGGAAGCGACGATGAGCGAACGGCTTGCCCATATTCTCATTGACTCATTTTGGAAGATTCTCCTGCCGGGGCTGAAGATGACGATCCCGCTGACGGCGGTTTCGTTTGCGCTCGCGCTCGTCATTGCGGTGGCGGCAGCGCTCGTGCAGTTCGCCCGTATCAGGTATCTGACGGGAATCGTGCGGTTCTATATCTGGATCATGCGCGGTACGCCCCTGCTCGTGCAGCTGTACGTGGTGTTCTACGGGCTGCCCAACCTCGGCGTGATGATTGACCCGTTCCCCGCCGCCGTGCTTGTGTTCGCGCTCAACGAGGGGGCGTACACGGCGGAGACCATGCGCGCCGCGCTCGAATCCGTGCCGGGCGGGCAGATTGAGGCGGGCTACTGCCTGGGCATGAGCTACATGCAGATCATGCGGCGCATCGTGCTGCCGCAGGCGTTCCGCACGGCGTTCCCGCCGCTGTCGAATTCGCTCATCGCCATGACCAAGGACACGTCGCTCGCGGCGAACATCACGGTGACGGAGATGTTCATGGCGACGCAGCGGATCGTGGCGCGCACGTATGAGCCGCTCGCGCTGTACATTGAGGTCGCGCTCATCTACCTTTTGTTCTCCACGGTGCTGACGAAGCTCCAGCGGCTCGGCGAGAAAAGGCTGGGGCGGTTTTATGAGGAGGCGGGGCGATAAATGGCGGTGCTCGAACTGGACGGACTGCAAAAATCATTCGGCACGACGCGCGTGCTTGGCGGCGTTTCGCTTTCCGTGGAGAAAGGCGACGTGGTTGCCGTCCTCGGTCCGAGCGGGAGCGGCAAGACGACGCTGCTGCGCTGCCTGAATTTCCTGGAGAAAGCGGACGCGGGGTCGCTCACGTTCGACGGCGAGCGGTTCGACCTGGCGGCAATGCACAAAAAGGACATCATCCGCCTGCGCAAGAAGACGGGGTTCGTGTTCCAGGGCTACAACCTGTTCCGCAACAAGACCGCGCTCCAGAACGTGACCGAAGGGCTGATTGTCGTGCGCGGCATGAAAAAAGCGGAAGCCGACGCGCTCGCCCTTGCCCTGCTTGCCAAAGTGGGGCTTGCGGACAAGGCGCGGCAGTACCCGCACCAGCTTTCCGGCGGACAGCAGCAGCGCGTCGCCATTGCCCGCGCGCTCGCCGCAAACCCGCAGATTATCTATTTTGACGAGCCGACGAGCGCGCTTGACCCGGAGCTGACCGGCGAAGTGCTTGCCGTCATAAAACGGCTCGCCGAAGAGGGCATGACGATGATCGTGGTGACCCATGAGCTGCAATTCGCAAAGAGCGTGTCGAACAAAACGCTGTTCCTTGATGGCGGCATCATCCTGGAAGCGGCCGCGTCGCACGACTTCTTTGCCAGCCCGCGCCAGGAACGCACCCGGGCATTCCTGCGGACGCTGAACAAGGACACTATTTTAAGTTGAAGGAGTTTTATATGAGAAAGACACTGCTTGCCGTCGCGGCTGTCATTGCGGCACTGACCGCCGCAGGCTGCGCAAAAAAACCGGGCGGCGACGCGCTCGCCCGTATCAGGGCACGGGGCGAAATCGTGGTGGCGACCGAAGGCACCTGGTCGCCCTGGACGTTCCATGACGAGGCGGACAACCTGATCGGCTTTGACGTGGAAGTGGCGCGGGCAATCGCGGAAAAACTGGGCGTGACCGCGACCTTTGCCGAAACCGAATGGGACGGCATCTTTGCCGGCATCGACAGCGGACGCTACGACATAACATGCAACGGCGTTGAGGTCACCGACGAGCGCGCGGAAAAATACGACTTTTCCGACCCTTACGGCTACATTCACACCGCGCTCATCGTGCGCAGCGACACGACCGACATCGCCGACTTTGCCGACCTGAACGGAAAGACCACGGCGAATTCGCTCGGCAGCACCTATGCGATGCAGGCGGAACGGTACGGCGCGAACGTGCAGACGATTGACACGCTGGAAGAGACCTTGCAGCTGGTGGAGCATGACCGCGTGGACGCGACGCTCAATGCCGACGTCAGTTTTCTTGACTACATGAGCGTGCATCCCCAAAAGCCGTTCAAAATCGCCGCGATCTCAGAGGATGCGGCGCAGGTGGCGATCCCGCTGCGCAAGGGCGAGGATACCGCCACGCTGCGCGAGGCCATCAATACTGCCCTTGCCGAACTCGCCGCCGACGGAACGCTCAGCGCGATTTCGGAGCGGTATTTTAAGGCGGACATCACGAAATAGCATAGACGGGGGCGCAAAGCCCCCGTTTTTCCGCAACCGGCACGACAGCCCGGCAGAACGAAGCGACGGCGGGTTGTCACACGTCGGCAAGCACTTCCCGCAAAAAATGGTTTTCGATTTTGACGGCGTTCAGCAGCTCGCCGACAGAACGATAGCGCACGGGCGTGTCGTGCAGACGACCAAAGGCAAGGTAGTCGCCCTGAGCGTCCGTGCCGTAGGTCAGGTTGTAGGTCTTGCCGCCGTGCGTCAGTTCCAGCGGCTTTCTGACGGCGACTTGATAATAGAATTCGTCCAAAGTCATACCAGCTCCGTATGCGGGCGGGACGCAGACGGAGCGCCGTCCGCGCAAAAGGTGTACAGCGGCATACCGTCCGCGCCGTCAATGCGTCGTGTGCGCACGGAAAACACGCGGTCAATCGTGCCGTCGCCCGCAATCACGGCGGGATTTCCCTGCGCCACCACCGTTCCGCCATGCAGCACGATCACTCTGTCGGCAATCGTGAGCGCGGTGTGCAAGTCATGCACCACCAGGACGATGGTCTTGCCCTGCGCCTTCAGCCGGGCGAGCGTCTGCACCACATCAATCTGCTGGCGGATGTCCAAAAACGTGAGCGGCTCGTCAAGCACGACGACGGGCGTCTGCTGGGCAAGTGCCATGGCAAGATACGCTTTCTGCTGCTGCCCGCCGCTCAGCGCACGGAGATTCTCTTCCGCCAAGCCCGCAATCCCCAGCAGGCACAGCGCGTCCTGCACGACGGCATCATCGTCCGCCCGGTACTGGCGCGGAAAACGCGTGTACGGAAAACGCCCGTGCAGCACCAACCGGCGCACGGTGCAGTCCGGCACGGTATGCCGCTGCGCAAGGAACGCGATTTTTTGCGCGCGCTGCACCGACGTGTATGCGGCAACCGGGCGGCCGTCCAGCGTCACCGTTCCCGCCCAGGCGGGCAGAAACCCGCAGATTGCCTTGAGCAGCGTCGATTTTCCGCTCCCGTTCGGTCCGACAAGCACCGTCATGCGCCGCGCGGGAATCGCGCAGGAAACCGCCGTGAGCACGGCATGCTTTCCGCGCGGCTTCGCATAGCCGGTCGTCAACGCGCGAACGTCAATCATGCCGCGCCCGCCTTTCTTTCAGCAACAGCACGACAAAAAACGGTCCGCCAACAAGCGAAAGCACGATGCCCACCGGGACCTCGAACGGCGCGAACAGCACGCGGCTGAGCAGGTCGCAAAGCAGGACCAACGCCGCGCCCAACAGCATGCTTGCCGGCAACAGCCGCCGCATCTCGTTCCCCACGATGACGCGCGCGCCATGCGGCACGATAAGCCCCACAAACCCGACCAGCCCCGCAAAACTGATGCCCGCGCCGCACAGCAAGGCGGCAAGCACGAGCGCGCAAAAACGCACCGCGCCCACGGACAACCCGACGGACTGCGCCGTCTCGTCGCCGAGCGCGAGGACATCCAGTTCGTTCCGCAGGAAAAACGCCGCCGCCACCGCAAGCGCAATGACGGCTGCGGCAGGGGCAAGCACCGAAAACTGCACGCCCGCAAGCGACCCTATCTTAAACGCCGTGCGTCCGTACACCGTGTCGGGAACAAAAACCGTGACGACATCGGCAAGCGCCGTGAAAAAAGTATTTGCCGCAATGCCCGCGAGCAGTACCGACGAACGCGAGCCGCCCGCCTTTTTTCCGAGCGCACAGACAAGCAACAGCGTCACGAACGCGCCCGCAAACGCGGCAAGCGGCAGGATTTTTGGGGCAAGCGGCACGAACACCGCGCACAGCAGCGTGAACAAGCACGCGCCCGCGTTCATGCCGAGTACCGTCGGGCTGCCGAGCGGATTGCGCAGCACGGACTGAATGATCGCGCCGCTCGAAGCCAACGCCGCGCCGCACAGCATTGCGGCTGTCGCACGTGGCAGCCGCACGAACCGCATGATTCTATACGCCGCGCTGCCCGTATCGCCGCGAAGAGCCGACCATATCGCTCCGGGGGAAACGCGCACCGCACCCGCGCACAACGACAGTGCCGCCAGCAGCGCGAGCGCGACAAGCGCAAAAAGATAGAACAAGGGCAGGCGGCTTTCTCGTATCATTCTTCTTTATAAATATCCAGGAACCAGTATTGACCGGGGTGCGTCAGCTGCTCGGCATTGGCGCGGGGATTGTCCACTGCCACCCGCTTTTTGTTGCCGTATGTCCAGCCGTCCGTATCCGCAAAGGTCACCGCCGTGACCGACGACTTAAAGAACGAACGGGAACCAAGATAGACCACGCCCGCAGGAATGGTCATGTCGCCCAACGCCGTGCACCACAAAAACGACTGTTTGCCGATACTCGTGACCCCCGCAGGAATATCCACCGACTCCAGGGCGGCGCAATGGCTGAACGCCCGCGGCTCAATCACGCGCACCGTCGCGGGAAGCTCCACCGCCGTCACGCGGGCGCAATAGGCAAACGATTCGCAGGCGATGACTTCTACCGGGTCGGGAACCGTCACGCGTCCTGTCCTGCCCGCCGGAACCTGCACGAGCCGCGTCATGTCCTTGCTGTACAAAATCCCGTCGCGCACCGAAAACGCCTCGTTCTCAGCCGTGCGTCCCGCCTCGTCGCCCGTCTGCAAGGCAAAAGCGGTAACGCCGGGGCAACAGGCGAACGCGCCGCCGCGCACGGACACAACCGTAGGCGGAATCTCCACCGTGCCGTCCCATGCTGGCGGACACGCGACCAGCTCACGCCCTGCCTTGTCGTACAGAATGCCCCGCGCCGAAGAAAAAGCGGCGTTGCCTGCCGTCGCGTCAATCGCGGCAAGCCTGTCGCAGCCGGCAAAACATGCGGTCTGCACGCGCGCAAGCCCGTCGGGAATGACGAGCGAAACAAGATTCTCACAGCCGCCCAACGCGTCCTTGTGCAGCTCGAACACGCCGGAGACCGCCGACAAGTCGAGCGCGAACAGCGCACGGGGATTTTCGCGCAGGGCAGCGCACAGTTTGCCCAGCAGGAACGTGTCCATCGCGCCGGAGACGACGACCAGATGCGATCCCTCATCCGCATGACGGACGAGTTCCGCCGCCTCATACGAGAACACGTCGTGCCGCACGGCCGCACCGTCCGCCGCCTGCGCAGACAACGCCCCCGCAAGGACGCACCAACCGAGCATCACGGAAAACCTGACCAAAACAAAACGCCGCATGAAAACAGTATAGCACAAATCCGCCCAATTTGCTATCATCAGACCATGGCTCACGAACGCGAAAAAATTGTTGTGTTGGATTTTGGCTCGCAGTACGCGCACCTGATTGCGAAGCGTCTGCGTATGTTAGGCTATTACAGCGAAATCGCGCTGCCGTCCGTCCCGACCGAAACGCTCGGACAGAATGTCAAGGGCATTATCCTGAGCGGCGGGCCGGCGAGCGTCTACGACGCGGACATCCCGGAGTGCAACCCGGCAATCTTTGACCTGCCCGTGCCGATACTCGGCCTGTGCTACGGCCATCACCTGATGGCGCAGCATTACGGCGGGACGGTGGGCAAGGCTGCCGTCGGCGAATTCGGCTTTGCGCAGCTGACCAAGACCGACGCAGGGAAATCGTCGCCACTGCTCGCGGGTGTCAGCGACACGACGCAAGTATGGATGAGCCATCAGGACGGCATTCTCACGCCAGCACCCGGATTTGAGGTCATCGGCACGACCAAAGACTGCCCGTTCGCCGCCATGCAGGACATCACGCGCAGACGTTATTCGCTCCAGTGCCACGGCGAAGTGAAAGACACGCCCGAAGGCACCACGATTTTCGCCAATTTTGCCCGGCTGTGCGGCATGGAGCGCAACTGGGACGAGGACACGGTACTCAATCATATTCTGGCGTCCATCACGCATGACGCGGGCGACAAGAACGTCCTGCTTTTTCTGAGCGGAGGCGTGGACAGCACCGTGGCATTCGCCCTGCTCAATAAGGCGCTCGGACAGGAGCGCGTGCTCGGCCTGCACATCGACAACGGATTCATGCGCAAGAACGAAAGCGCGAACGTGCAGGACGCGTACCGGGCGCACGGCTTCACCAATTTTATCGTGGAAGACGCGGGCGAAGGATTCCTTGCCGCCGTCAAAGGTCTGACCGACCCGCAGAAAAAACGCATGGCGGTCGGCGAGCATTTCATTGCCGTCCGCAACGAAGTCGTCGCGCGGCAGCACCTGGACGAAAGCCGCTGGCTGCTCGCGCAGGGAACGCTCTACCCCGACATCATCGAATCGGGCGGGACGAAAAACAGCAAGACGATAAAGACGCACCACAACCGCGTCGCCGGCATTCAGGCGTTGCTGGAGCGAGGGCTGATTATCGAGCCGCTCAAAGACCTGTACAAGGACGAAGTGCGCGCGATCGGCAAAAAACTGGGGCTGGGCGACGATCTGGTCATGCGCCATCCGTTCCCCGGTCCGGGGCTGAGCATCAACGTGCTGTGCACGGACGGAAACATCAGTGAGACCGACAAGGCAGAGATGGCGAAAGCGCAGGCAGAGCTGGATGCCGTGACGTTCACGCAGTTCTGCGCCCATTGCACGCAGACGCTCCGCCGCTCCGTGCTGCCCGTGCGCTCCGTAGGCGTGCAGGGCGACTTCCGCACGTACCGATTCCCCGCCGTACTCACGTTCCGCGCGGAAGAGAACGGGTTCTATCACCTGCCAAAAAAATGGGAGAAACTGGAAGCGGCCGCGAGCGCGGTGACGAACAGCGCGCAGTACATCAACCGCTGCGTCATCAAACTGTGGCAAAATCCAAAAGCAAAAGACGAGGACTTCCGCTTGCAGGAAGGCTACTGCGACAAACGCCGCCTTGACCAGACGCGCGACGCGGACGACATCATGCTGACCGCGCTGCGCCAAAGCGGCTGGTACGGCAAGATTTTCCAGCACCTGACGATACACCTGCCGTATGCGACAGGTACGGACCGGTGCAGTTTTGTCCTGCGCCCCGTGTGCAGCGAAGACGTGATGACCGCCCGGTTCGCGCAACTGCCGCAGGACGTGCTTGCGCCGATCGTCGCAAAAATCGCCGCGTTGCCGTATGTTGACGCAATTTTCTATGATGTGACCAACAAGCCGCCGGCAACGTTCGGGTGGGAATAATCCGCCCGCGCAAAAACCGGCGGACGGCTAGCCGTTGTAGCGTTCAATCAGTTCGCTCAGCAGCGGAATCAGCTGTTTTTTGCGGCTCATCACGTCCTTAAGGAAATACACGTTGTCCTCCTGCCTGGGAAACGTGATGTACGGCAGGAAATGCTTGTCCGCAGAAACGAGCATGATTGAGCTGAGCCGCGCGATGTCAGTGACGAGCAGCGCGGCAAACAGCGCACCGTGCGAACGGCGCGTAATCTCCAGCTCGTCCAGGAATTCCTGCTTGCGGGCGAGCAGTTCGTCCGTGCCGTCCACCTCAATCTGGCTCACGGTATAGACGTTGCGCTCGTCCCGGTATTCTTTCTTGTCCTGCTTGATCACGTCCGCCGCGCTCCGTGCGCCGATGTGGCTTCCCGCGTTCAGCACGTCCTGGCCGAGCGTCTGCACGTCCAGCCCCGTGATGCTCGAAAGATAGTCGGCAGTCTCGCGGTCGATGTCGGTTGTCGTCGCAGAATGCAGGATCAGCGTGTCGCTCAGAATGCCGCAGAGCAGGATCTGCGCGATCTCAAGCGGAATGGACACGTGGTTCTCGCGGTACAAGTTCGCCACGATCGTCGAAGTCGATCCGACCGGCTTGTTGATGAACGTAATCGGCGTGCGCGTGGTGACCGTGCCGATCCGGTGGTGGTCGATAATCTCGCGGATCGTGTAGTTCTCGATTCCCTCCGCCGCCTGCGACACCTCGTTGTGATCGACCAGCGCGATTTCCACCAGCGCGTCGTGGAGCAAGTCGTTTTCGGTAATCATGCCCACCACTTTGTTGTCGTCGTCCACCACCGTCAGCGAGCGGCTCGGACTTGCGTGCAGGATCGGCTTGATTTTCTTCACGCTGTCGTTCTTGTGCACGGCTGGCACGTCGGTGTCCGCCATGATTGCCACGGGGGAAGAATACGTGGTGAGCAGCACCGTTGACGACGTGTCGTATGAGCTGAGCAGCATGGGAATCTTCTTTTTCTCTGCCTTCGCGATAATATCCTTGGTCGGCACGAGCGAAGAGACGATGACCAGCGCGCGCACGCCGTTTTCGATGCAGTAATCCTGAATGTCGGCGCGGTCGCCCGTCACGACGATGACTTTCTCGGACAGGTGCGACTCAAAAATCTTCTTGAACGTCTCCAGCGAATCGTCCGCCACCAGGACAAGCCCCTTGAACACTTCCCGGTCGTCCCTGACGCACAGCGGCTGCGCGTCCAGCGTCTCGCGGATCAGCTCCACGCTCGTCGTGATCGCCGTCTGCCGCTCCGGGTTGAGAATATCGAGGATATTCTTCGCAAACCCGCTGTAATGCAGGAGTGCCTTGTAACGCCCCTCGCCGTCAACCACCGGCATGGAATGCCAGCCGTTCTTCTGCAACTTCTCCACCGCGCTCCACACCGACTTGTCCTCAAGCACCGTCTCCGTGCCCTCAGGCATATAAAACTCGACGCGGGGCTGCAAGTCGTGGAAATACTGCGACTTGGGCACGTTGAACCGCTTGAGGATATAGTCCGTCTGCGGCGAAAGATGCCCTGCCCGCGCCGCCACATATTCGGCGTGTCCCTGCACATTCTTGAGCCTCGCATACGCAATCGCCGCCACCACGGAATCCGTGTCGGGATTGCGGTGACCAATAACATACACCGTCTGCTTCATAATACCGTCCATTTTCGCGGAAAAGCCGCGCCTTGTCTACCGTTCCTTATGCCGTCAGTACCGGGCGCAAGATTGCCAGCCCCGCGTCAATCTCGCGCTGCGTGATGTTCAGCGGCGGCACCAGGCGCAGGGTATTCTTTCCTGCCGTGGACGTGGCAAGCCCCGCCATGAGCAGCGTCTTCTCCAGGTCAAGCGCGCGCACCGACTCGGACAAATCGATGCCGATCATCAGCCCCTTGCCGCGCACGTCGCGCACCAGCGGACTGTTCCACCCGGCAATCTGCGCGCGGATATAGTCGCCTTTGCTCGCCACGTCCGCCAGGAAAGCCGCATCGCCCACGACCGAAAGCACCACGTCCGCCGCCGCGCACGCCAGCGGATTCCCGCCGAACGTTGACTGGTGGTCGCCCGCCGCGAACACGTCCCGCGCCTTGCCACGGTACAGGCACGCGCCCATCGGAACGCCGCCCGCAATGCCTTTCGCCAGCGTCACCACGTCGGGCGCAATGCCGAGCGCGTCGCTTGCCAGCAGCGTTCCCGTGCGCCCCATGCCCGTCTGCACTTCGTCCGCCATGACGAGCGCGCCCGCATCCCGCGCCGCCGACGCAAGCGCGCGCGCCCAAGATTCGTCAATCAAATACACGCCGCCCTCGCCCTGCACGCACTCAATAAGCACGGCGGCAACGGTGTCGTCAAAGGCGGTCTCCAGCGCGGCAAAATCGTTCGCCGCAATCGTGCGGAACTCCGGGAGATAGGGCGCAAAGCACGCGGGGTGGAACTTGTCCTGCCCCGTCGCCGTCAGCGTCGCCATCGTGCGCCCGTGGAACGACCGTGCGAGCGTGACGATCGTGCGCCGCCGCCCGCCGCCATGCAGGTAGCCGTACTTGCGGGCAAGCTTTATCGCCGCCTCGTTCGCCTCCGCGCCGCTGTTGCCGAAGAACACGCCGTCAAATCCCGTCGCCGCAAGCAGGTGATCCGCGTAAGCCACGCCGATGTCGCTCGTAAAATAGTTGCAGACATGAATCTGCCGCGCCGCCTGCTCCGCAATCGCCTTGACCAGCGGCGGGTAATTGTGTCCCAGGCAGTTGACCGCAATGCCCGCCAAAAAATCGATATAGGACTTCCCGTCCGCGTCATAGAGCGTCGCCCCGTCGCCCCGCACGAAAGTCACGTCGAACGAACCGTAATTGTTCAGCACGTTTTTGCTTACCATAGTATCCTCGCTGTCATTGTTTTCGTCTTGCGCCCGGTGCCGCAAAATGCGCCGGGTCAATAAATCATCGTGCCGATGCCCCGGTCGCTGAACATCTCGATCAGCAGCGAATGCGGCACGCGCCCGTCGATGATGTGCGTGCGCGGAACGCCGCCCTGCCGCGCCAGCATACAGCATTCGATTTTGGGAATCATGCCGCCCGCAATCGTGCCGTCGTCGATATACGCCTGCACGTCCTCGATGTGGATGCGCTGAATGAGCGACTTGGGGTCGTCAATGTCGCGCAGAACGCCGGGGACGTTCGTGAGCTGCACGAATTTCTCCGCCCGCAAGGCGACCGCGATTTTTGCCGCCGCCGTGTCCGCGTTGATATTGTACCGCGCCGTGTCGCCCTGCTCGCCCATCGCCACCGTCGATACGACCGGGATAAATCCTTCGTCCAGCAGCGACTGCACGATTTCAGGATGCACGGCGGTTATCTCGCCCACAAAGCCCAAGTCCACGCCGTCACGGTCGATTTTCCTTGCGCGCAGCAAGCCCGAATCCACGCCCGAAAGCCCGACCGCCCTGCCGCCTTCCTGCAACAGCAGCCCCACGATGTCCTTGTTCAGCTTGCCCGTCAGCACCATCTGCACGATTTCCATCGTCTCCGCGTCCGTGTGGCGCAGCCCGTTGATGAATTTCGATTCCTTTCCCACGCGCTCAAGCATGTGGTTGATTTCCGGCCCGCCGCCATGCACGAGCACGACTTTTATGCCGATCGTGCTGAGCAGCACGATGTCTTTCATCACCGCCGCCTTCAGGTCCTCGTTGAGCATGGCATTGCCGCCGTACTTCACGACGACCGTCTTGCCCACCCAGTGGCGGAAGTACGGCAACGCCTGCACGAGCACGTCCGACCAATGATAGGAATCCACGCGCGGGTCAATCTTTTCCCGCAAGTCCGTATCTTCTGACATACTTTTCTCCTATAAAGAACGCGCCCTATGTCCGATAATCGCCGTTAATCTTTACGTAGTCGTAGGTCAGGTCGCAGCCCCACGCCGTTCCCTGCGCGTTGCCGTCCGCCAGCTCCACCAGAATGTCCACGGCCTCTTCGGAAAGGATTTTCTTTGCCGCGTCCTCGTCAAACGCAAGCGGAACGCCGCCCTCAAACACACGGATCGAATGCTCCGCCCCGCCGTTGACCGCGCCCGCCGCAAAGTACCGCCGCGCGCCCTCGCGGCTCAGGAACGACACGCTCGCCTTTTCGGGCGTAAAGAAACAGCCCGAATAGCCCATCGCGTCCAAAATGCGCCCCCAGTTCGCGTCCATGCCAAAGAACGCCGCCTTCACCAGGTTCGAGCTGATGACCGACTTGGCAAGCCCGCGCGCGTCGGCGACTGTTGCCGCGCCGGTGACCGTGCAGGTGACCAGGCGGCTCGCGCCCTCGCCGTCCGCGGCGATTTTTTTTGCCATTTCGGTGTTGAGCGCGTCAAGCGCGGCGACGAACGCGTCAAAATCCGCGCCCTCGCCGGTGATTTCCTCGTTCCCTGCCATGCCGTTCGCCAGAATGACCAGCGAATCGTTGGTGGATGTGTCGCCGTCAATCGACACGCAGTTGTACGTGCCCGCCACCGACAAGAGCAATGCCTTTTTGAGCATCGCGGCGGAAATGGCGCAGTCCGTCGTGATGACCGCAAGCATCGTCCCCATGTTGATATGGATCATGCCGCTGCCCTTCGCCATCGTCCCCATGCGCACGGTCTTTCCGCCGATGACCGTCTCGACGGCGGCTTCCTTGTACTGCGTGTCGGTCGTCATAATCGCCACCCGCGCCGCCTCGTGTCCCTGCTTGGAAAGAGAGCCGACAAGCGCGTCCATGCCGCCCAGGATTTTTTCGACGGGAAGCGGCTGCCCGATAACGCCGGTGGAAAGCACGAGCACGTCTTCGGCGGCAATGCCCGTCTTTTGGGCGACCGCGACCGCTTCCTTTCGCGCGTCGTCATAGCCCTGCGCGCCCGTGCAGGCGTTCGCGTTGCCGCTGTTCGCAATGACCGCCTGCGCTTTCCCGTCCGCGATATGAGCCTTTGTCAGCTTGACGCATTCGGCCTGCACACGGTTCTGCGTGAACACGCCCGCCGCCGCGCAGGTTTTCTCGCTGAACACGAGTGCCGTGTCGTTCGTGGTGCGGCTCGCCTTGATTTTGTTCAGTACGCCGCCCGCCGTAAATCCCCGCGCCGCCGTCACGCCGCCGTCAATAAAAGAAAACTGCATATATATGCACCTCAATTACATAAATATACAGTCAGTATAACGGAGCGGGCTGACAAGCGCAAGTGCCATGCGCCAGGGCGCACGGCACGTTTATGCCTGCCCGCCAC
>CAZSOK010000036.1:0-14326 GCA_964608445.1 uncultured Treponema sp. | reverse complement strand
ATACTATACACTCTAGAGAATATACTGTTTTTTTTTGTAGTTTTCCGACCAGTTTTCGGGCGGTTTGCGCGGTCCGCCCGCGTTTTGGGGCTGCCTGCGCGTCCGTGCCGGGGTCACTGGCGCAATCGCGCGTTCTGTGCTACCATAGGGGTATGTGCTGGAAATGCAAGACACCCCTGCCGTCTGCCGAAATCTGCCGCACAGACACCTGCGCCGTCTGCGGGGCGGATCTGCACGCGTGCAGGAACTGCCGGTTTTACGCGCCGGAGAGCCATTACGGCTGCCATGAGACGGTGGACGAGGAAGTGCGCGACAAGGAGCGCGCGAATTTCTGCGATTCGTTTAAGGCGAGGGCGCAGTTTGACGGTGCGGCGGACGATGCCGCGCGGAATGCCCGCAACGCGTTTGCGGGGCTGTTCGGGGAATAGGGCGTGATGGGCGGCATTGACTTTGCGTTTCTGGACAGCGGGACGGGCGGCATTCCGTATATGCTCGCGCTCAAGGAGAAGGTGCCGTCCGCGCGGTGCGTGTACCTGGGCGACACGGCGCATTTCCCTTACGGCGAGAAGTCTCCTGCCGAAGTGACCCGCTGCGCCGCAGGCACGATCCGCCGGATTATTGCGCTGTGGCGGCCGCGCACGATCGTGATTGCCTGCAACACGATCAGCGTCACGTCGCTGGACGACGTGCGCGCGCTTTTTCCGCATACGCCGATCGTGGGGACGGTGCCTGCCGTCAAGCTCGCCGCCGCCGTGAGCAGGAACCGGACGATCGGGCTGCTGGCGACCAATGCCACCGTGCGCCATCCGTACTGCGCGCGCCTGATTCATGACTTCGCGCGGGACTGCCGCGTGTTCAGCCGCGGCGACCCGGCGTTGATTGCGTTTGTCGAGCATGAGCTGTTCACCGCGACACCGGCGGAACGCCGCGCCGCCGTCACGCCTGCGGTGGATTTTTTTGCCGCGCACGGCTGTGATACGATTGTTTTGGGGTGCACGCATTTTACGCACGTGGCGGAAGAGATTGCCGCCGCGGCGGGGAGCGGCGTGCGCGTGGTGGACAGCCGCGAGGGCGTGGCGAATCAGGCTATCCGCGTGGAGTGCGCGAACGCCGCGCAGGAGCCGCCCGTGCGGGCGGACGCGCTCCCTGCCGACAAGACGTTCTTCGTCACTGCCTGTACGGCTGCGGACGAGTCCGAGTACAGCACGCTCTGCCGCGGCTATGATATTCCCTGGGGCGGGGTGCTAGAGCCGCTTCGCGATCTCGTCGATGTATTCCCATGAGTTGACGACGCGTTTTGCGGGCGGGTTTGCGAGCCGCGCGAGGTCGCCGGTCATCGTGCCGTCCTCGATCACGCCGAGCGTCGCATCCTCCAGTTTTTGGGCGAATGCGGCGAGTTCGTCCGTGCCGTCCAGCTCCGCGCGTTTTTTCAGCGCGCCCGTCCAGGCAAAGATGAGCGCGACCGGGTTGGTGCTCGTCTTCTCGCCGTTCTGGTAGCGGTAATAATGCTTCTGCACCGTGCCGTGGCTCGCCTCGTACTCGTATACGCCGCCGGGGCTGACCAGAATGGATGTCATCATGGCGAGCGAGCCGCAGGCGGACGCGATCATGTCGCTCATCACGTCGCCGTCGTAGTTCTTGCACGCCCAGAGCATGCCGCCCTCGCTTTTCATGATACGCGCCACCGCGTCGTCAATCAGCGTGTAGAAATACTCGATTCCCGCCGCCTCAAACTGCGCCTTGAATTCGTGGTCGTAGACGCGCTGGAAAATCTCCTTGAACGTGCCGTCGTAGGTCTTGCTGATCGTGTCTTTCATGCCGAGCCAGCAGTCGATGTGCTGGTCGAGCGCGTAGCGGAAACTGCTGCGGGCGAAATTCTCGATTGACTTGTCCAGGTTGTGGATGCCCTGGATGATGCCCGGCCCGCTCATGTCCTGTATGGTCTTGCGGATTTCCGTGCCGTCGCTGCCCGTAAAGACCAGCTCTGCCTTGCCCGGTCCGGGTGTCTTGATCTCGCAGTTCTTGTACACGTCGCCGTAAGCGTGGCGGCCGAGCACGATGGGCTTTTTCCAGCCGGGAACGCCGCACGGGATGTTCTTGACGAAAATCGGCGCGCGGAACACGGTGCCGTCCAGCTCGCCGCGAATGATGCCGTTGGGGCTTGGCGTGAGTTGTTTCAGGTCATATTCTTTGACGCGCGCGGCATTGGATGTGATCGTCGCGCATTTTACGCCCACGCCCAGCCGCTTGATTGCGGCGGCGGCCTCGTAGGTAATGCGGTCGTCGCTGTCGTCGCGGCTTTTCAGCCCCAGGTCGTAGTATTCGGTCTTCAGATCGACGAACGGTTCGAGCAGTTTTTCTTTGATGACTGCCCACAGCACTCTGGTCATCTCGTCGCCGTCAAGTTCGGCAATCGCGTTTTTCATCTGGATTTTCATAGCACGGAAAGTATAATCGCTTGCGTGGCTTTGTGCAAGCCTGTGGGGGCAGGACGACGGCCCGCTGCCACTAGCATAATCCACCGATTTTCTGTAGAATGGCCGTATTATGATAGAAAGAAATCCTGGATTTGCCCATCTTACGGCGGGCTATCTTTTTCCTGAAGTCGCCCGCAGGCGACGTGAGTATGTGGCGGCGCACCCTGACGCGTCGATTATCAGCCTTGGCATCGGGAACACGACCGAGCCGCTTTCTGCCCATATTGCCCAGGCGATGGCGGATTACGCGCTCGCCCTGGCGACGCCGGAGGGCTATTCCGGCTACGGCGACGACTTTGGCTCGGAGCGTCTGCGCCAGAAAATCGCCGATGTCTTTTACAAGGACATGGCGGACGTGAGCGAAGTGTTCATCTCTGACGGCGCAAAATGCGACATTGCCCGCATACAGACGCTGTTCGGCAGCAAGATGAGCATTGCCGTGCAGGATCCTGCGTATCCTGTCTACGTGGACGGCTCGGTGGTCGTCGGCGCGGCGGGGGCGGGCAAGCCGGACGGTTCGGGCTATGAGGGCGTGACCTATTTGCCGTGTACGCCGCAGAATCACTTTTTCCCCGACCTGTCTGCGATTGCGCCGAATACGCTCATTTATTTCTGTTCGCCGAACAATCCCACGGGTGCGACGGCGACGCGCGAGGAGCTGACGAGGCTCGTTGACTTTGCGAACAAGAACGGCTGCATTATCATTTATGATGCGGCGTATGCCGCGTTCATCCGCGACCCGTCGCTTCCCCGGACGATTTTTGCGGTTCCCGGCGCGCGCACGTGTGCCATTGAGGTCAATTCGTTCTCCAAGCCAGCGGGCTTTACGGGTGTGCGGCTCGGCTGGTCGGTCGTGCCGAAAGACCTGCGCTTTTCTGACGGTACGTCGGTCAACAAGGACTGGGGGCGCGTCATGACGACGCTTTTCAACGGCGCGTCGAACATTGCGCAGGCAGGCGGACTTGCGGCCCTGGACGAGCAGGGCTTGCGGGACATGAAGGCGAGCGTTGACTATTACCTTGAGAACGGCGCGCTCATCAAAAAGACGCTCGACGGCGACAATTTCAAGAAGGCGGGCGTGGTCGCTCACTTTACGGGAAACGGTCCGTATGTCTGGGCGCAGTTTCCCGGCATGACGAGCTGGGGCGTGTTCGACCTGATTCTGGACAAATGCCACGTGGTCACTACGCCGGGCAGCGGCTTCGGTCCTGCGGGCGAAAGTTTCGTGCGGTTCAGTTCTTTCGGGCATCGTGCGGACGTTGAAGAGGCGTGCCGCCGGCTGGCAAGGCTGGAACTGCGCTGACGTTGCGGGGCGGGGTGTCCGCCGTGATGCGGCGGATGCCTTAGATCCTGCCTTTGTAGCCAACGCTCAGCTTGAAGTGGTCTTTCCAGGTGTCCATGGTCAGGTTCGTGACGGTCGCCTGGAGCATGGTGTGCACCTGACCGCCCGCAATGGGAATATCCACGAACGGCGTTATCTTTACGTTGAAATGCTCCGTATCCTTCACCAGGTCCGCAATACGCTTGAGGTCGGTAAAGTAGCGTCTGCGCCCCTGTCCGTCCTCGCCGAATGACCAGGTGGTATGGATGCCGAACGTGATGTTCTTGTTTTTTATGTATAGGTTGTCCGTAAAGACGGCAATGTTGAAACCGAACGTGTCCTCCACAAAAAGCAGTTTTTCGACCGTCGCCATTGGTACGCTGAACATCGTGATGTGCGTCTGGAATTTTTGCGTGACGAACCGTGGCTCGATGAGCAGGTAGAGGTCTTTTGAGGCTATCTCATAACGGGTCTCTCCCGCTTTCAGCTGCAAATTGGAAAAGCCGCTCTGCACGAACAGCGAGGTGGAATACTTGTTCCCGACCAGCACGTTGATGCCGCTGTGCAGGTACAGCGAATCGATGAGCACGATGACATCTTCGTTCCCCTGCTTGTGGGACATCGGCGCGCCTAATCCGATGGCAAAATCGACCGCGAGGTACGGATAGACCGTCGCGAAACGCCAGTCAAGGTTCAGCTGGTTTTTGTCCTCCCAGTTTTCGTCGTTCACGTACAGGTATGCGCCGGTGGCGATAGGTCGCTTGTTCAGGTGGACGATATACGATCCTCCCGCCCCGTAGAACGGATATGCCGTCGATCCGCGCAGCCCGAGCCAGCTCTCCGTAATATGGGAAGAAATCGGTTCGATGCCGAAATGCCGTTGCAGGAAGATGTCATTGCCGATCGGCTCAAACGATCCCAAAAACAGGCTGATATATTGCGTGATGCCCAAGAACGGCTTTATATACGTGGCGGACAATTCATCGATGAAAAAATGCGAGGCAATCCCGCCGTCGGAGAACGGGCTTTGCTCGGTCACGTCGTCGGTCTGGATTGAGAATTCAAGCCGGAGCAAAAATGCCGGGGCGATATTCAGCTGGCCGCCAAAATATCCTTGCAGGACGAACGCGGGGTCAAAGTCTTCTTTCGCGGGATCGGCATAAGAATCTCCTTTTACTCCCGCGTATCCGCTGAACGAAATGTCCCGTTCCGCAGACAGCCTGGCGCAAAAAAGACAGCACAGCAGCAGTGCCAGAGGAATCAGTTTGCCGTGTAGCGAGCGATGTTTCATATAAGACTCCCGGTTCTTGCAAAAGATAGAGAGAACTCCGTAGAGAGTATCGGCGTATTCCGGGCAAAACTTTATGTCGGGCGATAAAAGGAAAAATCTTGCGCTATTCGGTGCTTTTTCACTTGACTTTACGGGAAGAACGGTTAAAATAAGAATATATGAGTGATTATCTTGATTCAGATAACGAAGAACTTCTGAAAGATTACTTCTCTGAAGCCGAGCAGATGATTGAGAACCTTGAGAGCAATATCCTTGCGATTGAGAGCGATCCGTCCAACCATGATGCTATCGATGAGATTTTCCGTGCGGCTCATACGTTAAAAGGAAATTCTGCGGCGGTTGAATTCTCTGAAGTCGCGCACTTTGCGCACACTATGGAAGATTTGCTTGACGAGGTGCGTTCTGACAAAGTGCAGGTGACTGGCGACATTGTTGACGTGCTTTTGAACGGACTTGATATGATCAAGGCGATGCTGGAGCATCGCCAGAATGGCAGCGTGTATCAGGACGGCGTGGACGAGCTTTCCGCAAGAATCAATGCGTTCATTCCCGGCAAGGGCGGTGCTGCCCCCGCGCCGAGTGCTCCGGCGGCAGCTCCTGCTTCACCGTCTGCGGCGGCAACGGCTTCCGCGCCCGCTACCGTTTCGCTTTCCGAATACGAGCTGGAAGAACTGAAGCAGAATTGCGGTGCGGGCGAAAAACTGTGGCAGATTAAGGTTGTCTTTGACGAGAACAACCCGATGAACAGCGTCGGCGGCATTCAGGTGTTTGCCGCGCTCAAGTCGTGTGGTACGGTTCTCAAAACCGACCCTGATTTTGATGCGCTGTACGAAGATAAATTTTGGAAAGAAGTTACCTATTTTGTTTCTGCCCCGGCATCTGTGGTGGCAGACCAGCTTGAGGATGCGGCGTTTTTGGATGACGTGTCGCTTTCTACCGACGCGCAGGATATTACGAATGCGAAAGTCGGCGGGGGGGCTTCTGCGTCTCCCGCTCCTGCCGCAGAGCCTGCTCCGGTTGCGGCATCTGCTCCTGTGGCGAGTACTCCTGCGCCAGCACCGGAGCCTGTTCCAGCCGCTCCCGCCCCTGCTGCGGAGACGGCAAAGCCTGCGGGAGAGAAACCTGCGTCAAAGGCGGCGGCAAAATCGTCTGGCGATCATGCCCAGAGTTCTGTGCTCCGCGTGGATTCAAAGCGTGTTGATTATTTGATGAACCTCGTTTCTGAGACGGTCATCACTAAGGCGGCGTTCAATCAGGCGGCACAGCGACAGTCTGAGTTGTTCGCGCAGTTTCAGGGGCTCTCCGCTTCCTATAAGGAAAAAATCCGCCGTATGTTTGAGTTGTTGCCGCAGTATCTTGAGCAGATACAGGACGGCGTGGCGGTAAAAGACATCAAGGCGAGCGTGCAGGATGAATTTGGCGATATGCTCACGCACTTTGATTTGTTCGAGGGCAAATTCAAGGATTTGGGCGCGCGATTCCATTCTTCCACGCAGAATTTGGGACGCATTGCGGGCGAGTTGCAAGAAGGCGTCATGAAAATCCGCATGGTTCCGATCAGCCAGATTTTTGACCGCTTTCCGCGCGTCGTCCGTGATTTGCAGAAAGATTTGGGCAAAAAAATCAATCTTGTCATTGAAGGCAAGGAAACAGAACTTGACAAGACTGTCGTTGACGACCTTTTGGATCCGCTCATGCACTGTGTGCGCAATTCCTGCGACCATGGCGTTGAGAGTCCCGAAGACCGCAAGACTGCGGGCAAGGATGAGACGGGAACGGTATTGCTCAAGGCTGCCAATGAAGGAAATATGATTGTCATCGACATCATCGATGACGGTGCGGGTATCAATGTTGAGCGGGTGCGGCAGAAGGCTGTCGAGCGCGGGCTTATCCATCCGAACAAGGTCATTTCCGATCAAGAAGCGGCGCAGCTTATCTTTATGCCGGGCTTTTCGACGGCGGCAAAGATTTCCAATGTCTCAGGTCGCGGTGTCGGTCTGGATGTTGTCAAGACGATGATTGAGAAACTGAACGGCACGGTGCAGGTCACGTCCGAGCTGGGGCATGGGTCAAAGTTCAGTATCCGCCTGCCGCTTACGTTGGCTATCATTCAGGGGCTGCTCGTGCGCGTCGGCAGGGAGACGTATTCAATCCCGATTGCGTCGGTCGTTGAGAGCGTTCGGGTGCGGAAAGAAGAAATCAATACGATTGATAACTATGAGGTGCTGAATGTCCGTAGTGAGGTCATCAGTGTCTTGCGGTTGAGCCGCTTGTTCGGCATCAATACGGGCGGGGACGGCGAGTATTGCTTTGTCGTTATCGTCGGCTCGCAGGATAAGAAGATTGGCGTTATGGTCGATGCGCTTATCGGCGAAGAGGACGTGGTTATCAAGCCGTTGAAGGATCAGTTCACGCAGTCTCCGGGTGTCGCCGGCGCGTCAATCTTGGGTGACGGTTCGGTGTCGTTGATTATTGATGTCAGCCAGTTGCTGGAGCTTGGTGTCCGTCAGGAAATTGAAGCCCGCCAAGAAAATGGCTATGATGAGGAATAGGGTATGAGTGACGCGGTAATGAATGCGGCGGCAGTTGCGGAGGCGGCTGTAGAAGCACGGGAAGACAAAGTCGTCATTCTTGACTTTAAGATGGTCACGTTCTCCCTTGCGGATAAGGATTATGCCATCGACATTATGCAGATTAAAGAGATCGTGAAGGCCGACAAGGCACTCTTTACGTATATGCCGAATGCGCTTCCGTTCGTGCTTGGCGTGTATAACTCACGTGGTGATATTATTCCGATTATCGATTTGCGTATCTTCTTTAATATCGAAATAGATAATCACAAGAACAGTACGCTTGAGAATATTCTGATGGTTCGTGTGGGCGAGCAGGTATTCGGTGTCGTCGTTGACAACGTGGATAAGGTGGTGTCTGTCCAAAAATCTATGATTCAGCCGCCGCATCCTTTGTTCGGCGATATCAATATCAAGTATATCCAGGGCGTTGTGGAAACCAACAACCGTATGTATGTTCTGCTTGATGTGGAGCGTATTCTTGGATCAAAGCTTGCGATGAGAGATGCGGACAGCACGAAAGCGAATACCGATGTGCAGATGAAACTTTCGGCTGGCTCAAAGAAGGCAAAGCAGGCTGCGATGCCTAAAAAAGAGACGAAGGCGGTCGATTATTCGTTCATCACGAGCGGATTGGCGACGTTGCGGAAATTCATCGTGACCCCAATCAATGAAAAATGGGTAAAAACACGCTTTGACGAATGGTACAAGGATCGCGGCAAGGATGCGTTGCAGTTTCAGGCTCCGACTGATGCCGACGAGTTCCTGAAGCCGTTCTATTCGCCGTACAATGGGGTATGGTGGAAAAAAGAGTATGCGGACGCAATCTACAAGGCGTTGCCCGACAACGCGGCCAAGCAGATTGTCGTGTGGAATCCGGGCTGCGGCAAAGGGCAGGAATCGTATTCGTTGGCTTGTCTGCTCAGAAAACGCTACCCGGACGCAAGGATTCGCATTTATGCGCACGACATTGATTTGTTGAGCGTGTCCAATGCGCCGCTTATTTCCATTCCCGCCGATGTGGCGAATGACTGGTATGCGCCGTATGTTACGAGAAAGACAAACGGTGACTTAACCTTTACCCCGGAAGTGCGGGAAAGCGTCATGTTTGAATACCATGATTGTGTGAACACGACGGCTTTGCCCGACTTGGATATGGTCTTTACGAGGGATTTCATTTCTTTCCAGCCAGAAAAAGCGCAGGAGGCATTGATAGAAGACTTTGCCGACAAGCTAAAAGGCAACGGTATTGTCATACTGGGACAGAACGAATCTCTTGAGAGCAATAAAGAATGGACGGTGAAAACTGTCGGTTCAATAAAAATTTTTGGAAAACAATAAAACAGGAGAAAAAGGCACATGAGAGTAGAGTACATTAATCCATTTGTTGAAACTTCATATCAGATTTTGACAGAGGTGCTCGGCGGTGCGAAAGTGACGCGCGGAGACTTGTACCTAAAGTCTACGGCAATGCCGGTGATGGGCATTGCCGCATTGGTCGGGCTTGCTGGTGATGTGGAGGGTCGTGTTCTGTTCGATATGACGTTTGAGACGGCATTGAACATCGCGTCTTGCATGAATGGAGAAAAGCTGACCGAATTCGATGATTTGGCAAAGGCCACTATCAGCGAATTGGCGAATTTGATTACGGCACAGGCCGTTACAAAGCTCCACGAGCTTGGATTTAAATTCGACCTTACGCCACCGGCTTTGTTCGCTGGCGAAAAAATGGAGATTGCTGCTCTTGGGGGCGGGCAAAACAGCGTTGAGGCTCTTATCGTTCCGCTTATTACGGAATTCGGTAAGGTTGAGGTGAATGTTGCTATCCGCGAGAGAATGTAAGGAGGACAAACAATGAAGACAAGAGCTGATTTGCCAGGTAATGATCGTCCGCCGGAGGGAATGCTCGCGGACGGAACCAAAATGCGTGTTTTGGTTGTTGATGATTCTATGTTCGTCGCAAAACAGCTTGGTCAGATTCTGACGAGCGAAGGATACGAAGTGGTCGCGACGGCTGTAGACGGCAAGGATGGCGTTGACAAGTACAAGGAATTGTGCCCGAATGTCGATCTGGTGACGATGGATATTACCATGCCGAAAATGGACGGTATTACTGCGTTGGAGCAGATCATGGCGTTCGACAAGAATGCGCGCGTCGTGATGGTCAGTGCTTTGGGCAAGGAAGAGTTGGTGAAGAAATCGCTGCTTCTTGGTGCAAAGAACTATATCATTAAGCCGCTTGACCGCAAGAAGGTCCTTGAGCGCATCAGTGCGGCTTTGAAATAGCCGTATCGTCGGGTAACGCCGATGCTACTGAAAACCGTTCCCCTGAGGAACGGTTTTTTTTATCGTCAAAAAGCACTCGAAAAAAAGATAATCTGTGATATACTGTATGCAACTATTTTTCGGAAGCGGTGTCTTACCTATGTAGAAACGTTTTTTGAGGATAAAACAATGAATATCTATCGTGATTATATTGAAGGCGGAAAAGATTTTGCGGATTATGATGCATTGAAAAATGGATTTAAAATCAAAATCCCCGAAAACTTTAATTTTGCTTATGATGTGGTGGATCGTTACGCAAAGGAAGATCCCGAAAAACGCGCGCTCGTGTGGTGCGACGATCATGGCGGCGAACGGATTTTTACGTTCAGGGAAATGTCGGAGGAGAGCCAGCGCGCGGCGAATTTTTTGGTGCGGCACGGCATACAAAAAGGCGACGTGGTTATGCTCATCTTGCGCCGCCGCTTTGAGTTCTGGTTCTTTATGCTCGCAATGCACCGGATCGGGGCGGTCGCCGTTCCGGCTACCAATCAGCTGCTGCAAAAGGACATTGAATTCCGCACGAATGCCGCGCAGGTGAAGATGATTGTTTCGCTTGACGATCCCAAAATTCAGGCGGAAGTGGAGAAGGCAATGCCCAAGTCGCCTTCGGTGCGCACGCTCGTGACGGTGGGAAAAAACCGCGGCAGCTGGCAGAGTTATCATGCGGAAGAGTCGCAGCTCAGCACGTCGTTCGCGCGTCCTGAGGGCGCGGCCGCAACCACGAACGACGACATCATGCTGCTGTATTTTACGTCGGGAACGTCGGGCTACCCGAAGATGGTGGAGCATAATTTCCTGTATCCGCTGGGGCATATCGTTACGGCGCGTTACTGGCAGAACGTGGTTGACGACGGGCTGCACCTGACGATTGCGGAGACCGGCTGGGCAAAGGCGGTGTGGGGAAAACTTTACGGGCAGTGGCTGTGCGGCACGGCGATTTTTGCCTACGACATGGACAGTTTCAAGCCGGATTTGCTGCTGCGCAAGCTGGAGCATTACGGCGTGACGACGTTCTGTGCGCCGCCGACCGTGTACCGGTATCTTATCCGGCTGAATCTGAGCAAGTACGACCTGAGCAAGCTGTCCTACTGCGTGACGGCGGGCGAGGCGTTGAACCCGGAAGTCTACAATAAGTTTTATGAGCAGACGGGCTTGAAGATGTTCGAGGGCTACGGGCAGACGGAATCCACGGTCATGGTGGGCAATTTTCCCGGCATGGAGCCGAAGCCCGGCTCCATGGGGAAGGCGGCTCCCGGCTATGACGTGAAGATTGTCCGCCCTGACGGCACGAAATGCGCTCCCGGCGAGACCGGCTCGATCGTGGTTTGCCTGGACAAGCAGCGTCCGTTCGGCCTGTTTGCGGGCTATTATCACGACGAGAAAAATACGGAGAAGGTTTTTTCCGACGGCGTGTATCATACGGGCGACGTGGCATCGTATGACGAGGACGGCTACATTTGGTTCGTGGGGCGCGACGACGACGTTATCAAAAGTGCCGGCTACCGTGTCAGTCCCTTTGAGGTGGAGAGCGTCTTGCAGCAGCATCCTGCCGTCCTGGAATGTGCGGTGACCGGCGTTCCCGACAAGAAGCGCGGGCAGGCGATCAAGGCGACCGTCGTCTTGACGGAAGGCTACGAGGCGGACAAAAAGCTGGAGCTGGATATCTTCGATTTCCTTAAAAAGCAGACGGCGGGGTACAAGCAGCCGCGCATTTTGGAATTCGTCAAGGATTTGCCCAAGACGATCAGCGGAAAAATCCGCCGCGTGGAAATTCGGGAGAACGACGCGAAAAAGGCGGAGGCTGCCGATCCGTCAAAAAAGTAAATTTTTCTAAAAAAGGAATGACAAAAGAGGCAAAGTGGTGTATACTGTCTATATCGTTTGAAACTACACCTAGATGGGGGATGCTTGCTCTATGGCAAAACAACAAAAGGAATTGGACAGGTTCGAGAAAAACCCGAAGAAAGATGTCTCAATTCAGGCTAAGACAACGTTGCTTATTGGGGCTGCGGTCGCGTTCGGTGCGATTGCGGTTGCCATTATCTCACTGATTGTTTTTGACAAGGGATTGTATAAGAATGCGGAGGAAAGCCTTGCGTATACGGCTTCTGGCGCAAACTATGTTATAAACGAATGGAGGGATAACGCAGGTCGCTATGCCGAAGTCTTGTCCGTGAACACGGAGGTGTTGGAAGCCTTTGACGACCGGGATTCGACCGCGCTGAACCGTATTTGTGCGGATAAGGCCGCGCGTTTGGGCATAGATATTTTTGCGGTTACCGACAGTAACGGTATGGTCGTCGGCGGCAAGGGTGTGTCTGCCGGCTCGAACGTCGCATCCCTTGATTTTGTGCAGAATGCGTTGCGGGGGTCTGATTCCTACTCGTACAATTCCATTGGAAATATGGAATTCGGTATCCTTGCAGGTGTTCCCATCCGTATCAATGGATATATTGAGGGCATGGTGATTGTCGGGCACGATTTGACCGACAGTGGCAGTGATTCGATTTGCGAGATCGTGAAGTCAAGTTTTGGTGTTGAGTGTACGATTTTTAAGGAGCGGACGCGTGTTTCGACCACGCTGGGGCGCGATTTGATTGGCACGACGCTTGCCAATGATGCGATTGCCACGCAGGTTCTGCGCCAGGGTACTGGATATATGGGCGAGAACGTCATCAGTGGTCAGGTATATATGGCAAACTACGAGCCGCTTGTTGACAGCAGCGGAACGATACGCGGCATGATTTTCATTGCGGAGTCAATGCAGGTCGTTGAGAAAGTGCGCAATAATACGCTCGTCGTGGTTGTCCCGGTCTCAATTCTGTTGGTTTTGGTGCTGGTTCTGATTGGCGCGCGCTATGTGCATTACTTGATGTGGCGTATCAACAACGTGACGGTGTTCCTGCATGACTTGGCGAGTGGCGAGGCAGATCTTACCAAACGCTGTAAGCTCTTTATCCGTGATGAGATCGGTGCGTTGATCATGGAATTCGACTTGTTTATGGACAAATTGCAATCTATCGTGAGCGAGTTGAAGGGATCCAAGGTGGGGCTTGCCACGTCCGGCTCAGAGCTGACGAGCAGTGCGCAGGATACCGGCTCTTCTATCACGGAGATTATTGCGAACATTGAGAGTATTGGCGGGCAGATTTCTATGCAGAGCGACAAGGTTCACGATGTGGACGGCTCGGTCAAAGAGATTTCAACCGCTATCATGAATTTGGACGACATGATTGCGAGCCAGTCTGCGGTCGTCACGCAGGCTTCTGCGGCAATCGAGCAGATGATCGGAAACATCGCTTCGGTCAATAAGTCGGTCGATAAGATGGCGACTTCCTTTAAGGCACTTGAGACGAACGCCGAGACGGGCTTCAAGAAACAGCAGAACGTCAGCGAGAAAATCAAGCAGATGGAAGGTCAGTCACAGATGCTGGCGGACGCGAACACGGCGATTTCTAACATTGCGGAACAGACTAACTTGCTTGCTATGAACGCGGCTATTGAGGCGGCTCATGCGGGCGAAGCCGGTAAGGGTTTTGCGGTCGTTGCGGATGAAATCCGTAAGCTTTCTGAGACATCTTCTGCGCAGTCAAAGTCTATCGGTGACGGTATCAACAAAATCCGCGATTCTATTACGGAAGTCGTTGCGTCGTCGGCGGAATCAAGCGATGCGTTGGCGAGCGTTTCTGACAGGATTAGGGAAACCGACCAAATCATGTTGCAGATTAGAAGTGCTATGGAAGAGCAGAACGAAGGCTCAAAGCAGATTACCGAAGCATTGCGCAACATGAACGATACGACGGTTGAAGTCCAGCGTTCTTCAAAGATGATGAATGATCAGAAGAATGCCGTTACGAGCGGTATGGGACAGTTGAGCGACGTGACCGCCGTTATGAAGAGCGGTATGGAGGAAATCTCTATCGGTGCGCGCCGGATCAACGAGACAGGTATCGCACTGACTGAAATTTCCAGCAAGGTGCAGGAAGCTATCGATAAGATTGGCTTGCAGGTTGACTTGTTTACGGTGTAACGCATCGTTCGGTTGCTTGTACACAGGTCAGTAACTTTGCTGTTGAGGGCGCGCTTGTGCGCCCTCAAGTCTTTTTAAAGATATAGTGTCTTTTTTCATAAAAACAATTGACAAGCCGCTATATATAGTGTAATATGTGTTCATAGAGCAATGACATACCACTATTTGTCATGGGCTTTTGTGCTTTGCCGGTACCCCATATACCCACTGGCAGAGTGAGCGTTATGGCCTATCTAACCATCAGGCTTGTCCCGCCAGACCTCCCACTGGCGGGACTTTTCTTTTGGTGGCAATAACAACGCATAGCCCCCC
>CAZSOK010000035.1:0-14624 GCA_964608445.1 uncultured Treponema sp. | reverse complement strand
GGCTGATGTCGTCCGCGGGGGAGGACTGATCATGGCGTTCGTAAAGAACCTGTTCGACAAGAATTTCATCGAGTACGCGAGCTACGTCATCCGCGACCGCGCGATTCCCGACCTTGAGGACGGGCTGAAGCCGGTGCAGCGGCGGATCCTGCACACGCTGTTCGAGATGGACGACGGGCGCTTCCAGAAAGTGGCGAACGTGGTGGGGCAGACGATGCGCTACCATCCGCACGGCGACGCGTCCATCTACGGCGCGGTCGTGACGATGGCGAACCGCGGGCTGTACTTGCAGCAGTCGCCCCGCCGCCGGTGGGTGAGCATCTTCCTGGAGACGCAGGGCAACTTCGGCAACATGTTCACGGGCGACTCCGCCTCGGCGGGACGGTACATCGAGTGCCGCATCAACCCGCTGGCAAAGGAATTCTTCGTCACCAACCCGCACGTCACGCACTACATCCCCAACTACGACGGGCGCGGCACTGAGCCGGAGGTGTTCCGGGCGAAAATCCCGGTCGCGCTGATTATCGGGGCGGAGGGAATCGCGGTGGGCATGAGCACCAAGATCCTGCCCTACAATATCCGCGAGGTGCTCGACGCGGAGATAAAGTACCTGCGCGGCGAGCCGTTCACGCTGTATCCCGACGTGCCGACGGGCGGGCTGATCGACGTGTCCGGCTACAACGACGGGAACGGGAAGATCATCACGCGGGCAAAGTTCGACACGAGCGACGAGAAGAAGATCGTCATCACCGAGCTGCCGCTGGACACCACGTCGGAGGCACTGCTCAGTTCGATTGACGGCGCGTACCGCGCGGGGAAGATAAAGATCAGCGCCGTGGACGACCATTCCACCGACCACTGCGAGATTGAGATCCGGCTGCCGCGCGGCGTGTACGCGCGGGATGTCATCGACTCCCTGTACGCCTACACGGACTGCGAGAAGTCGATTTCGTGCCAGATGCTCGTCATAAAGGACAACATGCCCGTGGCGATGACGGCGAGCGAGGTGATCGCGTTCTACGCGCAGCGGCTGACGCTCATCATCAGGGACGAGCTGGAATTCGAGCGCGGGCAGCTGACCGAACGCCTGCACCTGCGCACGCTGGAGCGTATCTTCATAGAGGAACGCATCTACAAGCGCATCGAGGAGATGAAGACGCAGCCTGCCGTGTTCAAGGCGGTGGAGGACGGGTTCGTGCCGTTCGCCGGCGAGCTGGTGCGGGCGATTTCCAAAGAGGACATCGACCACCTGCTCGGCATTCCGATCCGGCGCATTTCGCTGTACGACATCAGCAAGAACCGCGCGGAGGTGCGGGACATCAACGCGCGGCTCAAGGACATCGCGCGCCGGCTGAAAGACCTGACGGCGTGCGCGGTTGACTACCTGGGCGCGATGCTCGGCAAGTTCGGCGCGGACGACCTGAAACGCCGCACGCAGGTCGTGCGGTTCTCCGCCGTGGACGTGAAGGAGGTCGCCAAGAGCGACCGCAGCCTGCGCTACGACGAGAAGTATTTGGGCATCGGCGTGAGCGGCGGCAGGGAAATCCGGAAGGTGTCTCCCTACGACCGCATCCTGTACGTGCGCAGGAACGGCATGTACGCCGTCATCGACGTGCCGGAGAAGATGTTCATCAACAACGATCTGTGTTTCTGCGAGGTGGCGGACAAGGAAAAGATTGCCGCCGTGCTGTTCACGGTGGTGTTCCGCGACCCGGCGACCAAGTTCGCGTTCATCAAACGCTGCCGCATTCCCGGCTGGATCATGAACCGCGACTATTTCCTCGCGCCCGACGGCATGGAGGTGCTGCACGTCTCAACGGCGGAGCGGTTCGCGTTCACGCTGCATTACGAGCAGAAGGCGCGGGCAAAGCCTAAAGAGGAATTTGATACCGCAAAATATGCCGAGAAAGGGCTGAAGACGCTGGGCGTGCGGCTGAGCGCGCGCGCGTGTGAGCGGCTTGAGACGGACGACGTGCCGGAGACGCGGCTGTTCGCGCAGGCGTGAGCGGGCGTTTGACGCGTGGGGCAATTCGTATTACAATGCTCGTATGACTTCGTTCAAACAGCTTTTTGCCCGGCTCGAACAGGCGGTGCGCCCCAACCGGGGAAACGCGCTGTTCGCGCTCTTCCTGACGGTTCTCTGCGAGACAATATTCAGTATGCTTTTTGTCGTCCCTGCCATGTTCTTGCTGCTGCGCGGCGGCGTGACGTTCAACGAGCGGTTCTTTGCGGGGCTGCTCACGTTCTGCGCGCTCATCGTGTGGGTGCTGTTCCAGTACGGGTTCATGGTGCTTGTCCTGCGCATGGTGCGCGGGGAATTCGTGACGCTCGGCTATGTGTTCTACGGCTTCAAGACGATACGGAAGACGTTCCCGCTTGCGGTGGCGGTGTCCGCGCTCTTGTTCGTGGTGACGATTGCGTTCTTTCGTGTGGCGCGGCATATCGTGATGGCGTGGCTGGACGCGATTCTTGGCGCGGAGCCCATGCTTTCGGTGCAGGAGATGCTCCCGCAGTTGCAGTTGCCCGGTTTCCTGCTGCTCGCGGCGTATGTCATCGTGCTTGTTGCCGTCGGCATCCGCTTTGCGTTCGTGTTTTTCCTGCACGTCGATCATCCCGGCGAAAAAGTGCTGGCGTTGTTCAAGAAAAGCGCGCGGCTCATGCGGAAAAAGTGTTTCCTGCTGATCCGGCTGGCGTTGCGCGCGGGCGGGCATAACTTCGTGATTGCGGTGGTCGCGCTGTTCGTGATGACGGAAATGACTGCGGTGGCAGGGGTGGAGGACGCGCGGCGGACGTTCCCGGCGGTTGTCGTCACGATAATCAATTTGGTGTACCTGGTGAACATCTATACCGCGCTGCTCAAAATGTATTTTGCCTTTCCCGTGCTCTACGTTGACGCGGTGCAGCCGGTCGTTGACGTGACGGTGACGGACGATGAAGCCCCTGCCGTGGCGGCGGACGGGGAGCAGTCGGCGGACGATACGGCAGACGGCGCGGGCGACCGCTGATGCTCGTTCCCGTTGCCGCCGTGGCGGCAGAAAGCACGGTCAAAGGCTCGCGGTTTTTGGCGGAGCTGTTCCCGGTCGCCGCCCAGGCGGACGTGCGCGACCTGCTCAAAGCGCAGAAAGCGAAATATGCCGATGCCACGCACGTCGTCCATGCCTTTGTCACAGGCGGCCATGCCGAAGTCATGGGCATGAGCGACGACGGCGAGCCGGGCGGCACGGCGGGCAGACCCGTGCTTGACGTGCTCAAGGGGCGCGGCGTGACGAACGCATTGCTCACCGTCACGCGCTGGTTCGGCGGCACGCTGCTGGGGACGGGCGGTCTGGTACGCGCCTACGGGGATGCCGCCCGGCAGGTGCTGGATGCCGCGCGGTTCGAGCCGCTTGTCGAAAAATCCGCGTTTTCGTTCACGTGCAGTTACCCGGCGTATCAGGCGGTAAAGCGCCGGTGCGCGGACTGGACGCTGTTTGACGTGCGCGAGTCGTTCGGCGAGGCGGTCACGGTGTGCGGTCTGATTGCGTCGTCGGACTTTGATTCGTTCGCAAAGGCGGTGTACGAAAAGACGAACGGGAGCGTCTCCGTCTCGTCATAGCACGTCCGGCAGTCCGTATACGTCTTCCACGCCGCTCACCAGAATGCCGCCCATGCCCAGTTCCAGCGGCAGCGCAAGGTCAATGTCGTAGCGGTCGCCGATACTGACGCATTCGCCGAACGGCGCGCGCGCCGCGCCTGCGGCGTGTTCGAGCATTTCGCGGTCAGGCTTGCTTTTCATGCAGGTGTCCAGGCCGATTGTTTTTTCGATGAGTCCCGCCACGCCGAGCGCGCGCAGCGTCTTTTCCGCCGGCAGGACGGGATTGTTCGTCACGCACACCAGGTGATAGCGTTTTTTCAGTTCCGCGAGCGTGGCAATCAGCCGGTCGTCTCTGGTCAGGTAGTCGGCGGGTTCGAACAGCGTCTTGCGCCATGCGATGCTTTCTTCTATTGAAATGCCGAGGCTCGTGAAGAGGTTTCCCAGGCTGATGGCCTTTCCGCCGTGGGCGGCGGCGTAGGTCCTGCGGGAATCGGCGATCAGCGCGCGCGCCTCGGCGTGCGTCATGCCGCGCAGGTCGGCAAAATGGCGGATCTGGCTGTCAATCTGCTCGTGCGCGTATTGGGGACACGTGTACAGCGTGCTGTCGATGTCAAAGATGAGGCAGGTCGCGTGTTCCGGCAGGTTGTATGCGCACAGCGGCATGACATCAGTCTTTTTTTATCAGCTTGTCGATGATCGTGCGGTTGTCCAGCAGGTCGCTCAGGCTCTGGTCGTGGTGCAGCCGCGTGATGACGTTGGCGAACAGCCCGGTCACGTTGGTGGAGACGTACCATTCCTTGTCCTGCAAGTCCGAGTGGTAGACGGCGTTCGTGCCGATGACGCGGTAGAACAGCCCGTCCTTGTACGCCTGGTCGAACAGGTCGATGGCGTTGCCCGTGAAGAACGGCAGCGAGATGGCGGCGATGACTTTGGTCGCGCCCAGTTCCTTGAGGAATCCCATTGCCTTGAGCAGCGTGCCGCCCGTGCCGAGCATGTCGTCCGCAAGGAACGCGACTTTTCCCGAAACGTCGCCGAGCAGCTTGATGCTCTTGATGTTCGTGTTCTTCGCGTCCTGCGTGACCACGGAGTAGTCGCGCTCCTTATAAATCATCGCGAGCGGCACTTTCAGCCCGGACGCATAGAATTTGTTGCGGTCAATCGCGCCGGAATCGGGGGACACGACGACCAGGTTCTCCTTGTCGGGACCGGAAAGATTGATGAGTTTTGCGAGCTCGCGGATAATCTGGTACGACGCGTGCAGGTTTTCCAGGTGCGTCGTATTGAATGCGTTGACGATTTCGCGCGAATGAATGTCCAGCGTAATCACGCGGTTCACGCCCATCATCTCATAGACGTGGCACAGGAGGCTTGCGGTCAGCCCCTCGCGGCTCTTCTTTTTGTGCTGCCGCGCGTAGGGAAAGGCGGGGACGACCAGCGTAATCTGCCGCGCGCCCGCCTGCCGCACCGCGTCCACGGTCACGAGCAGCGTCATCACGTGGTCGTTCACCGAATGCACGACGTTGTTCTTGCCGTCGTTCATCGCGATCGGCTCGTGGTTCTCCACGTCCTGGAAGATGAACACGTCCTTTCCGCGCACGCAGTCCAAAAGTTCCGCCTTGAATTCGCCGTTGGCAAACCAGGTGAAGCGCGTGTCCACCTTGAACAGCGGCGGGCGGTACTTGTCGGTGTTGCCCCGGATGCACAGCTCGCTCGTCTGCATGTCGTTGGTAAGGTTGATGTCCTGAATCAACTTCGCCTTGTCCAGGTCATACCGCTTTGCGATGACATCGTTTTTGAGCGTAAAGCGGTGCTTGTAGATGTGGCGCAGGTGCGTGATCACTTCTTCGGCAAAGGTCGCACCGCCCGGACAGGCGATAACAGCAAGGTCAGTCGGTTCAGAATACGGCATGGAACACTCCGGGTAAAAATCTGCTTTTATTGTACCGCATTTTATATCGCAGGGTCAATTGTCGCGCGTGCGCCGGAGCACAGGACGATGCGCCGTTCCGCGCGTGTGTTCTGAGTTGTTTTGCGCCGTGGAACAGAGTGTTTCACGCCGTGAAACAAAGTGTTTCATGCGGTGAAACAAAGTGTTTCACGCCGTGAAACATCACTGCCAGTCGAATGATTCGGAAAAGCGCGTGTAGGCGGGGTCGGCCTCCACGCCGTTCCTGCGGAATATGGCGCGGGCTGCCTCCTGGTCGTCGGGGAGCACCGGCAGTTCCTCGCGGAAAAAGCGGTAATACTTCGACCGCCCGAAATGCGACAGCAGTTCCTGCTTTATGCGCTGCGCGGTTTCGTAGGGAAGCCCGTTGAGGATATTCCGTATGCCCCAGGCGACGCGGACTTTCTCTGTCGCGCGGAAATGGGGGCAGTCGGCCTCGCTTTGCGGATAATGGGACGGGCTGAGCACGCGGACGGCGACCGGCCCGCCGGTCAAGGCATGGAAGCAGCGGTACCGCAGGCAGGTTTCGGCACGGGCGCAGCCGCTGTTCTGGCAGAGCATATAGTCTGAGGGTGGATCAAAAGTCATACCGACAGTCTACCGCGAAAACCGTCGGAGCGCAACAGGCAATGCCGTCGCGGCGGGCGCATGGTGGCGGTTTTCCGGGAAAACGTCTCCCGACAAATCGTTTGTGCCTTTCCGCAAAGCATGATACAATAGAATATATGGAAGATTGCATTTCGCTTTCACAGGACGATCTGAACCGCGTCTTGAGTAATGTCCGCAAGGACAATGACGAGCACGAGAAGAATCCCGCCCCCGATGCCGTGAGCCTTTCCCAGAGCGAGCTGGAACGGCTGCTGGCAGGCGGGTCGTCGTCGGCGGAAAAGCCTGCGGCGGCGGATGTCTCCCAGGCGGAAAAGGATGCCGCGCGCGCCGCAAAGATTGAGGAGCGCAGGAAACGCGCGGCGGCGCTGATTGATCAGGCGAACGCCAGCTCGCCCAAGCGCATTTCCGTGGTGTACGGCACGGCGACGCGGCGCGGCTGGGAAATCGAAAAGCTGCGCGTGGGCGATTCCATCCTGCTTGACCGTATCGTGCATGAATACGCGGACATTCTGGTGGACGGCACGTTGTTCGCGCGCGGCGCAATCGAGAACAAAGACGGGCATGCGACCGTAAAAATCATGCAGATTGTATAGCAATTTTTCCGCATATCAGTTACCATTGACACATCAACAGAACGGCAGGAGAAGTCTATGTCCACACCTTTGGAATCCTATTTGAAATCGACCGAGCATCCTACGGCGGCGATGACGGCGTATGTGGCGAATTTGCAGCAGGTCGCGGGCGTCTGCCCCTCAGTCGCGGCGGATATTGTGCGCGAGATCGAGAATCAGCGCACGCACCTGAAACTGGTCGCGAGCGAGAACTACTGTTCGCTTGCCGTGCAGGCGGCAATGGGAAACCTGCTGACCGACAAATACGCGGAGGGCTTCCCGGAGCATCGCTATTACGGCGGCTGCGTGAACGTGGACAGCGTGGAGAACACGGCGGCGCGCGAGGCGGAGGCGTTGTTCGGGGCGGATTATGCCTACGTGCAGCCGCATTCGGGCGCGGACACGAACCTCGTGGCGTACTGGGCAATCTTGAGCGCAAAGGTGGAGACCCCGACGCTGGAAGAACTGGGCGTAAAAAGCCTGAACGACCTGACGGACGAGCAGTTCGCGCAGTTGCGCCAGCGGTTCGGCAACCAGAAACTGATGGGCCTGGACTATTCATGCGGCGGACATCTGACGCACGGATATAAAATGAACGTTTCGGCGCGGATGTTCGAGAGCCATCCCTACGGCGTTTCCAGGGAGACGGGGCTGCTTGACTACGACGAAATCGAGCGGCAGGCAATGGCGGTGCGCCCGCTTATCCTGCTGACGGGCTATTCTGCCTATCCGCGCAAAATCAATATCAGGCGTTTCCGCGAGATTGCCGACAAGTGCGGCGCGGTGCTGATGGTGGATATGGCGCATTTTGCGGGGCTGGTCGCGGGAAAAGTCTTTACGGACGATTACGATCCCGTCAAGTGGGCGGACATCGTGACGACCACGACGCACAAGACCCTGCGCGGGCCGCGCGGTGCGATGATTCTCTGCAAGAAGGCGTTCGCCGACTACGTGAACAAAGGCTGCCCGATGGTGCTCGGCGGCCCGCTTCCGCACGTGATGGCGGCAAAGGCGGTCGCGTTCAAAGAGGCGAACACGGAAGCATACCGTGCGTATGCGCAGGACGTGGTAAAGAACGCGCAGGCGCTGGCAAAGGCGTTGCAGGAAAAAGGCGTGCGCTTGCAGACGGGCGGCACGGACAATCACCTGATGCTCGCCGACATCACGTCGTATGGGCTGACGGGAAAGCAGGCGGAGGCGGCGTTGTTCGCGTGCGGCGTGACGGCAAATGCGAACGCGCTGCCGTATGACAAGAACGGCGCATGGTGGACTTCCGGCCTGCGGCTGGGAACGCCTGCCCTGACGACGCTCGGCTTTACCGAAAGCGAAATGGGCGAAGTCGCGTCAATCATTGATTTTGTGCTGAAAGGAACGAAGCCGGGCGTGACCAAAGACGGAAAACCGGCGAAGGGAAAGATCGAGCTGGACGAGGCGACTAAGGAAGCGGCGAGGCAACGCGTTGCGGAGCTGCTGGCAAGGCACGTGCTGTATCCTGAGCTGGACCTGGATTTCCTGAAAAAAGCATTCGCGGAGTAGGACGGTCGTATGAAAGTCGCTCTTTTTTTCGGGTCGAATTCTGACCGCGAGACGATGAAGAAAGCCGCCGACGTGCTGAACGAGTTCGGCGTGGACTACAAGGCGTATGTCATTTCGGCGCACCGTGCGGGCGCGTTGCTTGCAAAGACGGTGGCGCAGGTGGAGGCGGACGGCTGCGAAGTGATTATTGCGGGCGCGGGGCTGGCGGCGGCGTTGCCCGGCGTGATTGCGGGCATGACGGTATTGCCCGTCATCGGCGTGCCGCTGGAATGCATTGCCCCCGGAAAAAGCAACGGGCTTGCGGGTTTGGATGCGTTGTTTTCTATTGTACAGATGCCGCCGCAGATTCCGGTCGCTACGGTGGGAATCGGCAACGCGAAGAATGCCGCCTATCTTGCGGTGGAAATCCTCGCGCTCAAGTATCCCGACTTGAAGCAGAAACTCCTGGAATTCCGCAAGAATCTTGCCGCCGCCGCAGAGAAAGACGGCGCGCTCGGCGTGACATTATGACGGACGAAAAACGCCACGACGAGTGCGGCGTGTTCGCGCTGTTTCAGACAAAGCCGGACGGGCAGCCGGCGGACGGCTTCAGCGCGGCGCAGAACGTGTATTATGGCTTGTATGCGTTGCAGCACCGCGGGCAGGACAGCGCGGGCATTGCGGTCAGCGACGGCGAGACGATATGCGCGCATAAGGCGATGGGGGCGGTGGCGGACGCATTCGGTCAGGATCACCTTGTCAATTTGCGCGGGCGGATTGCGCTCGGTCATGTACGCTATGCCACAGCGGGCAGCTGTACGATCGAGAACGCGCAGCCGATGGTGCAAAGCTCCAAGTTCGGCACGATTGCGGTGGCGCACAACGGGCAGTTAATAAACTATGCCCCGCTGCGCGAGATGCTGGAGGAGACGGGTTGCACGTTCCAGTCCACGAGCGACACGGAAGTCATCGTCAAACTGATTGCAAAATCGTATAAAAAAGGGCTGGAGCGCGCGCTGACGGACACGATTCAGATGATAAAAGGCAGTTTCGCGCTCGCCGTGATGACGGAGACTGCGCTGATCGGCGCGCGCGATCCCAACGGTATCCGTCCGCTGTGCCTGGGGCAGACCGAGAACGGCTGGATTCTGGCAAGCGAATCGTGCGCGATTGACGCGGTGAACGGTACGTTCGTGCGCGACATCAACCCCGGCGAAATCGTCATCATCAGCGATGACGGCGTGCTGAGTTTTGAGTTCGGCGAGCGCACGAGCAAGCGCACCTGCGTGTTCGAGTATGTTTATTTCGCGCGTCCTGACAGTGTGCTTGACGGCATTTCCGTTACCCAAGCGCGCATGAACATGGGCGTGCAGCTGGCAAAGGAAAGCGCCGTCCCCGCTGACGTGGTTATCGGCGTTCCCGACAGCGGCCTGAGCGCGGCGTTGGGTTATTCCAAGGCGAGCGGCGTTCCGTATGCGATGGGCATCGTGAAGAACAAGTATATCGGGCGCACGTTCATCGCGCCGACACAGCAGGCGCGCGAGAATATGGTGTTCGTCAAGCTGAACGCCGTTCCCTGCGACGTGCGGGGAAAGCGCGTAATCGTGATTGACGATTCGATTGTGCGCGGGACGACGAGCCGCCGCCTGGTGCAGATACTGCGCCGCGCCGGTGCGACCGAAGTGCATTTCCGTATTTCCAGCCCGCCGGTCAAATTCCCGTGCTATTTCGGCATCAATACGCCCACGCGCGGCGAGCTTATCAGCGCGAACCACGACGTTGCGGAAATCTGCGCAGAGATTGGCGCGGACAGCCTTGCGTTTCTGAGCGGCGCGGGGCTGCTGGAGGCGTGCCGGCAGTGCAATCCCGCTGCGGACGGGTTCTGTCAGGGCTGTTTTACGGGCGAATATCCGATCAGCGTGCCGAACAACGATACGAAAACGAAACGATAGGAGATACGTATGGCAAAGAAAATCGATTACAAAGATTCCGGCGTTGACGTTGAGGAAGGCTACAACGCGGTCAACGAATATAAGGCGCACGCAAAGCGGACGGCGATTCCGGGGCTGCTCACGGAACTGGGCAGTTTCAACGGCATGTTCGCCGTTCCTGAGGGCGTGAGGCATCCCGTGATGGTCAGCGGCACGGACGGCGTGGGAACAAAACTCGACATTGCGTTCCGGCTCAAAAAATACGACACGGTGGGCATTGACTGCGTGGCGATGAGCGTGAACGACATTCTCTGCTCCGGCGTGCAGACGCTGTTCTTTTTGGATTACGTCGCCTGCGGCGAGCTTGACGCGAGCGTTGCGGGACAGCTGGTCAAAGGCGTTGCGGACGGCTGTGTTGACGCGGGCTGCGCGCTCCTCGGCGGCGAGACGGCGGAGATGCCGGGCTTTTATGACAAGGGCAAGTACGATCTGGCGGGATTCGGCGTGGGAATCGGCGAGCGGGACGAAATGATTACGGGAAAGCGCATCGAAAAAGGCGACGTGCTTATCGGGCTGTCTTCTACCGGGCCGCACTCAAACGGCTATTCGCTTATCCGCAAGCTGGTCACGGACTTTGACGAGCCGTTCGGCGGCAAGACAATCGGCGACGTGCTGCTGACTCCCACCCGCATCTATGTGCGCCCCGTCATGGACGCGCTCAAGACGTTCGGCGCGTCGGTGCACGGCATGGTGCATATTACGGGCGGCGGGTTTTATGAGAACGTGCCGCGTATGTATCCCAAGCGCGAGTCGGGCAAGCCGCAGCTGGTCTCCGTCATCAAGAAAGGCAGCTGGGACGTTCCGCCGATTTTTGACGAGCTTGTCAGGCGCGGCGCGGACAACGTGTACGCGACGTTCAACATGGGAATCGGTTTCGTGCTTGCCGTGGCGGCGCAGGATGCCGACGCGATGGTGGCGCATTTCAACGCGCGCGCGGACGGATTTGCCACGGACGTGCAGCGCGCGCTGGGCATTCCTGCCATGAAGGCATACAAAATCGGCTTTGTGGACGAGAGCGACAAGGATTTGGGAAGCGATCTCAAAGGCAGCCATGAGGCGACCCGGCTGGTGGACTGATGAACATAGCGGTTTTGGTCAGCGGCGGCGGCACGAATCTTCAGGCACTGATTGACTATGAGCAGGCGCATGCGGACTGCCCGTATCATATCTGCGCCGTGATTGCGGATACCAAAAAGGCGTTTGCCCTTGAGCGCGCGCAGAAAGCGGGCATTGCGGTGCGGGTCGTCTCGCCAGTTGCCGTGCTTGGCGCGGAACGTGCGGCGGCGGCAAGCAAGGAAGAAAAACGCGTGGCGGTTTCCGATGCCGCCCTTGCCGCTGCAAAGGCGGCCGGCGCGGACGCGATCGTGCTTGCCGGGTGGCTTACCGTGCTTGCCGGTGACATTATCAGCGCATACGGCGGGCGCATCGTCAACCTGCATCCTGCGCTGCTGCCGAAATTCGGCGGCGTGGGAATGTGGGGGCATTTTGTGCATGAGGCAGTGCTTGCCGCACATGAGACGGAAAGCGGCTGTACGGTTCATCTGGTGGACGCGGGGTGCGACACGGGAAAGATTCTGGTGCAGAAAAAAGTGCCCGTGCTTGCCGGGGATACGCCCGAAACGCTGTACGCGCGCATTGCCCCGCACGAGCACGAGGCGATGATTGAAGGAGTCTGCCTGCTCGCGCAGATGCTCGCCTGATTACTGCCGCTGGATGTAAGTCGCTTTCGGGCGCGCGGTGATGATGACGCGGCGGTTCAGTGCCCTGCCTTCGGGCGTGTCGTTCGGCGCGATTGGCTCGGTGCCGCCGTATCCGCGGTATGAGAAAATCGCGCGGGGCAGCCCGTTCGCCACGAGCACGTTGATAATCGTCTGCGAGCGTTCGATTGAAAGGCGCATCTGCCCTTCGGGTTTGTTCACGTCGGCGGTGTGTCCTTCCACGAGGATCGTGTAGGCATCGTCGGCGTTGACACGTTTCAGCTCGTCTGCCAGTTTTTGCAGCTTGGGAATTTCGCTTTGCAGCAAGTCCGCGCTGTCGGCGACGAATTTCAGGTCGTACAGGAATTGCAGCCCGGCGACGGAATCGATGATAATCGGCCCGTCAGCATCGTCATAAAAACGCCGCTTCACTTCGCGGTACACGGTATAGTACGAGTCATCTTTGAGCGGCACGGCGACCGGCTGAATCAGTTTGTCCTTGTCGAGCAGGACGACGACCTTTCCCTGGCGCAGAAGCTCAAGGTTTTCGGGGACGGCAAGGATTCTGAGCGCGTCCTTGCGCGAGATGACGGGATCGGTGCGGAACCTGCCGTAGACTTTGCGCGTGTGGATATGGAGCGGATCCGTGCCGATACGGTCCTGGTACAGGGATTCGTCGTCCGACCAGTGGTAGCGCACCATCTGCTGCGTGCGCTCCAATTCGGGGTCGCCCATGTTGCGCTCATAAATCAGGTTCATCTGGTCGTCCCATACCTGCGGGAAAAAACACGGGTACACGTTGTCCGAAATGAACTCGCCCTGCACGGGGAACGAGCCGCGCGCGTCGATGATGATGCCGGTGTATGCACGGCTCGCCACGTCCTCAATCGGCTTGGCGTTCTTGTACGGGTAATGATGGCGGATCATCAGGTCGGAGATTGCCGTAAGCTGAATCGTGTGGTTGGTGCGCAGCGTTGACCCGCCGTCCGCGAACACGCCCGGCGTGCGCTTTCCCGCATTGATGATGTCCGTCACCTGCGTCAGCTCGATATAGTCGGAGTTCACCAGGTCGCCCAGCTGCTGCCAGGAGTTGACGTACAGCGAAAGCAGCGGGTCTTTGACGAGCGCGGGCAGTTCCGTCTCAATACGGGTGACGGCGGCGTTTTTGCCGGACGGCATTTTGATTCCCGCCTTTTCCACGTCAAGCGTCACGGCGGAAGAAAACGTGTCGCTCGTCCAGTCAATGGTGCTTTCGGACGCGATGGTCGTCACCGTCTGTGCGGGAACGTGCGCCGCGAGTGCCGAAAAAACGAGCGCGGGAACGATTTTTTTTGCATGAGCCACTTTCATCAAAGGAAAACTCCCTTATGCTGATAACAAACCAGAGGTATTCTTTTTATGTTTCGGCACGTTTTGCGGGAATGTAAAGGACTTTCCCCACCGCAAGCACGTCGTCCCGGCGTATATTGTTTGCCGCGCAGATGGCATCCACCGAACAGCCGTACTGCCGCGACAGGAAAAACAGCGTCTCTCCCTTGGCGACCGTGTGCGGGATGACCGTCGGTCCTGCCGTTTTTTTGGGGGCGGCCGATTTTTGCGGCGCAGGCGGGGCGATAATCGAGCGCAGGGCAATCATTGCGGCGCGTTCCATGCCGGCGGGCAGGCGGACGGCATACGCATCATTTGGCGGCGTGCACGATTTGACGAGCGCGCGGTTGAGCAGGCTGAGCGTGGGATAATCCAGCCGCAGTTCGGACGCGAGCCGTTCCAGCGAAATCTGGCTGCTGACCGTCACGTAGTCGAATTCGGCGAAGCGCGTGCTTTTGGTGATTTCGGGGAGCGTGATGCCGTACCGCGCGCCATGCTCGGAAAGCTCGCTGATTGCCAGGAATTTGGGCACGTACTGCACCGACTGGTCGCGGAGCAGGCCGTGTTCCGCAATGTACCAGAACGTTTTCTGCGGCGCGGCGGCGAGGATGCGCCGCATTGCGCCCGCGCCGCAGTTGTAAGCGGCAATCGCAATCGCCCAGTCGCCGAACATGGCGTAATTGTCCTGCAATTTGCTGAGCGCGGCATCGGTGCTTTTCCACGGGTCGAGCCGCTCGTCAATCCATTCGTTTTTTTTCATGAACGGCGCGATGCTGTTCTCCATGAACTGCCACAGACCGCGCGCGCCACTGCGCGAAGTCGCCGTCGGCTTGTATTCGCTTTCCACCACGGGCAGGTATTCGAGCGCGGGCGGCATCTGCCGTTTTTTGAGTTCCTGCCGGATATACAGCCGGTACAGCTCGCCGTCGTCCAGAACCTGCGCGAGCGATTTTTTGGCGAATTCCGTGTCGGTGTAGGCGTGGATATACGTCTGGATCATCTTCTGCGCATACGCCTGGGTCGGCACGGCAATCCCCCCGATGCGCGTGAGCGGCGGCGGATTTTTTGTGCTTGCGCGCGCGTTTGCGGCCGCCGCAGGTTTTGATGAAACCGCGGTGTTTTGTTGCGTTCGCGCGCTCATGGCGGCGGCGCAGGCGGAAAGGGCGGCACAGAGGAAAAAGGTGCGGACGTTCATACCGTGAGTATCGGAAGAACGGGGCGTTTTTTTGAGGGCGCACCCCTGACCGAAAGCCCCGTACCTGCGCCTTGCGCACGGCAGTGCGTTGTGGTATCATAACGCTATGACAGCGGCAG
>CAZSOK010000034.1:0-14815 GCA_964608445.1 uncultured Treponema sp. | reverse complement strand
GTGAGGCTGAGTTTTGCTTTGCGAAACTCGGTACGTTCAGGAGCGGGGGAACGGTCTTATTGACGTGTCCGCGCACGCGGACGAATGCGCCGTCCTCGGATGCCGACGCTTCCTACGCTGGCGCATGGCGAGGAAGGATTCCCGCTCCCAAGACGTTCCCATCGCTTTCAAGCGATAAAAAACGCTGTTCCCCAAAACGCCCGTTCCGTGCTACAATACGGCATCCGATACTGGGAGGGCGCGCATGAAGACGAGCGACATCAAGCCGTACACGCACAAGGTGCAGTATTATGAGACCGACAAGATGCAGGTGACGCACCATTCGAATTACCTGCGTTTTCTGGAGGAGGCCCGCATTGATTTCCTTGACCAGATTGGCTGGGGCTATGCGAAAATGGAGGAGGAAGGCATCATCTCGCCCGTGCTCGCGCTTTCCTGCGATTACCGGCACACCACCACGTTCCCCGACGTGCTGACGATCCAGGTCACCATCGAAAAGCTGACCGCCGTCCGGCTGGTGCTGGGCTACACCGTGCGCTGCGGGGAGAACATCGCCTGCACCGCGACCACCACGCACTGCTTTATCAGGGACGGCAGGGCGATGATCCTCCAGAAAGAGATGCCCGATTTCTACCGCGACCTGCGCGCGCTGTCCGCATAAAAAAACTCCGGCGATATGCCGGAGTTTTTTCGTCTGTCGGGCAAGGCCGACGGTCTTTACTTGTTCAGAATGAACTCGACGCGGCGGTTCTTCCACTTGTTCGCGTCGTCCTTGGGATCTGCCACCGGCTCGGTGCCGCCCTTGCCGTCGGTCTCCAGGCGGTCGGTCTTTACCTTGCGCTTGACCAGATAGCTCTTGACGTACTCCGCGCGTTCCTTTGACAGCGGCGTGAGCGCGCGTCCCCAGGCGGGATTGTCCGTCGTCTCCTCGCGGTCGTCATCGGTCGTGCGGTTCGCGTGCCCGACGACGGTTACCTTGTAGGTGTCGAATTTGTTCAGGATCGTGGCGATGCGGTTCAGGATGCGCTCGTTGTTCGCCGCCTGCTCCGCCGTCACGCCGTCTTTCTTGCCCGGCGCCGTCTCTGTCTTGAAGTCCGCCGCGTCGCTGCGGAAGATGATAGACGGGACTGCCATCTTGAGCACGTCGCCCACGCGGATGACCAAAATGTCGATGTTGATGTTGCCGGTTGCGGTGCTCGTCATGCCGAGCGTGTCCGTCGCGGTGAACACGTACGGGTAGTCCATCGCCGACTGCACCAGCTCGCCGTTGCTGCCGCGTCCGTCCCACACCATCTGCTCGGCAATGGCAGACTTTCCGCTCGTGGACCAAAATTTGCGGCCGTTCGGGTCGTTGATCGTGAACGACCAGTTTTTCAGGCCGACGGGCGTCACCGCTTTCAGGCGGATGAACAAGTCGTCGTCCGTGCCGTCGTTGTCGGGGCTGAAGAAGCCCGATCCCGTCTCGGTCGCCGTCTCGACGCTCAGCTGCGGCGGGGTAACGGCGCTGATGAACGCCGACGACGAGGTATCGACCTTGTTGCCTTTCTCGTACAGCACTGCCAGCGAGCCGACATACACGCCGTCCGCCACGACTTTCTGCGCGTCGTCCGTGCCGTCCCAGGTAATCGCCGGGGGCAAGGTCGCCGAGTCGGCGTTCGTCCAGGTACGCACCACATTGCCGTCCGCGCTCGCAATGGCGAATTGCCAGCTCGCGATGCCCTCGTTCAGGGACGGGCGGATGACGAACCGCTGCGTGTCGCGGTCGCCGTCGCCGTTCGGGCTGAACGCGTCCCAGTCCGCCGTCACGTATACCGTCGTCGGGCGGTCGTCCACCACGATATTGGTCAGCTCCGTGCTTGTCTTGTTGCCCGCCGCGTCCTCCGCATTGAACACCAACGTGTATTTGCCGTCCGCGACCTTGTTGCCCGCGTCGTCAGTGCCGTCCCAGTCGAATGACGGCACCGTTCCCTGCCAGTCAAAGGTGCGCACCACGTTGCCGCGGGCGTTCACGATCGTGCCTGTCCAGGTGTCGGCCGTCGCATGGGCGACTTTGACCGGGAGCGAATCCTTTTGGCCGTCGCCGTCCGGGCTGAACAGCGTGTATGCCGCCTGCGCGTCGATTTTCGGGGGAACGGTGTCAATGCCGAACGGCTGGGAAGCCGCGCTCGCCTCAGACCCGTTCGCCGACTTCGTTTCCAGGATTGCCGTGTACATGCCGTCCGCACAGCGCGCGCCGTCAGAGCCGTTGCCGTTCCAGGTGAATGCCGCCGGCAGCGCACGGTCCGCCTCCTCGCGGTACACCTCGCGCTTTGCGCTGTCCACAATAGAAAGCGCGTAATGGCTGATCGAGCTGCCCTCTTTCATCACCGGCGTCAGGCGGATAGTGTTGCGCGCGCCGATCGGGTTGAACGCGGCATAGCTCGCCGTCAGCATCACTTCGGTCTTGCTCGTGTCAAGGGCGAATTTCGCGCTCGTGTACGTCGCCGCGTTTCCTGCCGCGTCCGTCGCTGAGAGCGTGTAGACGTAATCGCCGTCGGTCGCAAGCCGCGAGGCATTGTCAAGGCCGTCCCACGGCACGGTCTCCGGCGGGTACGAGCCGAACGCGAACGTGCGCACCGCAGTACCGCGCGAATCGGCAATCGTGCCCGTCCAGTTCGTTATGGGCGAGCCTTCGTTCGCGGCAAACCGCTGCGTGATTGCCAGCGTGTCCTGGTTTCCGTCGCCGTCAGGGCTGAAAATCGTGCCGCTCGTCTTGATGTCCGCCGCCGGTGCCGCCGTGTCGAGCATGAACACCGGCGAACTGACCGGGGCAGGCTCGTAGCCGTTCAGATATTTTGCCGTCACCCGCGCCTGATACGAGCCGTCGGCAATCAGCTTGCCGTCCGCGCCCTTGCCGTCGAACGAGACGGAAGTCGGCGGATTGTCCGTGCCCTCCGTCTTCCAGAATTCCTTGCCGTCCGCGCCGAGGACCGTCACCGCCCAGCCGGTCAGCTTGTTGCCGCTCGCCGCATTGGGAAGCGGAATGCCCACGTCAAACTGCACCGACTTGCTCGCGTTCCCGGCCGGAGAAAAATAGCGGCTGCCGTTAATGGCGATGTTGATCACCGGCTTTTCGGCAGAATAGACCAAATTCGTGAGCGCGGCAGGATCGGAGACGTTGCCCGCACGGTCGGTCGCGCTGATCTTGTAGTTGTACACGCCGTCGGGCAGCGGCGCGCCGTTGTCGTCCGTGCCGCCCCAGTCAAAGGAAAGCGGCGCGCTGTCTTTCCAGGTGAACGTGCGCACGGCTGTCCCCGCGTTGTCGGTGAACACGCCCGTCCACAAATCTTCTTCCGAGCCGCGCTGGCGCACTTTGAGCGTCGCCTTCGCGCCCTCGCCAAAGATTTTGTCGCCGGCGGCAAGCTGCGTCAGCTCGATTTCCGGCGGCGTGTTATCGACGATGACCGTCAGCGGGGATGTCCGCGCGCTGTTCCCGTTGTCGTCCGTCGCGCCGAACGTGTAGTAATACGTTCCGTCGGGGGCGACCTGCCCGTTGTCCATGACCCCGTTCCACACGACCGTGGCAGGAATCGTCACGCCCGTCTTGGGAGAGAACAGCGACTTGAAAAAACTCTTGAACGTCACCTTGTCTTCGCGTTTTTCCTTGTTGCCGATAGTACGCACGACCGCGCCGTTCGCATCGGTGATGACAAAGCTCCAGTCAACGACATAGCGTTTTTCTTTGATTTTCAGCGGAACGGCAAGCGTGTCCTGCACGCCGTCATTGTTCGGGGAGATATACACTGGTCCTTTCTCCGCAAAAACGGAAAAAGAAAGCATTGCCGCGCACGCGGCCGAAAGCATTTTTTTCATATCAGTCCTCATCCTCCCATAACGTGACGACCGGCGGCTCGGTGTCTTCCTGTCCCAGCTTGAGCACCACGCCCGCGGAGAACGCGTTCACGTCCTCGTACAGGTTGCGCCATGCGCCGGCAGCCGTAATCTCGCTTTCAGACCAGCCGTGGTTCGCCAGCATCTTGTTGTCCGCGCTGAAATTGAATTTTGCGCTCAAGGCGACCGCAGGAATGACGTTCTGCCGGTCGTTCGTGAATTCCCGCACGTCAAATTCCCATGCGGACGCAAGCCGGAACGTCGCGAAGCTGAATCCGCCGTACTCGACGGCAAGCCCGATGTCAATCACGAAATCCTGGAATCCCGGAGCCGCGATGTCGGTCGAGCTGCCCAGCCTGAAGCCGTCCTTGTCAAGGAACAATGCCGCAACGCCGATCCGCGGGGTCGCGATTCCCGGCCACATGTCGGCGCTCGTTCCTTTGATGCCGTGCAGGTTCTTGCTGTCCGTGTACATTTTTCCCAAATGCATCAGCGTGACGGCAAAGCGCACGTCCTTCATAAAGGCAAGCTCGCCGTAATTATAGATGACTCCCGTGTCCGCATAGAGCGTCCAGTCCGAACTGGCATCGTTCCAGAAACCGCCGCCCGTCACGCCAATGCCGATCGACAGCTTGTCGGTGATGTCCTTCGCGACGTTCGCCGTGACGGCAATATTGTTCGCCAGATGCATGTCAACCAGCGGCGCGAACACGCCCTGCACCAGCAGCGTCGGCACGCACCAGCGCGTCGGCACCGTCGCGCCCAGCTGGAACGCCGTGCCGGTGCTGCCGTCCACCGCGTTCTTGTTTTTGTCCGTCATGAACGTAAAGCCCGCGTCAAGGGCAATGCGCTGCTCAATGGCGGCAAGCGCAGGGTTCGTCACGACCGACGACGGCATCACGTCATATATGGCACCGCCCGCCGTCGAATTCGCGCCCGCCAGTGCGAACGGCGAAGAAAGCCTCAGCAGGTTCTGTCCGCCTGCCGGGGGATTGTACGCAAACAACGATCCTGCGGCAAGCAATGCGAGCGCAGCAACCACCATCTTTTTCATCAGAAAAGCCTCCAGTTCTTCTATAATTTATACAGTATATACTATTTCGTTTGTTGCCGCAACTTCCTTGCAAAACACCGAAACATCTTGTATCATAGCAGTATGGCAAAGAAATCTAACAGCAAGGCGACCGGCGGTTCATTTTTGGACAAACTGCTCGGCCTGTTCGGCGGCGGCGACCCGGAAGCAGACAAAAAACGGATGCTCAGGAACATCGCGAAAAACCTGTCCCACACCAAATATAAATTCTACAAGCCGAACGGCGACCAGATTCTGCCGATGTTCGGAAAATTCGTCTGGGACATCTACAAAATCGTCGGACCGTGCCAGACCATTTTTTACAGCCAGGAGAACCCCAGCTATTTCAAGAACATGGTCATCAACGCCTCGCTGAGCGACCAGCAGAAAGCGCTGGAAGAAGAGCTGAGCGAAGAGTCGATCGCCGGAAAAGCCAAGAACATGAATTTCAAGGAACTCAAGGCGCAGGTCAAGCAGGATCTGGACGCATTCAGCGCGGGATTCGAGGGCGGCACGATAACGCGCGTCGATGACCTGTACAACCTGCTCAACGCGTTCCGCTCGTTCTGCGTGTTCGACTATTACTTTATCCTCAAGAAATTCGACTCGACCTGCCGCGAAGGCGACTTCAACAAGACTCCCCGCTTCAATCCCATTGATGCCTCGTACATCACGGAAGACCTGAAGGATTTCGCGGCGATCGTCGCGTCGCTGCCCGTCGCAGGCGACTGGAACGCGCTGCTCGGCATGCTCAAGCAGGCAAAAGGCAGCGAGCTGATCAAGCCGGCGCAATGGTTCAGGCTGACGCAGCGCATCGACGACATACAGCGCGGCAACATCCTCGGCATGATGATCCAGCTGATTACCCGCAATCCGGCGTACCGCGTCACCGTCGATGAGAAACGCGAGCAGATTATCGAGCCGTACCTCGAAAAAATCCGGAAAGAGGCGAACGGCACGGTCGAGCAACTGGAGTCCGCGCAGAAAAATTCAAAAGTGGACGCACTGCTCACGCAGATTTTCAACACGACGAACATCAACAGCCTCAAGAACTACACCGAAGAGAACAGCGAAAAATACGAAAAAAAAGAACTCGGCTCATTCGCATACGCCCGCGCGCTCAACTATCTCAAGGCATTCCTCGTGGAATTCGTCAAGCGTTCCGTGCGCGAATACGCCGACCTGGTTCTGGTGCGCGGACAGTGGGCGAACGCACAGCTCAGCCAGCAGATGAGCGATGCGTACAATGTCATCCTGCAAATTTCCGATGCCATCACCACCTTTGACGACAAAATGGCAGAGACGGCGGAAGTGGGGATCAAGCTGAAGACCTACCTGCCCAGCGTGGAGCGCAGCAAGGAAGCCGCGAACATCGTGCGCACCGTCCTAGAGGACTCCAACGAGGAAGCGCGCGATCTGGTCGTCAACTGCACCAAGAACATCATCATCTTCGCGCGGAACGTGAAAGCGCTCATCGACGACTACCCCAAAAAGAACAGCGTCATGATTGTCAACTGGAACGAACTGGATCGTTTTGCCGAACACCCCGTCAACGAGCTTGCCGTGGAAGTCTACAAGAAAATGTACCTTATTTCCAGCCTGATGCAGAACCTGCTGGGCGGCGGGCAGCAGTAGTCAGCGGCGTTTCATCATGTGCGCGCTGATTTTAGTGCCCACGAACTGAATGCACTCAACAAGGACGATAATCACCACGACGGCGACGACCATCATTTCCGTGCGGAACCGCTGGTAGCCGTAGCGGATCGCAAGGTCACCCAGCCCGCCGCCGCCGATCGCGCCCGCCATCGCCGAATAGCCAATCAGATTGATGACCGTCAGCGTAACGCCGTCCACGAGCGCGGGCAAGGCTTCCGGCAGCAGCACTTTGGTGATGAGCTGCCACGTCGTTGAGCCGGCGGCGCGCGCCGCCTGAATCACGCCCGCATCCACTTCCCTGAGCGCGCTCTCAATGATACGCGCCACGAACGGGGCGGCGGCAATCGAAAGCGGCACAACCGTCGCCTTGGTCCCAATGCTCGTATGCAAGATGAGCCGCGAAAGCGGGAACAACACGATCATCAGAATGATGAACGGAAACGAACGCAGCATATTCACCACGTGCGAAAGCACCTGATGCAAGACGGGACGCGGCGCAATACCGCTCGCCGAATCGCTCGTGAACAGCAACACGCCGAGCGGCAAACCGAGCAAAATGGAAAACAACGTCGAGAACAGCACCATCACGAGCGTCTGCCCCGTCGCCGTGGCGACCAAATCAAAAATCACCGATGCGCTCATCATGCGCCTGCCTCCTTTTCCACGGCAATCCCCTGCCCGCGCAGATAGGCGATTGCCTTGCCCACATCGTCCGCAGAACCGTCAAAATCCATGACGAGCGTGCCGACTTTATGCTCGGCCAACATCTGAATGCCCGCCGCACGGATATTGAACGCGATGCCGAAGCGGTGCGCGAGGTTGCTGATAACCGGCTCGTCCGTCTGCGTACCGTAAAAACGCAGCGTGTATTTGCCGCCACCGCTGCTCCAGCGCACCATCCGTTCCGTGCCGTCCGCGGCATTCTGCGGCAGGTGCGCGAGGAATCCTTTCGTCACCTCGCTTTGCGGACGCATAAAAATATCCTCCACGCTGCCCGACTCCACCAGCGACCCGTCGTTCACCACGGCGACATACCGGCACGCGTCGCGCACCACTTCCATCTGATGCGTAATCATTACGACGGTCAGGCTCATCTTTTTCTGGATCTCGCGGATCAGGTCGAGGATAGAAAGCGTGGTCTGCGGGTCAAGCGCGCTCGTCGCCTCGTCGCAAAAAAGAATGTCGGGATTGTTGGCAAGCGCGCGCGCAATGGCAATGCGCTGTTTCTGCCCGCCGCTCAGCGTGCTCACGGGAGAAGCCGCGCGATCCGCAAGCCCGACAACATCCAGAAGCTCCGCCACCCGCGCCCGGATTTTAGCCTTTGGCGTGCCGCAAATCTCCAGCGGATAGGCGATGTTCTGCGCGGCATTGCGGCTTGAGAACAAATTGAAATTCTGAAAAATCATGCCGAGCCGACGGCGGCGCATAATCAAGTCCCGGTCGGACAAATCGTCCACGCGCGCGCCGCCAAAACGGACTTCGCCGGAATCGGGCCGCTCAAGCAGGCTCACCAGTCGCACGAGCGTCGATTTTCCCGCGCCGCTTTTTCCGATAATCCCAAAAATCGTATTGGACGGAATGCGCAGGCTGATGCCGCGCACCGCATACACGCTGCCCGGCGCGGAAGATTTCCGGTACGTCTTCACCAGATTATTCAGTTCGATTTCCATTGCGCCGTATCATAGCATATTTCGCAAAACTATGCTATCTGCCGGGATTTTCCGCATACGCCGGAAACGCTCCCCTATCAGAGGCTACAGGACAGAATCAATGAGTTCTTGTAACTGCGCGTCCAATGCCGACGCGCCGGACGGCAGCCGATCGGCAATGCAGAACGTGCCGTCCGCGTTCTCCACGATCGCGCTGACCGCCTGAGGAGCAGACACCGACGGGGCGATTTTTTCGGCAGGAACGGCATCCTCCGCGTCAACGGGCAACAGTTCCGTCACGGGCAGGCTGTCGCAGCCGAACGTGCTGAACGAAAACGCCACCCCCGCACCGATGCTTTCCAGGACAGGCACAGCGTCCGCCCCGTCATCGTCCTGCGGTATGACCGGCGAATCATATTCGACAGGCTCGGCCAGTTCCACGTCGTCCGCGTCCAGCTCCTCCACGGGAAGCGGCTCGGCTTCGGCGGCACTGCCCCTTGCCGCGTCCAAGTCGGAAAAATCGGGCTGCCAGACATTGAACGTGTCCGCGACAAAATTGCTGTTCAGACCGTAAATGAGCGAGGGCGAACCAAATCCTATCGTCTCGGTAAAATCCTGATTCTCGTGCCGCGCCGGGCTGTCCGCCAGCACATCGTCCAGGCTCACAAAACCGCGTATGCCCAGCGACTGACCGATGCTCTCCGCATCGTCGTCCTGCACCGGGCTTACCGCCGCAGGCTTTGCCGTATCCGCCTTCAAAAATGCATCGACCGGCACTTCTTCCATGTCACTATCCGCACACTGTTCCATCGTCTCGTTCTCTTCGGCACTATCAGAATCCGCCCGGTGTCCTGCGGAGCAAATCTCCGCGAGCGGCGCAGCAGAAGTTGCTCAGCTGCCTGCATCCCGGCGAACGCGGCATATTGAAATCGTCCGCCGGGCGAATTCCAACAATCGTCACCGAGTATTATACACCAAAATCCTGAAATATGATAGAATATCGCCATGAAATTCTCGCTGAATACGATGCTTGCCGCCGCCGCCGGTGCGCTCGCCCTCATCATTATAGGCGGAACGGTTCTCGCGCTCGCCACCAAACACGTGCCCGGCACGGACTTGCGCAGGGACGACCCCACGCCGCAGGAACGCGAGGCGGCGCTCGGCGCGCAGAACAAAACGGCGTTCACGGAACTGGGACGGCTGCGCACGGCGACCGCGCCCGATGAGAACGAGCGGCGGACGCTCATCATCATCACGCCGTGGCTGGAATACACGGACGGCGACGCGGCATTCTATGAGGAGCTGAGCAACAAACTGCGCTCCGTCCGCGCGATTATCACCGCATATTTCTCCGGCTTCACCAAAGCACAGCTGCTGGCGCAGGGAGAGCAGACCGTAAAGCAACAGCTGCTGGCGCGCATAAACGAACAGCTGGTGCTCGGCAGCATCTCCGCGATTTATTTCAACGACTACCAATTCCTTGAATGACGCAACAATAAGTGACGCACGGTGTCTAACGGATAACGACACACTGAAGGAGCATATCATGAACATGACAAGTCCTGCGGCGCAGGTCATCATCGCCATCATCCCGATCGTCGGCATCGTCATTGGCGGGACGGTCGTCTTTTTCTCGCTTTTGTGGCGGCACGGCGAAAAGAAATTGCAGATAAAGGCGGGGACGTACCAGCACGAGCGGTTCGACCTAAAGACCTGCTCGCTGTTTATCGGGCTGCTGCTGGTCAGCGTGGGAGCCGTGCTCTCGCTCTTTTTTGCGGTGACCGAAGGACTGCGTACCGCGCTGCTCGGCGGACTGATTCCGCTGTGCACGGGCATCGCCCTGCTGGCATTCTACAAGCTCAACCCGGACTTCAGATCGCCTGATGCAGCATGACGCAATCCGCAGTATCGAGCATATCATCGCACAGCGGCGCGACGCGGCACTCGTCAAGTCGGCGCTAGCGGGCGACAGCGCGTCTTTCGCCAAGCTGGTGAGCCTGTACAAAAAACGCGTGACGGCGCTCGGCATGAGTTTTTTCAAGAACGCGGCGGATACTGACGATTTCTTGCAGGAAGTGTTCCTCAAAGTCTACCAGAGCCTGCACTGTTTCCGCGGCGAGGCGGCGTTCTCCACCTGGATCATGCGCATCGCCTACAACACGGCGGTCAACGCGGTCACGCGCCGCAAAGAAGCCCTGCCGATTGCGGACGAGTACCTGATTTCCGACCCCGACTACACGCCCGAAGAACAGGAAATCCGCGCTATCACCGCGCAGACGATAACCGAGGCCGTGCGCGAGCTGCCGCCCAAATACGGCATCTGCCTCGAACTCTATTTTTACTACGACATTCCCTACGAAGAAATCAGCGTGATTACGGGCAATCCCGTGAACACGATAAAATCCCATATTTTCCGCGCGAAAAAAATGCTGCGGAAAAAACTTGAGAGGTTGCTATGAACACTGACTGCGAACACCTGATGGACGAGTACCTTGCGCTCGACAAAAACGGACGCATTCCGCCGCGCCTGACACGGCACCTGCTGTTGTGCAAGCATTGCCGGACGCAGGTGCGGCTGCTCAGCCGGGCAGAAAAAATCGCCGCGCGTCCGCTTGCCGCGCACACGCCGCTGTCCGACTCCGGCATCATGCGCGTCATGCTGGCAATCGACCCGGCATGGTCGGAAGAAAAAGCGCAGCCCTTCTCCCCGCGCAACTGGATTTTCGGCGGCATCCTGATGATCGTCTTCATGCTCGCGTTCAGGCTCTTCCATGTCACGGCGGAAAACGACACGCTCTCGCTCGCCTTCTACCTGATTTTTGCCGTCGCCGTCATCGCCTACTGCGCCATTTTCGTCGGCACGAACCTCGATTTTTTCGCCAGGAAAAGGGAGACGTTGCAGGCGGCATAAAAAATCCCGCGCCATGCGCGGGATTCCTCGTCAATGCCATAATGCCATCGGGTTGACCAGCCGTCCGTTCTTGTACACCGTAAAGTGCAGGTGCGGGCCGGTACTCAGTCCCGTACTGCCCACCTCACCGATCTTCGTGTCAAAGTTCACGACCGCCCCGGCCCGCGTCGTAATGCGGCTCATGTGTCCGTACAGCGTCTGGTATCCCGAATGGTGCGTGATAATCACGTAATTGCCATAGGTGTTGTTGAATCCCGTCGATGACACCCGACCGGGCATGGCGGCATAAATGGGCGTTCCCTGCCGGCACGCCATGTCAACGCCGCTGTGGTACGACCGCTGCCCCGTGAACGGGCTTGCGCGGTAGCCGAAATACGAAGTCAGGTACCAGCCGCTATGAATCGGCTTCTTGAACAGGTCGCCGTTAATCTCCGCGCGCTGCACCGAATCCATCGCGCCGTCAGGGACAAAGACCGTCGTGCCTGCGCCCAGCGAATCGAACAGCGCGAGCTGGTTGACCGAAGCGCACTTGTCACCGTCAACCTCGTATTTCTCCGCAATTGACGCGATCGTCTCGCCGTCCTTTCTGACCGTATACAGCACGCCCGGAATCGACGGGACTTTCAGGTACGTGCCAATCTGGAGCAGACGCGTCGAGCGGATATTGTTCACGCTGATGAGCGTGTCCTGCGTTACGCCCGCGTTCTCCGCGATAATGCCGATCATGTCGCCGGACTTCACGCGGTACACCGAATACGACAGCGCGGACGGCTCCTGCTCGGCAACCTCGCAGTCCGCGCCGTCAATGCTGTCGAGCACAAGCTCCGAGCCGACGGGAATCCCGGACGTCTCAAAGCCGCCCATACCGCCTTCCGCCGGCTGCGACTGCAAGGCTATCACCGCGACGAGCACCACGAGCGAACACGCGCCCAGCGTAATCGTGACACACTCCAACAATTTCCTAAACCGAGAAAAACGTAGTCCCACTTGTCTGTCCTTCCACCCTTTTTGCCGGGCGCATCAGTTCTTGTGCAGCCCGATCAAATATGTCTCAAACGATTCCGAACGGCACGCCTCCGGCTTAAAGCCTTTCGCCGCCGCAAAAATCCCCCGCATCTCCCGGAGGATTTTCTGCTGGTCGCCGTTCTGAAACAGTTTCACCGCAAAATTGCCGCCGCTCTTGAGCATCGTCCGCGCGTACCACACCGCCATGCCCACCAAGCCCGCCGAACGCGCCGTATCGACCACCCGGTTTCCCGTCGTCAGCGGAGCGGCATCGCAAACAACCAGGTCAAACGGGCCTTCCTGCCGGATCGCCTCGCGGACTTCCTCGTCGCTCAGGTCGCCCTGCACGAATACAAGGTTGTCGCCCTTGACGTCCTTCGCCAGCGGGTTCAGGTCGCACGAAACGACTTTACCGCTGCCCGCAAGCGTCCGCAACAGGAACGTCGTCCAGCTTCCCGGCGCAGCGCCCAAATCCAGCACGCGATAATGCTTCTTTATCATGCCGAATTTCCGGTCGATTTCCTGCAACTTGTACACCGACCGGGCCGGATAGCCTTCCGAAAAAGCCTTGCGTGACCAGAAGTCAGGCTTTTCATAGCTGTTTGCCATACTCCATTGTCGGCATTGTACCAGTTTTCTTAACGTTTATCCACCGTTTCCGCGCGATATTTGGAAAGGAAAAAGCCGTTCCGCCACAGCCCCGTTTCCCATCCGCGCGGAATATGCTACACTCCCAGGTATGGAACAGCACCCCGCGCCGTCCCCCGCGCTCGGCGAAAAAGAATCGCGCCGCCGCCAGATGATCCTGTGCGGCGCGCCCGTCAGGACGATCTTCACCATCGCGCTGCCGCTCGTCCTCTACAACAGCCTGCACCAGATTTTCCAGCTGCTGGACACGCTCATCGCGGCGAACATGGGCGCGGGAGTCGTGAGCACCGTGTCGTTCGTCGCCCAGATTGAGACCATGCTGTACGCCGTCGGGTCGGGGCTTTCCGTGGGCGGCTCGATCATCATCAGCCGCAGCTACGGCGCGGGCGACATGGAGAAAGTGCGCAGCCAGATCAGCACGCTGTTCTTCGCCTGCCTTGCCATCGGCGCGGCCATTCTGTCGCTCGCCATCCCGCTCGCCCGCCCGTTCCTGCGCCTGCTGCGCATGCCCGACGACCTGCTCGCCCAGGGCACGCTCTATTTCATGCTCGCCATCACCGGCATCATCTTCCAGTTCATTAACACGATGTACCTCGCCACGGAAAAATCGCGCGGGAACACAAGGAAGATGATGTGGTGCAACATGCTCGTCATGGTCACCAAGACCGCGCTGAACGCCGCCGTCATCCTGCTGGTGAAGGGCGGCTCGGTCCCGGCGCGCACCGCGATGCTCCTGCTCCCGGCGGCGACGATTACCGCGCAGCTGTCGCTCACCGTGATCGCGCTCGCCAGCCTGACGAGCAGGAAAAACCCGCTCCGCCTGAGCCTCCGCGCCTGCGCGTTCCGCCGGACGTTCCTCGTGCCGCTCGCCAACCTGAGCGTCCCCGTCTTCCTGGAGAAATTCATCTTCGCGTTCGGCAAGGTCATCGTCAACTCGATGTGCGCGGGCATGGGAAGCACCGTGGTCGGCGCGCTCGGCGTGTCGAACCGGCTCGGCGGCTTCAGCACCAACCCGCCCGCAGGATTCCAGGAAGCGGAGTCGAGCCTCATCAGCCAGAACCTGGGCAACCAGAACGTCGGGCGCGCGCTCGGCATATTCTACCGCACGCTCGTCATCAACCTGATCATCGCGGCGGCGTTCTTCTCGGCGATGATGCTGCTCAAGGACCGCATCATCCTGCTGTTCGCGCGGGGAGACGCCGCCTTCGCCGCCGAAATCAGCGCGATCTACGCCTACGAATGCTGGGATTCCGTCCTCATCTCCCTCAACGCGTCGGTCATGGGACTGCTGTACGGCTTCGGCAGGACGCGCATCTCGATGACCCTGAACGTCGTCCGCCTGTTCGTCTACCGCATTCCCCCGCTCTTCCTGCTCATGCGCTTCACCAGCATCGGCACTCCCGCCGTCGGAATCGCCATGCTCATCAGCAACGGCGCGACCGGCATCACCTCGCTCATCGTGGCGATCGCCTTCATCCGCCGCATAAAAACCGGCACCGCCAAAATCGACCTCTAGCCCCCCGGAACGCAAACGCGGACACCAAACGATTTTTTCCCTTCCCCAACGCGAAAACGGGGAGCAAACAGAAATTTGCTCGCTCCCAAATGCGAAAGCGGGGAGCAAACAGAAATTTGCTCACTCCCCACAACGCAAGAGCGAACAGCAAACAGAAATTCGTTCGCTCCCCAACGCGAAAGCGGGCAGCAAACAGAAATTTGCTCGCTCCCCAACGCGAAAGTGAGTACCACCTAAAAAGGTTTTTGCCGTCCCGATGCAATCTTGACAAAAAACCGAACGGGCGGTGCTTCCCCAACACGAAAGCGAGTACCACCCAAAAAGGTTTTTGTCTCCCCGACATGATTTTGCCAAAAACCAAAATGGGCGGTGCTTCCCCAACGCAAAAGCAAGCTCCACCCAAAAAGGTTTTCCTCGCCCCGACATGATTTTACCAAAAACCAAAACGGGTGCTGCTTCCCCAACGCGTTTTCCCTGAACGGCAAATC
>CAZSOK010000033.1:11775-14966 GCA_964608445.1 uncultured Treponema sp. | reverse complement strand
GAAATCCCGGCAACGGCAGCGAACGGACAGCCCGCCCGCTACGCGCCGTACTCCGCAAAGGCATAGGCATTGTGGTTGTGAATGCTCTCCGCGTTCTCGCATGCCACGCTGAAATAGGAGAACGGTTTTTCTGCGGGAAAGTGCCTGAGCGCAAGGTAGACTTCGCGCACCACGTCCTCCACAAAGCGCGGGTTGTCGTAGGCGTGTTCGGTCACCCATTTTTCGTCGGGTCGTTTGAGGACGCTGTACAGCCCGCACGAGGCGGCGTTCTCCACGGCGGCAATCACGTCTTCTATCCAGAAAAAGCCCGTGTTCTGCACGGTTACCGTGACCACGCCGCGCTGGTTGTGCGCCCCGCGCGCGCTGATTGCCTTGCTGCACGGGCAGACCGTCGTCACGGGAACGGCAATGCTCACGGAGAACCGGCGCGCGCCCTCGTCCACGTCGCCCCGGTACGTGCATTCGTAGCTCATCATGCCCGCGCTCCCCGAAACGGGCGCGCGCTTTTCTATATAGAACGGAAACGTCATCGTGCCGAATGCTTTCTGCGCGTGCAGCGACACGCGGATTTCTTCCAGCATGGCAAGGAACTCTTTCATGCCCACGCTGTCGTGATGCCGATGAAAAATCTCCACGAAGCGCGACATATGCGTGCCCTTGTAGTCCTGCGGCAGGTTGACGAACAAATCGATGCTCGCGGTGGTCGCCTGGGTCTTGTGCGCCTTGTCCAGCACGGTCACGGGGTACGAAAGCCCCTTGACCCCGACTTTTTGCAGCGGAACGGCGCGGGTGTCCGGCGCGGACTGCACGTCAATCATCGGAGCGTGTTCTCGGCGGCTTCAAGCGTGTTGTACATCAGCATGGCAATCGTCATCGGCCCCACGCCTTTAGGAACGGGCGTAATGTACCCGGCGACTTCCTTGACGCGCTCAAAATCGACGTCGCCGCACAGGCGGAAGCCGCTCTTCTTCGTCTCGTCGGGAATACGGTTCACGCCCACGTCAATGACGGCCGCCCCCGGCTTGACCATATCCGCCGTAACGGTGTTGACGTGTCCCGTCGCCGCAATCAGGATGTCCGCCTGCAACGCCAGCTCCTTGATGTTCCTCGTGCCCGTGTGGCAGATCGTCACCGTGGCGTTGTATTCGCGGCGCAACAGCAGCAGGCTGACCGGCTTGCCGACGATATTGCTGCGCCCGATGACGACCACGTGCGCGCCGTGCAGCGGAATGTTCATGCGCTCAAGCAATACGACGATGCCATGCGGCGTGCAGGGCAAAAACGCCTTCTTCCCGATGACCAGGTTGCCCACGTTCACGGGGTGGAAGCCGTCCACGTCCTTTTTCGGATCGATCGCCATAATCACCTTGTCCTCGTCGATATGCCGGGGAAGCGGCAGCTGCACCAGAATACCGTGCACCGCAGGGTCGGCGTTCAGGCCGGCGATTGTCCGCAGCAACGTCTCCTCGCTCGTGTCTTCGGGCAGCTCCACGCTCTTATCGACCATGCCCGCCTCTGCCAGTGCCTTGCGCTTTCCCGTCACGTAACTCACACTCGCGGGGTTCTGCCCCACCAAAATGACCGCAAGGCAGGGCGCGACACCGTTCTTCTTCAGCTCCGCCACTTTGTCCGCAACGCCCGCGCGGACAGACTCCGCAATCGATTTTCCGTCGATAATCACCGCACTCATTACCTTCTCCTGTAAAAAGCCAATCGGAAGTTGCAACTTTCGATTGGCTTTTTACGCATATGCACAACGCAGTGTGCATATGCGTTATATATGCAAGTTTCCAACGGAAACTTGAAATGCTAAAAGTGCCGCGCCATTTGTGCGGTGCTTTTAGCATTTCTCCTTGTAACACAACGCGTCATTCTGTGTTTATTATAGTTGAAACAAAGGCAATGAACAATATAATTGCGTTACTTTCTTCAAGCGAGGGTATATGAAGCGTTTTTTCGCGGTTGTGTGCATGGTGCTGCTGACGAATGCGGTCGTGTCCGCGCAGGAATCGGACGACGACGATGTATATGACGACACCGGCATCACGATGCGGCTGAATCAGGCGGGCGACCAATATATCAACATCGCGCTCATGGTCACGTTCCCGCTCAACTTTGGCGGCGACTTCCCGCTGTACCGGAAAGGGCAGCTCAGCATCGGCGGTTCGGGCATGCTCGGCTACCACCGTTTCCTGACCAGCATGATTGCCGTGGGCGCGGACATCAGTTTTGGCTACCACCCCACGCTCGGAAGCAATATCTTCACCTATGTGCCGCTCGTCGTCAACGCGACCGTGCAGCCCACCCTGTACAAATTTGAATTCCCGGTCACCGTCGGAATCGGCATGGCGATGGAAAACTACCTGAACCGCACGTATTTTCCGGGGCTTGTCCTCAAGGCGAACGCGGGCGTGTTCTTCCGCGCCACGCCGAGCTGGTCGTTCGGGCTGGCGGACGACTTTACGTTCCTGCCGCAGTGGTACGACGAGGCAAAGTACAACAGTTACGGCTGCTTCAATTCCGTGCAGATTTGCGCGCGCTATCATTTCTAGGAGCTGAGGATGAAAAAGCATGTTCTGACCGCCGCCTGCCTCGCCACGATGCTCGCGCTCGTCGCCACCGCCTGCCACGAGGTCATCTTTTACGAAATCCGCCAGGAAGTCAAACTCGCCGACGCGCAAGTATCCGGCGACATCAACTCGATCGTGCGCTTTGGCAGGGACGGCAAGGAATACCTGTTCGTGCAGAACGGAAACATCTATTATAAGGAACTGAAAACAGACCCGGAAACCGGGAAAATCGAGCCGACCATGAGCGGGCCGTATGAAGGGCAATGGAAAAAAGCGGGCAAAGACGGCATCGGCAACGGCATTGTCTTCCGCCTTGCCGCGGACGAAACCTACCTCTACGCGCTCGCCGTGCGCACCGAAGAAGACGAGGACGAGGGCGAAAACGTCCCCGCCGAGCAAACGCTGTACTGCTCGACCGACGGGAACGAATGGAAGAAAGTCGATACGCCGACGCTCCCCAAAGGAGGACGGAACACGCTGTTCTGCACGAATTCCCCCACCCCGGATCACCGCAAGGCGTATATAAACGTGAACGGAACGGTGTACGCGTTGGACGGCGAAAATGCCACTGAATACGATACCGGCATAACAAATCCAAAAACGTGCGTATGGTTTGGCGGC
>CAZSOK010000033.1:8753-11675 GCA_964608445.1 uncultured Treponema sp. | reverse complement strand
ACCCGGTGGACACGAAAGATGTCGGCTATACCATACGTTCCCTTGCCCGCACACAAGATTTCCTGCTCGCCGGTACGGACGACGGGCTGATATATTTCAGGCTCGACGATAACGGCTACCCCACCACCGATACCGATTCGGGAACGAACGTGTCATCGACGCTTTCTTCCTATTATGAGATACACTGCGTACTCGCCGTCGATCCATCGCTGCCCGCAAAAGGCGGCGACATCTACGGCACGACGGTCTTTGAAGGCACGTCGTCTAACACGGGCGCGTCCGCCGACAACCAGGGCTTGTGGGCATACTACCCCGGTTCCGACCGCAAACACTGGAACCGCGAATAATGCCCGACCTGTTCGACGCGACCAAATCGCAGAAAGAGCCGCTCGCCGCGCGGATGCGTCCGCGCAACCTGGACGAATACATCGGGCAGGATCACATCGTGGGCAGGGGGCGGCTGCTGCGGCGGGCAATCGCCGCCGACCAGCTCACGTCGGTCATCTTTTACGGCCCGCCGGGAAGCGGCAAGACGACGCTCGCCCGCGTAATCGCCAACCACACCAAATCGAATTTCATCACGCTGAACGCCGTGCTGACGGGCGTGGCGGAAATCCGCGCGGCAATCAAACAGGCAGACGACTTTTTCAAGCTGTACGGACGGCGCACGATCCTGTTCGTGGACGAAGTACACCGCTGGAACAAGGCGCAGCAGGACGCGCTGCTTCCCTGGGTAGAGAACGGCACGATAATCCTCATCGGCGCGACGACGGAAAACCCGTTCTTTGAGGTGAACAAAGCGCTCGTCAGCCGAAGCCGCGTGTTCCAGCTCAAGCCGCTGACCAAGGACGACCTGCTCAAGGCGGCACAGATGGCGCTGGCGGACACGGAGCGCGGCTACGGCCACTGGGACGTGCAGTTCGAGGCCGGCGCGCTCGAACATCTGGTAGACACCGCGAACGGCGACGCGCGCAGCCTGCTCAACGCGCTGGAACTCGCCGTGGAGACCACGCCCGAAACCTGGTCGCCGAACAGCACGCCGCCCGTCCCTGCCTGGGGCACGACCATCTTTATCAGCCGGGAAGCCGCCGAAGAATCGATCCAGAAAAAAGTCGTGCTGTACGACCGCGACGGCGACTACCACTACGACATTATCTCCGCGTTCATAAAATCCCTGCGCGGGCGCGACCCCGACGCGGCAATGTACTGGCTTGCCCGCATGGTACGCGCGGGCGAAGACCCGCATTTTATCTTCCGGCGGATGCTCATCTCCGCCTGCGAGGACACGGGCCTGGCAGACCCGCACGCAATCAGCCTGGTAACCTCGTGCGCGGATGCGTTCGACCGCGTGGGGCTGCCCGAAGGACGCTATCACCTGGCGCATGCCGCGCTGTACCTTGCCACCGCGCCCAAATCCAATTCGTCCATGGCATTTTTCGACGCGCTCGCTTCCGTGGAAAAAGAGGACGCGGAAGTTCCCAACCACCTCAAGGACGGCAACCGCGACAGCGAGGGATTCGGACACGGCGACGGCTATCTGTACCCGCACGCCTACCGCGACCACTGGGTCGCCCAGCAGTATCTTCCCGACGCGCTCGTGGGACGCGTCTTCTACACGCCGAGCAACCAGGGCTACGAGGCGAATATCCGCGAGGACGTGCTGAGCCGCCGCGAGATACAGATCGCGCGTATCCTTGAGACGGCAAACGGCAGCGAAGCCGACGCGCACAAGGCGTGGGAGGACACGCAGGTCACCGGCTCGCAGAATTTCATGGGCAAGGGGACGAAAAAGACCGGCGGCGCGGACGTTCCGGCGAATCCCATTTCCGCATGGTGGATTCAGGCGCATTTCAAAGGCACGGGCAAACAGCAGCGCGCGGAGCAGCTCACCTTTACGCCCAAGGACGAACGGAAAGAAAGCGCGCTCGACAAGGCCGACAAATCCTGGCGCAGCCGCCTGGACTCCAACCGCGCGGAAATCCTGCTTTCGGTGCGGAACACGATGACCGCGCTCGCCGACCTGAGCCGCCACCACCGCTCGCTCGTGTGGAACGCGGACGACGGGCTGCTGCTGTGGGAAATCATGCGCAAGACCCCGGAAGGCGTTACCGGCGGGCTGTGCCGCAGCGAAAAAGGACGGGCAATCCTGGAGCAGTACGGGCGCACGCTCGGCGACCTTGACAAGCCCCTGCTCCTATGCCGCCCGCAGACCGACGAGCCGTTCCTCACGCCGCACGCGTTCACCGACATCTTGCAGCAGTTCCACTACAAAGGCACGATGTTCGACCGCCTGTTCTTCCGCGACCCGTTCATCTCCAGAGAGTCCGTGACGGCACTGGCGCGGGCGTTCCTGGACGCGGCGACCTGCGCCCACGCGGCAAAAGGGCTTGCCTTTACCGACGATGACCTGGACGAATCGGAGACCTACGAGACAGTCAGCCCGCTGGCACAAGGCTGGAAGGCAGTCATCGCGCAGCGCATTCCCGCGCACGGACAGCGCGTCAGCGAGCTGATCCGCACGCAGGTGCTGACCGCCGCCACGCGCGCGCCGTTCGAGGCGACGCTCGACGCAATGGCGGCCGCCGAGCAAGCCTTTTTTGCGGATGCCGAAAACCCGCTGTTCAACTGGGACGCGGACAGCATCGCCGAAACATTCCGCGCGGAGGGGCTTGCCGTCACGGCGGCGGCAAAGACGCTCGCGGAAAAACGCCGCGTCACGCCGCAGGAAATCGCGCGGTGGTTCGACCCCGGCACGAGCGCCTATGGCGCAAAACTCGCGGACGCGCTCGGCGGGGAGACCGCCGACCAGCTGCGCACCCTGCTCACGACCGCCGCCGCAAAAACGCTGTTCACCTGGCAGACCGAAATCGCCTTTCTTACGGTGGAACTGCCGTAATCCCGCCCCGACATCGGGAAGACATT
>CAZSOK010000033.1:0-8653 GCA_964608445.1 uncultured Treponema sp. | reverse complement strand
GCGCACGCCCTCATTTACACCCCGCAGATTTTTTGGTACACTGGCAGTGATTTTCGCAAGAGCGAGGAGTTTGTATGAACGTGATTTTTTTGGGACCGCCGGGAGCGGGAAAAGGGACGCTGGCAAAGGAAGCGGCAAAGGCGTATGGCATTCCGCACATTTCGACCGGGGATATTTTCCGCGAGAACATCAAGAATCAGACCGAGCTGGGCAAAAAGGCAAAGGCGATTATTGATGCCGGCGAGCTGGTGAGCGACGAGATTACGATCGGCCTGGTAAAAGACCGCCTGGCGCAGGACGACACGAAGAACGGCTACATCCTGGACGGATTCCCGCGCACGATCGCGCAGGCGCAGGCCCTTGAGACGTTCGCAAAGATTGACGCGGCAGTGAATTTTGACATTGCCGACGAAGCCGTGGTGGAGCGGCTGAGCGGGCGCGTCTGCTGCAAGGCGTGCGGGCAGATGTTCCACACGACCTTCAATCCGCCCAAAAAAGCGGGCACGTGCGATGCCTGCGGCGGCGAGCTGTTCACGCGCGACGACGACAAGGCCGAGGCAATCCAGAACCGGCTGGTCGTCTACCGTTCGTCCACCGCGCCGCTCATCGATTTTTATCAGGCAAAAGGCTTGCTGGTCAACGTGGACGCACGTCCCGCGCCGGAGCAAGTGCTCGCGGAATTCATGCAGAAATTCCCGCGGCAGTAGCCGATGATCAAGGGCAGGTTCGCGCCGTCGCCGAGCGGCAGGATGCATCTGGGGAACGTGTACACGGCATTGCTGTCCTGGCTGCTGGCAAAAAAGGCGGGCGGCAGCTGGCTGCTGCGCATAGAGGACCTGGACCGGCAGCGGTGCAAGCGCGTGTTTGCCGAACAGCTGCTGGACGACCTGCGCTGGCTGGGGCTCGTCTGGGACGAAGGCCCGGCAAACGCGGACGACGCGCAGTACCTGCAATCCGCCCGGACGCATGTGTACGAGCGGGCGTTCGATATGCTGCGGGAACAGGGCATCGTGTACGACTGCTTCTGCCGCCGTGCTGACCTGCTGGCGGCGACTGCCCCGCACGCGAGCGACGGAACGCCGGTCTATGCCGGCCACTGCGCGTCGCTGACTGACGCGCAGAAAGCGGATTTTTTGCGGGCGGGTCGTGTCCCGGCACAGCGCGTCGCCGTTCCCGACACGACCAGTTTTTTCTGCGACGGACATTTCGGCGCACAGCGGTGCAGCCTTGCGCGTGACTGCGGCGACTTTGTGGTGCGCCGCGCCGACGGCACGTTCGCCTATCAGCTGGCAGTGACCGTGGACGACGCGCTCATGGGCGTGACGCAGGTGGCGCGCGGCGCGGACTTGCTCGCCGCCACGCACCAGCAACTTTTTCTGTACCAGGCACTGGGATACACGCCGCCGCAGTTCTTTCACCTGCCGCTGCTGATGAGCGCGGACGGACGCAGGCTCTCCAAGCGCGACAGAGACCGCGACCTGGGCAGCCTGCGCGGGCAGTACACGGCGCAGGAAATCATCGGACATATCATGTGGCTGTGCGGTTTTTCGGATCGCAACGAGGCAATGGATCTGAGCGAGGCGATGACCGTGTTCGACGCGGAGCGGCTGCCGCACACGCATATTGTTGTCGCCGCCGATTCCGTGCTATAATCGCGTATGTCGCTCAACTGCAACGAAATCGACGAAATCCTTTCCGAGCTTGACCTGGCGGGCGCGTTCGTGCAGGACGTGGTGCAGCCGTCGTTCGACTCGATCGCGCTGTACACGTACAAGCCGGGCGCGCCCAAAACTGTGTTCGTCTGCCTTGCGGCGAACGCGTGCCGACTGCATGAAGTGCGGCGCAAAATCCCCAAATACGAAAAACCGCTGCGCTTTATGGAACTGCTGCGCTCGCACATCAAGGGCGCACGGATTACGGCATGTGCGCAGGTCGGCAAAGAACGAATCGTGCGGATGACGCTGCGCAAGGACGCGCCCGTGCAGGTGATGCCCGCCGCGCAGGAGCGGTTCGCACAGCGGCGGGGCAAACGGGCAGAGCCGGACGACACCGCCGACAAAAACGGCGCGAGCGAATACGTCTTGTATATCCGGCTGTGGAGCAACGCGGCGAACATTTTTTTATGCGACGCGGACGGCATCATCCTTGATTCGTTCTACCGCCGCCCCGCAAAACATGAGATGACGGGCAATCCGCTCGTCCTGCCCGAACCGAAACCGAACGACAAGCAGTGGGACGTGCGCGACTTTGCGGACATACAGGCGGATTTTGCCGAGCGGCATCCCGATGCCGGGCCGCTTTCGTTCAACCAGAAAGTCGATGCGTTCTACAGCCAGACGGCGGCGGCGCACTCGCTGGAATCGCTTTTGGCACAGGCGGAAAAATGGCACGCGGAGCATAAGAGCCGCCAGGAAAACGCACTGGAACGGCTCAAAGCAAAACGCGCTGCCTTTTTGGACGCAGGGCAGCTGAAACATCAGGGCGACCTGATTCTTGCGTTCGGCCATCAGCTGGACGGAACGACGCATTTTCTGGAATGCGAGGACTACGAAAGCGGCAAGACGGTCAGCATAACCATCGACCCGGAAAAGAACGCGCAGGAAAACGCCGCCGCCTACTATGATCGGTACAAAAAAGCCACGCACGGACTGGAAGATCTGGAACACGACATCGCCCGCGCCGAAAAATCGCTCGCCGCGCTGGAAGCCCAGTACGCGGCGATGCGCGCCGAAAAAAATCCGCTCAAGCTGGACCAACTGCTGCGCAAGACGCAGAAACCCAAACAGCAGGAAAAAAAGGCGCACCCCGGCCTGGACTACGCCGTGGACGGTTGGTACATCATGGTGGGACGCGACGCGAACGAAAACGACGAACTGCTGCGCCACCATGTGCGCGGACAGGATATGTGGCTGCACACGCGCGACTACAGCGGCGGCTACGTGTTCATCAAGGCGCGCGCGGGAAAAACCGTCCCGCTCGAAATCCTGTTGTACGCGGGAAACCTTGCGGTCTATTATTCCAAGGCGCGCAAGAACGGCAGCGCGGACTTGTATTACACGCAGGTCAAGCACCTGCGCCGCGCGAAAAACGGCCCGAAAGGACTGGTACTCCCCACGCACGAAAAAAACCTGTTCGTCAAGCTGGACGCAGAAAAACTGCGCGCGCTGGAAGACATGCAGCAGGACAGGAACGCGGCGGCATTCGCATAAAATGACGGCAAAAACACCCGCCCTTGCCCTCCACCTTGAAAAACCGACTTCTTTACTATACAATAAGGGTATGGACATCAGCACAATCCTGAAGCAGAAAAAAGTGGCGTTCTCTTTTGAGGTGTTTCCGCCCAAACGGCAGGACGATTTTGCGACGGTGAGCGAGGCGGCAAAAAAACTGGTATCGCTGCATCCCGATTTTGTCAGCATTACGTGCGGGGCGGCCGGCTCCCAGAAAAACGGCACGGCAGACGTGGCGGAACTGATCGAACAGCACGGCACGACGGCACTGGCGCACCTGACCTGCGTCCGCCTGGCACGCGAGCAGCTGGACGCGGCAATCGCAGACTTCAAGGCGCGCGGCATTCAGAACGTGCTTGCCTTGCGCGGCGACTTGCCCAAAGACGCGCAGCCGGGCGAAAACCTCTTCCCGGCAGGACTGCGGCACGCGTCGGATTTGGTCGCCGTGCTCAAGCAGGAAGGCTTCTGCGTGGGCGGCGCGTGCTATCCCGAAGGGCATCCCGAAAGCCTCAACCGCGACAGCGACATCGAAAACCTCAAGCACAAAGTTGACGCGGGCGTGGACTTCCTGACGACGCAGATGTTCTTTGACAACGACATGCTTTACAGCTTCCTCTACCGCTTGCAGGCGGCGGGCATCCATGTTCCCGTCCTGGCGGGGCTGATGCCCATAACGAGCGCGCGGCAGGTCACCCGCATGGTCGATCTTTCGAACGCGTACATTCCGCGCAAGCTCCTCTCGCTCTGCGACAAATTCCGCGGCAGCGAGGAGGCGATGTGGCAGGCGGGCATCGCCTACGTGACCGACCAGATTATCGACCTGATTTCCAACGGCGTGCGCGGCATCCATATCTATACGATGAACAAACCGCGTGTGGCGCAGGCAATCATGCAGAATGTGGACAGCATTTTGTCCGCAACAAACGGCACGGCGGCATCATAAATGGATTTCCGTTCGTTCTTGCAGGACCGGATTGCGCGCGGACTCCCCGTCTTTTTTGACGGCGGCATGGGCACGATGATACAGGCATCGGGCGTGACGGATTTCGTGATTCCCGAAGACCTGTCAATCACCCGCCCCGACGTCATCCGCTCGATTCATCAGAAATACCTTGACGCAGGCTGCCACGTGCTTACGGCGAACACGTTCGGCGCGAACGCGCTCAAACTGACGGACGCGCCCTACACCTGCGAGCAGTATATCAGCGCGGAAATGGGCATCCTGCGCGAATGCGTGGCGGCGGCGGAAGCAAACGGCAACGACCGTCCGCATTTCATCGCGTGGGACACGGGGCAGATCGGGCGGCTGCTTGAGCCGATGGGCGACCTGCCGTTCGACACGGCATACGAAAGCTTCCGGCAGGCGGCGGTGCTGGCAGAACGCGAGGGCGCACAGGTGGCGATAATCGAAACGATGAGCGACCTGTACGAAATGAAAGCGGCGATCCTTGCGGTGCAGGAAAATACCGGCATGGCAGTCGTCGCAACGCCTACGTTCCAGCCGAATCTCCGCACGCTCACGGGCGCGGACGTGCGCACGTGCGTCACCTATCTGGAAGCACTGCACGTCGATATGCTCGGTCTGAACTGCGGCGGCAGCCTGGAAGAAGACAACGCCCTGGTGCGGCAGTTCCTGCGCTACGCGCATACGCCCGTGCTCGTCCAGCCGAACGCGGGCATTCCCGTCGTCGTGGGCGGAAAGACGCTGTACCGCGTGAGCGCGGAGGAATTCGCCCGGTCGCAGAAAGCGAACCGCCACGCGGGTGCCGTCGCCCTGGGCGGCTGCTGCGGAACGACCCCGCCCCACATTGCCGCCATGATCCGCACGGTGGAAGCCGACGGCAGCATGGTGCGCGAGCCGTCCGACACGGCGACCGACACCGTTATCTGCTCGTACAATCAGACCGTGCAGATTGGCGGCGCGGCAGGCCCGCAGATTGTGGGCGAGCGTATCAATCCCACAGGGAAAAAAGCCTGCAAGGAAGCCCTGCTCGCCGGCGACATGCAGTTCGTCCTGAACGAAGCGGAGCGGCAGATACAGGCAGGCGCACAGATCCTGGACGTGAACGTAGGCTTGCCCGGCATTGACGAAGCCGCCACGATGGTCACCGCAATACGGACGATTCAAGGCACGTTCGCCACGCCGCTCCAGATTGACTCCAGCGAGCGCGACGTACTGGCGCGCGCGCTGCGCTATTACAACGGCAAGCCGCTCGTCAACAGCGTGAACGGGCGCAAAGACGTGATGGATGCCGTATTCCCGCTCGTGGCGCATTATGGCGGCGCGGTGGTCGCGCTCTGCATCGACGAGAACGGCATCGCGCCCACCGCAGAAGGACGCGTCGCCGTCGCCCGCAGGATTATCGCGGAAGCGGCGCGGTACGGTATTCAGCCGCGCGACATCGTTATCGACACGCTCACGCTCACGGTCAGCTCGCAGCAGAAAGAGGCACTGGAAACCGTCCGCGCCATGACGCTGCTCAAGCAGGAATTCGGCGCACAGGGGCTGACGTGCATCCTCGGCGTGTCAAACATCAGTTTTGGGCTGCCGCGCCGCGACATCATCAACAGCCGGTTCTTCGCCATGGCATTGTACGCGGGGCTGGATGCCTGTATCATCAACCCGCTGAGCGCGCCGATGACCGAAACCTACCACAGCTACCGCGCGCTCGCCGGATACGACGAGAACTGCCTCGACTACATCGAAACCTACACGGGAACGACCGCGCCATCCGCCACCGCCCCGGCGACTCCGGGCGAAAAAAAGACCGCCGCCGTCCCGAAAACACCGGCGGACGTGACGCTTCCCCCCGACCTGACCGACAGCGAGCGCGCGCTCATCGACATCATCTGCAAAGGCTTCAAAGAAATGTCGGGCGAGGCAACCGCGTCGCTCCTTGCGAACGGCAGCAAGCCCGTCGCCATCATCGACCGCTGTATCGTGCCCGCGCTTGACCTCGTGGGAAAAGACTTTGAGACCGGCGTGAAATTCCTGCCGCAGTTATTATTGAGCGCGGACACCGTGGGCGCGGCATTCGCCGTGATAAAAAGACAGCTGGAAGCAGACGGCGGCTCGCAGGAAAGCCGCGGCACGATCGCGATAGCCACCGTATTCGGCGACATCCACGACATCGGCAAGAACATCACCAAGGCAATGCTCGAAAACTACGGCTACACCGTCATCGACCTGGGGAAAAACGTGCCGTCACAGACCGTCGTCAAGACCGTGCTTGAACACGACATCAAGCTGCTCGGCCTGAGCGCGCTGATGACGACGACTGTCGGCAACATGCAGACCACGATCAGCGACCTGCGCGCCGCGCTGGAAAAGGCAGGGAAATCGTGCGCGGTCATGGCGGGCGGCGCGGTGCTTACTGCTGACTACGCGGCAAAAATCGGGGCAGACTACTACGTAAAGGACGCGATGGCTTCCGTCGCCGTCGCAAAGGAAATCTTCGGCTGATGACGACGACCGCTTCCGCAAACCGCATCAAAAAGACCGCAGGCCGCCCGCTCGGCAGTTTCAGCGTCCTGTGGAGTTACGCGACCATTCCGTTCCGCCCGCGCAGCATCGGCGCGTTCCTGTCGTACATGCGCACGGTCGTCGCCAATTTCTTTGGGCTGCAATTCCTGGTCAAGTGGGGCATCAAGAAGATTCCCGTCGTACATGTTGACCACCCGCTCGACAAGACGATTCCGTTCCTGCCGCACAAAATCGGCACCTACCTTCATTTCATCAATTTCTGGATTGAGCCGATGAGCATGCTCATCCGCCGCTACGGCGCGCACAAAGCCATGCCGTTCTGCGCGGAATGGCTCCGCGTCATCACCAGGGCATACGACGAGGCGGCGCGGCTGTACCGCTTCCGCGTGAGTACCATGGAACGCCCCGCCTACCGCAAGGGAAAGTTCTTCACGATTCACCTGCTCGACCCGCACCTGTGCTGCGTTCCCAGCCTGCACATCGCCATTGTCGTGCTGTGCGCCTCGTTCTACCGCTATTTCTTCGCCCGCGAGCAGTTCCCCCAAGCCGAACAGCAGCAGTGGAACAAAGAACTGTACGACGGCGCGGTCGCCATTGCCGAATCGGTACTGTACGTCAAACAGCACAGCGTCAACTGCGTTCCCGCCGCGCTGTACATGGTGAGCCGCCTGTTCCCCGCGCTGTTCACGCCGACCGATGCCGTCGCATTCATTGACGCGCTGTTTTTGCGGCCGGAAGGCATGGACGAGGAAAGCGCGCGCACCGTCAAGACGCACATCATGGACATGTACGAACGTTTCCTGCTTGAAGGCGCACATGACGACGACTGGCGCGCGCCCGTACAGCGGTGGCTGGTCACCTACGGGCAGGAACAGCCGTCGGGAATGTAGCGCGCGCGGCTCGTCGCCGTCTCGAACACGTCAACCGCGCACAAGACCGCGCCGCCGTTTTTTCCCCGCACGTCAACGCCCTGCTCCGCAAGCACGGCGCACAGGCGGTCGTAGATGAACCGCGCAATCCGCTCCGCGCTCGGATTCTGCGCGAACGCCGGATTGTCGTTCAGATTCGTGTGGTCGAGCGATCCTGCCACCGTCTTCAGCGCGTCCTTGAGTACCGCAAAATCCAGGAGCATCCCGCCCGCGTCAAGCTCCGCCCCGCGCACGTGCGCATACACCGTATAATTATGCCCGTGCAGCCGCTCGCACTTCCCGTGATAGTCGCGCAGAAAATGCGCCGCCGCAAAATCGGCAGTCACCCGAACTTCATACATACGCCCAGTCTACCGAAAATCCCGGAATCTTTAAAGAGGAGCGGCGCGCCCCGCAAAAGGCACGCCGCTCCCGCATATCGGACAAACCGTCTTTCTTCTTGCTGTTTTTTTCTTTTTTTCTATTGATCAGTTTTTCGTGAACTCCACATAGTCGATGGACATTCCCGTCTCCACGGCTTTGTCCGTGAACTTCTCGCTGCGCGGCGAAATGACCATCCGCACCGTCACTTCCTTGTCGCACGAAAGCTTTATGGGCGTGCGGCTCGCGCGCTTGTATCCCACAGGCGGCGGGTCGTCCGCATACACGCGGATATGACCGTCGCCGAATCGCACGTAGAACGCATCGTGGTCGCCACTGGGCGCGTACATGACCGCATACCCCGTGTAGTTGCCCGCCGGGAACGTGATGACTGCCTCCGCCCGCGAATCCTCGCTCGCAAGAATGCCCGCCTTACCGCCAGAAGCGGCGGAATCCCTCGTAATCTCCAACCCGCTTGGCGTCATATCTTCCACCTCAATCCGCAACGGATTGCCGGTGAATGCGAAACGCTTGGTAGACGTGTCGGACTTGGCGGCGGCATCGTCCTGCAAGGTCACGAAAGAATCCGTTGACGGGGTTGAAGTGGAAACGGGTTTTTCCCACGCATAGTCGCCGAAAATGCCGTACCC
>CAZSOK010000032.1:7750-15041 GCA_964608445.1 uncultured Treponema sp. | reverse complement strand
ATGGCGGACGATTACACCTCACCGCGTCCATCAAATTTCGCCCAGCGGAGCGTCACGGCTTGCCGCGACGTTTGATAATTAAGCTCACGTTGCAGCCGCCGAACGCAAAACTGTTGCTCATGCAGCAGACGATATTCCGCTGCGGCTGTGCGTCGGCAACAAAATTGAGGCGCGGAAAATCGTCGGCAAACACGCCGTCCCACACGTGCACGGGAAGCCGCTGCCGCCGGATTGCCAAAAAACACGCCGCAAGTTCCAGCGCACCCGCCGCGCCGAGCGTATGCCCTGTTACCGCCTTGGTGGAACTGACCGGAACGGATCGGGACGCGAACACGGCATCCACAGCCTTTGCCTCCATGCTGTCGTTCAGTTTTGTTCCCGTGCCATGCAGGTTCACATAATCGATGTCATCCGCCGCAATGCCCGCATCGTCCAAGGCAACGCGCATTGCCTGAGCCGCGCCGCTGCCGTCCGCAAGGGGCGCAGTCATGTGGCTGGCATCGGAACTTTCGCCCGCACCGGCAAGCACGATGTCCGTATCGTCCAAATCGTCCTTGCTCACCACAAAAAATGCCGCGCCCTCGCCCAGCGTGATTCCCGCACGATTCGCACTGAACGGATTCGTTTTTTCCGGGCTGATTGCCTCCAGGCTGTCAAAGCCGAGCAACGTCGTGGGAGAAGCGATGTCAACGCCGCCGGCAATCACCGCGTCGCACACACCCGCGCGAACCAGCTGCCGCGCCGTAATGAGTGCCGTCGCGCTTGAAGAACACGCCGTCGCAAAACTGAGCGAAACGCCCGTCACGCCGAATTTCCGCGCCGCAAATGCCGCCGGATAATCCGCGCCCTGCACGGCAAGCCTGTAGCCCGCAGGAAACGCGCCGTCCGTCCACAGCGCACGATGTCCCTCAAACGAAAGCGCAGATCCGTTGTCACACTGCCCCAAACACACGCCGATCCTGTCCGCACCGTAGCGCGCAATGGCTTTCTGCACGACCGGGGCAAGCTGTGTGAGCGCGCCGTCCAAAATCTGCAAGACGCGCATATCATACTTATCGCTGGTAGGACGCAACGCACTTTGGGCAATCTGCCCCGCCCAAAAAAAGCGTTTGTTTCCGTCGCTGTCCGTGCCGCATGACACGCGCACCAAGCCCGTGCGGTCGCCCGCCACGAGCGCGTCAAAAAATGCCGCCGCATCGCAGCCCGCACTGCACAGCACCGCCGGACACGAAAGATACACTTCCATCAGAACGCGCCCTGCAACAAATAGGAATAGCCGCGCAAAACATTCGTATACGCAATCGTATCCGCAGACTTTTCTATATGAATGATTTCGCGCTCGCCGTCAAAAACGACGCGCGTCTCGCCGCCGTCCGTGGCAGAAACCTCAAAGCGCAGCCCAATCGCTTCCAGTGCCGCGCACAATGCGTCCGCACGGTACAGGCAGAACTGTACGTCCGCCACAATATATTCCGCTTTGACCGCCGACGGAAACAACGCCGTATTGAACACGACCAAATCATTGTTATAATTCAGCTCGCCCACCGTCGTACCGAATTCGTTGAGCATCGTCAGCGAAAGCACGTCGCCGTCAGCAATCAGCAGGCAGTCTGACTCAAATTCCCGCGCGCCAAATTTCGCCGTGATGTGCTGCACGGCATCAACATCTTTTTCGCGCATCGCCGTGGGAAGCAGCTGAAACGTCGCTTTGTCCGTCACGAACACGGGATTCAGTTTTGCCCCTGCCACGCCTTTTGTTGAGCCGCAGGAAAGCAACATGCCGCATACCGCCACGAGCAGCAGCACGATAGTTTGTCTTCGCATAATCCACCGCCAATCAACCTGCCCCAACGCAAGTGCCAGGGCATAAAACGCTCCGCACGAATCAATAGCCGTCGCTCATCGCACGGTTCAAGTCGCGCTGATACAACTCCGCGTAGACCATGCTGCGTTTTTTCAAGTCGTCTTTCTTTTCCTGCGCAAACGGAACAAACCGCCAGAAAATCGCGCGCAGTTTTTTGTCCATGACCTGCGTACCGTTCGCCTCTTTGGTCATCCACAGCACGTAATCGGCAATAAAGAACGATTTCAAATCGCCCTTGAGTTTCTGCTCCTCTATCCACTGATAATATTGCCCCGTCAGCCCTTCTTCCATCCAGTAGAACGATGCCTTTTCTTTGGCGACCTGCCAGCGCAAATCGGCAACCGCCATGAGCAGCGACACTTTCAAATCGCGCGGATACATCGGGACGACGATTCTGCCCCGGCTGGTAACCCGGTTATAGCGGTCAAACGGTTCCCAGCAGAAACCGAAATCGCCGTAAGTGGGCAACAGCAGCACGTAAGGAACGATGCGGTTCGGCGTATTCTTGTGGATACGGTGGAACGCAGTCGGATCGATTGATTCAATCCAATGAAGCGTGTTGATGACATTCTCGCGGAAGCCGGTCAGCTGGGGAATACAATGATAGAATTCGCGCGTGAACACGGGAAACTGATTTCCCTTGCGCCCGATCGTCATCTTTGCCATCTGGCGCACCGTGTTGAATTCCACCTCCAAATCGGCATTGCTTACTTCCATCGTCACCGACTGGTCGTTCATTTTTGCATTCAACGAATTCGCCGTCGTCCTTGCCTCTTCCAGCTCACGCAGATAATTGACGATTTCTTTGTTGTTCCGTTGCAGCGCGCGCAGCCGTTCCTGAATGTCGCCAAACAGTTTCAGCTGTGCCTCCGTATATGCGGACGTATGCGGCTCAAGGTTGGGAAGCGGAAAATGGTTGCACAACGTGTCAATCCGACCGCGCAGCTCGGACTCCATCGCGTGTCGCTCGCTTTCCTTGCTGGTCAGCATATTTTCTGCCGTCTGCAACTTGCCGTCGTTCTTCCCTTTGAGCGAAAGCAACTGCTGCTGATCCACGCCGCCCGCCGCTTTTTTGGGACGCGCCTCGTCAGTGGCAGAGAGCGTCAGCCGCCCCAATCCGATGTCCCGGAACCATTCGTCCATGTAATACACCGGCTCGCCCGTGTTGTTTTCCAAAATGACCGTAGAAAACAACTGCTTCTGTTCCGGCGTAAACAGCGACGGAAGCACCACGCCAAAACGCAACAGCATTCGCTTGGGATTGGGAATCGACTTGCTGACTGCCTTAGGCGCGATATTCTTTATCAGTTCCCAAAATGCCGTAACAATCTGCTGGCGGTACACCGTGCGGTCTTTGGGATCTTGGCAGACCAAATACTTTGAGAGGATTTTATGCACACGCTGTGCCGCCTCGCCTTCGCCCATGAGCGCCGTCTTGTAATAAGTCTTGTCGTCAAAAATGTGATTTGACTCGTCCTCATAGCATTTTTCTATCGGCGTAAAGCTGGTAACGCGAAAATCGACCTTGGCAAGCGGATTCTCGTCTTCCTTGCCCATTTCCGACGGCAGCTTGGCGCTCGGCATCTTGAACGAAGCGTTGCGCGAATCCGACAATCCAAGGACACTGGACGTATCCGTTATATCTTCCACCGCGTTCTCGTCAAAAGCAACCCGCGGCATTTCCGGCTGATTCGCCGCCGCCTCCGCAAGCAGTTCCGCAATCGTCGGGTCTAAATCCATATCGTCGGTCATTTCTTTCTCCACATAACAAAACGTCATTTCATTGTATCACAGGTTGACAGTTTTTAGAAGAACATAAGAAAGAAATTATGCAGAACGAAAAAACGCGCGAACATCGCACTTGACCATGCCATATTTCCAAATTACAATAGAAGAGAAATAACGTAACACGAGGAAATGCCATGGCAGACAAAGATTTTGATTTAATCACGTTCGGAGAAATCATGCTCCGCCTTTCGCCGCCCACCAACCAGCGCATTGGTCGCTGCGACTCGTTTGAAAAACACGCGGGCGGCGCGGAACTCAACGTGGCTTCGGGTGTCTCACTGCTCGGTCTGCGCACGGGTGTCATCACGCAATTGCCGCACAACGACATCGGCTTTTTCGTCAAGAACCGCATCCGCTTCAGCGGCGTGAGCGACGATTTTATCATCTTTGACGACAATCCCGACGCGCGGCTGGGCATTTATTTTTATGAGAACGGCGCGTATCCGCGCAAGCCAAAAGTCGTATACGACCGCCGCCATTCTTCTATCTGGAAAATGAAACTGGAAGACGTTCCCGAAAGCGTGTATTCTTCCACCAAAATGTTCTATACGTCGGGCATCACGCTCGCCGTCTCGGAAAACCTGCGCTCAATCGCCATTGAAATGATACGGAAATTCAAGCAGAACGGCGCACAAATCGCGTTTGACGTGAACTACCGCGCCACGCTCTGGGACGAAGCAACCGCACGGGAAACGATTAAGAAAGTCCTGCCGTTCGTGGACATTCTTTTCATTTCGGAGGAAAGCTGCCGCCGTATGTTCCAAAAAACCGGCACATTGCAAGAAATGCACCGCGAATTCTGCAAGGACTTCCCCAATATCCAGTACATCGCCTCGTCGGAGCGCGAAGTCATCTCGCCAAAGAATCATTCGTTCACGTCAACGGTTTACAGCCATACCAACGACACGTTCTACACCGAAGAGCCGTACCGCAACATCGATGTCGTTGACCGAATCGGCAGCGGCGATGCGTTCTGCGCGGGCGTTCTGTTCGGTCTGCTCAAATACGGCGACCCAAAAATCGCGATGGAATTCGGCAATGCCACCTGCGCCACCAAAAACACCGTCTTTGGCGACCTGCTCATCTCCGACTTCAACGAAATCAGCGCGATGATTGCCTCACACAAAGATAAAGGCCACCAAAGCGAAATGAACCGCTAGCATTTTGGCAACGGCAATCCCGCACTGCACGGCAGAAAACGCGCGGGATTGCCAATCCTGTCTGTTATTTTCTACTTTTCCCTTTACTTTCTGCGCAATTCGTTATATATTAGTGGTGTACTAGGAAATAAGGAATTTATGAAAATTTCGACGCGGGGACGATACGCCCTCAGGTTTATGATTGATTTGGCACAGCATGACAACGGCACGTATGTCGCCCTCAAAGACGTATCCGCCCGGCAGAATATTTCTATAAAATACCTCGAACAAATCACGTCGCTCCTGAGCAAGTTCGGTCTGCTGCTCAGCGTACGCGGTCCGCAAGGCGGCTACAAACTGGCAAAACGTCCCGAAGAATACAACGTAGGCGAAATCCTGCGCATTACCGAAGGCTCGCTCGCTTCCGTTTCTTGCCTGGAAACGCCCGTCAATTCCTGTCCGCGCAAGGATTCCTGCCAGACGCTCAAACTGTGGGAAGGGCTGAACAAAGTGATTAGCGACTACCTCGCGGGCATTACGTTGGACGACCTCATCCACGGAAACTCGGAAAGCGGATATTTCAACTACATGATTTAGCGCGATTTTACGGCAGAGGGATTGACTTTTGCCGCGACACAACCTATAATTCCCGTAGGTAATTATAGGAGGCTGTATGGCACACATCGCATCAAGGATTACGGATTTAATCGGACGCACACCGCTGCTCGAACTGAAGAATCTCCAGGAAAAACAAGGGCTAAAAGCAAAAATCGTCGCCAAATTGGAATATTTCAATCCGGCGGGAAGCGTAAAAGACCGCATTGCAAAAGCGATGATTGACGACGCGTTTGAATCGGGCATACTGACCAAAGAATCGGTCATCATCGAGCCGACTTCCGGCAACACGGGAATCGGCTTGGCATCGGTAGCGGCAAGCTACGGGCTGCGCATTATTCTCACCATGCCCGAAACCATGTCCATTGAACGCCGCAACCTGCTCAAAGCATACGGCGCGGAACTCGTGCTGACCGACGGCACCAAGGGCATGAAAGGCGCGATTGAAAAGGCGGAAGAGCTTGCGCGCACCACGCCGCACAGTTTTATTCCCGGCCAGTTCACCAACCAAGTGAACCCAAAAACCCACGAAAAGACGACCGGCCCTGAAATTTGGGAAGACACCGACGGCAACATCGATGCGTTCGTCGCGGGAGTCGGCACGGGCGGCACTATCAGCGGCGCGGGCAAATTCCTCAAATCCAAAAAGCCCGACATCAAACTGATTGCCATTGAGCCGACGGCATCTCCCGTACTTTCAAAAGGCATTGCCGGACCGCACAAAATCCAGGGCATTGGCGCAGGATTCGTCCCCGAAACGATGAACACCAAGATTATCGACGAAATCATCACGGTAGAAAACGAAGACGCGTTTGCAACGGGCAAAGAACTCGCGCGAACCGAAGGATTTTTGGCAGGCATTTCTTCCGGCGCGGCATTGTGGGCTGCCATACAACTGGCAAAACGCCCCGAATACGAAGGCAAAACTATCGTCGTGCTTCTGCCCGACACCGGCGACCGCTACCTGTCCACGCCGCTGTTCTCGTAAAGACCGGAATCATCCCGCAACCAGCATAACTCGGCGCGGATGCCAGGATACAAAAACGCTCCAGGCAAACCGGCAAGGCAACCGCTTTATAAAGCGGTTGCCTTCTTTTTGCGCTACGAACGGCTGCATTCGTACAGAATAATCGCCGAAGCCTGCGCCACGTTCAGGCTTTCCAACTGCCGCTCACCCGCGCCGTAAGGAATCGTCACCATGTAATCGCACTGCTGCCTTACGTCTTTGGCAATGCCGTTTTCCTCATTGCCCAGCACGATAAGCACGGGCTTTCCCCCGCGCAACGACCCGATCGCACTGATTGGCTTGTCCGCCGCCACGTCCGTACCAATGCGCACCATTTTGCCTTTCATCGCCTGCAACAACCGCACTATAGAATGCACACAGTAAATCTGCACGTATTCCATGCCCCCCTGCGCCACGCGGTACGAACTGGTCGTAATGCTGCTCTGCGCCTCATCAAGCGGAATGATGATATTCTTAAAGCCGAAAAAAGCCGCGCTGCGCACAATCGCGCCCAAATTGTTCGCGTTTCCCACGCGGTCAAGCAAAATCGCGCTTTCCTTGCGGTGCAGCCATTCGTCGGTAATATCGCTGTTGAGCGTGACAATGCGCGGCTCTTCCATCATCGCCACCACGCCCTGATGATGTACGCTGCCGCACAGTTTTTCCAAGTCCTCGGATTCTACGATGTTGTACGGTGCTTTCCGCGCCGCCATTTGCTTGCAGATTTCGCCAAAGTCAAACTTTCGGTCTTTGGTAAAATACAGCCGCCGGATTTTGTCGCCATGCACGGTCGCCAATGCCTTTACCGCATTCAAGCCGCACACGGCAAGTTCTTTTTTCTGTGTGTTTTTCATACGATTTACTATAGCGTGGATATAC
>CAZSOK010000032.1:0-7650 GCA_964608445.1 uncultured Treponema sp. | reverse complement strand
GATGCGTCATATCAGTTACACACGTTTGCCCCAGCACAAAAAAACGGCACTTGCAAAGACAAGTGCCGTTCAAAATTGACTGTTACGTCAGACTATTTCAGCAGATTCGCTTCACGCGCAGTCTTGAGACAAGCATCTTCCCAAGCCTTGCCGCCGTTCTTGTCGAAGTCCGCAAGCCAAGCATTCCAGTTTTCTTTGGTCAGCTGACGTTTGCCCGTCATGAACTCTGAAATACCCTGGTTGTAGAAACGCTCGACGTCAGCGGTCGGCTGCTCAAGCTTTAAAACGCCGTTGCAAGCCGTCCAGGGCTTTGACTGCATAGCGCGCAACGTTCTCAACGGAGACAGCACTTTCTTTGATTTTGCCGTCGTGTATGCGCCATAACGAGTCTCCAGCTCCGCGTCGCCATTGTAGTACACCATGTTGCGCAACTGCGTCAGCGGCTGCATAGCAGATTTGCCCCAGCCTTTTTTCGGGTCGGGCAGACCAACTTCAGTCGGCGCACCGTTCGGTCCCTTGACGTAGTTCACGCCCTCAACACCGTAGCCGAGCAGATAGTAGCCTTCGTCAGAAGACATCCATTCAAGCAACTGCGCAATCTTCTCTTTCTTGCTAACCGTCTTGCCGTTTATTTTCAGCTTGTCGTTCGCAGTCTGCGCGGCAAGACAGAATGTGCGGTATGACTGCTCATACGCACCGGCAGAAGAAAGCCCTTTCGGACCGACCGGCGGGTCGATAACGACCAAATCACCGTTCGGGAAGTTGTTGTCGAACGGCGTATAGTTTGATTCGCCGTGCAGAGCCATGTTCTGCTCACGGAAGATACCAAAGCGGCCCTGCTTCCAGGCGGCACGGAAGTCGTCCTTCTTGTATGCCAGCCAGTTCGGGTCAATAATCTTCGCGTCAACGATACTCTTGACATAGGTCATCGCGTCAAAGTATTCCGGCTTCTTGATGTTCAGACCAGCAGCGCGTCTGGTCAAGTTCCAGGTACCGGCCACGCCATACGCACCGAACAAGGGGTCAAAGCGAATGCCCAAGCCCAGGCTGATCGGCTTTGTCTCCAGGAACGCGCCAAAGCCGTAGGTATCAGCCTTGCCGTTGCCGTCCGGGTCACGCGTGGTGAACGCTTTCATCACTTCCACATACTCATCGGTCGTCTTCGGCACTTTCAGTCCCAGTCTCTTGAGCCAGTCTTCGCGGATGATAACGCCCTCATTGCGGACAATCGTTCCCGGCTGTGCCAAGCCATAAGAATGAACCTTACCGTCCGGACCAACCACTGATGACTTGTCGCGGGAATCCTTGTCGTACAGCAACTTGGTGCGGTTGGGCATCATGGCATACATATCGTCCACTTCAGCAACGAGTCTCTGCTTAACCAGGTTATTGAACGCCTGATCGCCGCACATAAAAATATCCGGCAATGAGCGAGCCGCGCCAGCCGCATTGATTTTCTGCAACTGGTCATTTTCTGATGACGGGAGCATCGTCGCAATCAAGTTAATGCCGAGTTTTTCGCGGATAATCTTGTATGCAACCCAGTCAGCCGGTGGCGGACCTGCTTCGGTAACTGCCGCACCATACCACAGTTCAATGTCAACTGTGCCGTCTTTGTTTTGCTTCCACTTTTTTGCCGCAAAAGCGGGGGTAGCAATCGCAAGAATAAGGGCAGCAAGTGCCAAATTCTTCAGCAAATTTTTCATGTTTTCCTCCTCACGTTATGAAAACAAATGAAATTCGATTTTAAAGCGCGCCTTGCGACACGCTTACACAACCAAATCGGACAATACTTAAACGTACTGTCCGACCAAATCGTTACACAATAAAAGGCATCAGCCCTTAACCGCGCCCAGCATCGTACCTTTGGTAAAGTACTTCTGAATGAACGGGTAAGCGATGATCATCGGAATTGCAGAAAGGAAGACCGATGCCGCCTTGATTGCCTCAACCGGCGCGTCGCCGAACGCCGTCGCCTCAACGACTTCGCTCATTGAAGCACCCAGCAGGATGTTGCGCAACAGGATGGGCAACGGCTGCAAGTATGAGTTCTGAATGTACAGCAACGGATGCATAAAGTCGTTCCAGAAGTTGACGCCGTAGAACAGACCGATAGACATCAAAATCGGCTTTGACAACGGCAGGATGATAGAAATCAGCACATACCATTCTGCGGCACCGTCAATGCGCGCCGACTCTTTCAGCGATTCGGGAATGCCCTCAAAGAAGCCGCGCATAATCAGACAGTTGTACGTGCCGACTGCGCCCGGAATAAAGACGGAAGCCAAGTGGTCGGTAAAGCCCAAGCCCGTAACGACCAAGTATGTCGGGATCAGACCGATGTTGAACAAGTACGGAATAAGCACGTACCAGTTCAGCAGCTTGCGCCCCGGCAAATCCTGCACGGACATACAATATGAAAGCGGAACCGTCAGGAACAACGCCGTCACAACGCCGAAGATCAAAATCTTCAGAGAGTTCCAGAACGCCGTAAGGAAGCCCGCGTTGCCAAGCAATGCCTTGTACGCATCGATTTTCCAGTCCCACGGACGGAACATTGCTTCCAAATAGGAATACAAGTAACCGTTCGGGCGGAACGACTGCGCAACCGTACTCCACATAGGAATAAGGATGATGACGAAAATGAAAATCAGAAACACATCGACCAGCACATAAAAGGTCCGGTCGCCTGCTGTCATTTTAACTGTCTTTGGTTTTTCCATTGTTTTACCCCAACTTATATAAGTGCCGAATCGGTAAGCTTCTTAACGACCGTGTTAGAAATACGAACCAACAAGAAACCGATAACGCCTTTGAAAATACCGACTGCCGTCGCAAGCGCAAACTGGAACTGCAACAAGCCCTGCCGGTACACCCATGTATCGATAATATCCGCGACCGAATACACCGGAATTGAATACAACATGAACATCTGGTTAAAACCCGCGTCCAAAATCGTACCCAACTTGAGCAGAACGACCGTAACGATAACAGGTTTAATTGAAGGAATGGTAATATACCACACGCGCTGAACCGCCGTCGCTCCCTCAACCATGGCGGCCTCAAACAACGTGCCGTCAATGCCCATCAACGCCGCAATAAAGACAATGGCAGCCCAACCCATCTCTTTCCAGGCGTCCGAAAGGACGACGATAACGGGGAATGAATTCGTCTGCGTCAGGAAGTCATAGCGCGCCTCTTTGCCCGCGATAAACTCGATGATGTCGTTCACGATACCGTCACCCGGCGCGAGCAGGGCAAGCAAAATACCGTACATGATAACCCAAGAAAGGAAGTGCGGCAGGTACACCATCGTCTGCACGACGCGGCGCAACGTGTTGCGCGTACATTCGTACAAAGCGACCGCCAAAATAACCGACAGCGGCACGGATATAATCAGTTTTGCCAAACTGTACAAAATGGTGTTGCGGAGCAACTCGCCAAAATAGAATGACTTGAAGAAGGCCATGAAATTGCCGAAGCCAATCCACTTACTTCCCCACACACCATCAAGCGGCGAGAAGTCCTTAAACGCAATCTGACCGTTGACGATCGGACCGTATTTAAGGACGGTGTAATACACTAACGGAATAATGAGCAGCGCATAAACCGAAAAGTGCCGTTTGATGTCTTTCCAAAGATCCTTTTTGGGAACCTTGAGAACCGTTGTTTGTGTTTCGTTCATATCTAACCTCATTCTCTATAGTATAACGAAATGGTTGTAAACTGCTTACATCTTATTGGACAAAACCGACTTTAAACGCTCTGTTTTGCACGAATTTTGCCCGGCGATATGCCGTATATCTTTTTGAACACACGGCAAAAATACGCCTTGTCCTGAAAGCCGATACGCTCGGCAATCTCATAGACCGTATCGTTCGTCTCCAGCAACAATCTCTCCGCTAGATATATTCTATACCGATTTAGATATTCCCACAAGGACAAACCGAGCTCTTTATGAAAAATTCTTGTCAAATAATCCTCGGACACGTGCACGGTGTCCGCCAATTTCCAGCGGACGATCTGTTGCGACACGTTTTTGTTCAGATAGAGGATTGCTTTTTTGATAAGCGCGCCCGTATGTGACGGCAACGGCTCGTCGCCGCCCACAATTTCAAGCATACGCGCACCGAACAACTCGGATTCCACCGCGCCACGGTTGCACAAAATGACCCGCGGAAGATCGCACAAAAAATCAACCTCGGCATCGGACACGGCATTGTACGGAATGACCAGAATAGGAACGAGCACGGTGCGCGGATTGGAACGGACGCGCTTGATTCCTGCCATGTCCACGTGCTCAAACACGATGAGCGCGGGCATCACTTCTTCAAGCACGGCTTCAAAATCCGCCAGAGACAAGACGGACAACGTGTTTTCGTCGGTCGCCCAAGCCCCATAGCGGGTACGCCGCGCGTCAATAAACAGAACCGTCCCCTTTTTCTGCGTGCTGACTTTTTGCCGCAACGCCGTTATGAACGTCTGCCCCGCAAGCGATTCGTCGTAGCACAGCAGCGGCACACGCGAAAGCCGATCGTCATGGCGGAACGCGTACAGCTTTATCCCCATATCGGCAGACATACCGTCCGAATCCCAGTACAGCATGACCGCCTCGTCATGCATTGCCGGTACGCCCGCTTTGGGAAGCGGCTCCACGGGCAGCGACAGCAACGACTGTTTTTCCGTCGGCGCAAGCGCATATATCTTTTGGGCCGCAACGCCGGGCGCAAGCGGCGGCAATCCCGCAAGGTTAGGATACGGCAGCACGATTTTTGCCGAGAAATTCGATTTCTGCACCAAGCCGTACTGCAAAAGAATGTTTTTTTCCGCAAGCAACAGCAGGGGATGCTGCCAGTCAAAGCGCGCGGAATCAAACGAAAGATGGATGCCGTCCGCCTCCGCGCTGACTGAAATGGCATTGCCGCTTTTTTCCCCAAAAATATGCACGGCCCTCTCAACCTGCTTGACGTCGCCAAACAGCAGCGGCATCCCGGCGGCAGACGGAGCGACTTCGGGCGGCAGGACGGACGCGAGGGAAAACAGTTTTTTGTCCATCGGCAAATCTTCCGCCTGCGCGCGCAACAGCTCAATGACCGTCTCCGTTTTTTCCAGGTGCGCCACGACCTGCGATTTGAGGAACAACAGCTGTTCGCCCAAAATATCCGCGTCCAGAACGCCTTGCGCAACGTTCGCTTCCATTTGCGTGATTTTTACGGACAAATCCGCAAGCAGGTCGCAGAGATCCGTTCCTCTGTTGGCAAAAAATTCGGTTTTTTCCCGCACGGTACGTTCTGCGGCACGCTTTGCCGCCCGCAGCGTGTCAAAAAGACGGACAGTCTGCAATACGTCGCCGATTGCCTTTGCCAAATCGCGGTACACTGCAAGGTCAATATCGGCGTTGCCAAAAATCACGTAGCCGAATCCGTCGTCCCCCAGGGCAAACGGACAGACAAAATAAATGCCTTTCTTGAAATACGCGCCCAGTTGCTCAGGAAAAAGACGGTGACTAAAGGCCGGAAGCGGCTTGAGTTCGATGTTCCTGCTGCCGAAAAATCCGCCGACAAACGCGACCTGCGCTTTTTCCCGCACAAAGACTGCCGCCGACTTTATGCCGACCTGCGGCAGAAACTGCGCCAAAACCCGCAGCATCTTCTCCCGGTCGTCCGCGCGGAACAACTCGCCTTTGAGCGTACTGATGACCAACAGCTGCCCGGCATGCGCCGAAAACGACGACATCGCGGGCAACGCATCCTTTTTTGCCGCGACGGCGCGAAACCATTCGTCCGCGCGGTCGTTCACTTTAGAAAAAGACAACATTTTTGCCGCACTGTCATGGTCTGAGAACAATACGAATCCGTTTTTTTTTCCGGGACGAACTGCCATAGCAACGCCTTTTATAGAGTATTTTATACCGATGTCGGAATTTTTACAAGTCGGTCTGTTTTGTCCAAACGGTTTTTTTACATTTTTCTGCGGAATCGTACCGATTTCTGTTCGACCCGCCGATAGTTTTTGACTTTTTGCGCAAGATACAGTAAAATAATCGCTCAGATATATCTCGCAAAAATGAACTTCCGGAGGTTCAGCAATGGCTTTAAAGTCGATTAAAGACGTGGTAAAAACCGTAAAACGTCCCGAAAAAGTGCTTCAGTTTGGTGAAGGCGGCTTCCTGCGCGCGTTCGTGGACTGGCAAATTGATATTGCCAACGAAAAGGCAGGATTCAACGGCAACATCGTCATCGTGCAGCCGCTCGCAAAAGGCATGATTGACGCAATGAACGAGCAGAACAACCTGTACACCACCGTGCTGCGCGGCATGCGCGACGGAAAACCCACCGTTGAGACGCGCACTATCAATTCAGTCAGCCGCTCAATCAACCCGTACACACATTTTGACGACTACATCGCGTGCGCGGAAAACCCCGACTTGCGCTTCGTTGTCTCCAATACGACCGAAGCGGGCATTGTATATGATCCGTCCGTCAAACTGGACGACAAGCCGCAGGCTTCATATCCCGGCAAACTCACCGCATTCTTGTACCGCCGCTTCCAGGCATTCAACGGGGCGCACGACAAAGGCCTGATTATTATCCCGTGCGAGCTGAGCGACGACGCGGGCTTGAACCTGCGCATCTGCATTTTGCAGCACGCGCGCGACTGGCATTTGGGACCGGACTTCATCAACTGGTTCAACAACGACTGTGATGTCTGCTCTTGTCTGGTGGATCGTATCGTTCCGGGCTATTTCCCGCTCCTCGCAAAAGAAGAGAACGGCAAGACACAGGCGGAATGCTTGTGCGAAAAACTCGGCTACGAGGACAAGCTGCTCGATTCTGCCGAACTGTTTCATTTCTGGGTCATCGAATCCGCAAAGCCACATGAAGATGAACTGCCGCTCGTCAAGGCAGGGCTTTCGGTCAAGTGGGTGCAGAACATGGACTATTACCACACGCGCAAAGTCCGCATTCTGAACGGGGCGCACACCTCTTCCGTTCTGGCGGCGTTCCTTGCCGGGTGCGACTACGTGCAGGACATCGTGTGCGCGGAAAAAGTGGGCAGCGGCTTCAACACGCCGAACGCGGACGCGCACAAATTCATGCACGACATCATTTTCAACGAAATCATTCCGTCAATCGACGGCGACCAGGAAGATTTGAAAGGCTACGCGAACGACGTGTGGGCGCGCTTCCAGAATCCGTTCAACCCGCACCGCCTGATTGAAATCTCGCTGAACTCCGTGGCAAAATACTGGACGCGCTGTCTGCCGAGCATCACGCAGACAATCGAAAAAACCGGCAGCACACCCAAACTGCTCTCGTTCTCGCTCGCCGCGCTCATCGCCTTTTACAACGGCACGGAAATCAAGACCGACGAAAAGGGCAAGCAGTACCTTGAATCAAAGCGCGATGAAGGCACTTACGGCAACCATGACGTGCCGCCAGTACTGGAATTCTTTGCGAAACTCAACAAAGAGACCAAAGACGCAAAGACAATCGCGCACAAAGTGCTTGCGAACGTAGATTTCTGGCACGAGGATCTGACCAAATACGCCGAGCTTGAAGCAAGCGTTGCGGCACATTTGGCAAACATCCAGAAAAACGGCATGAAAAAAGCACTCGCGGACATCGTAAAATAACGTCCACGCAGAAC
>CAZSOK010000031.1:0-15210 GCA_964608445.1 uncultured Treponema sp. | reverse complement strand
GGGAACGCCCTGATTTATGGGAGCCTTGACGACTGGTGATTTTTTCATTGACGACAGGCACACATTTTGGTATCATATTCTATAATTATGGGTGTCACGACTAGCCAACAATTAACACGGTATTACGATCAGTTCCGTGATACGGAAATCACGTTTTCAAAGGAGATTGTCCGTATCATACACCTTGACCCGCGGCAGGTATACATCAAAGCAAACGGCTCGCAGTGGCCGTGCATCATCAATTCCGCGTCGTTCCAAATGGCTCGCATTTTGGTGGGCACGAAAGGCGGCGCATACGAGATGCTCTCGCAGAAAGACGCGCCTACCTGCCAGCTGCGGCTGAACTTTCAGGACCGGGACGCGCAGGAAATCAACCTGTTCTTGACGGGAAAAGTGGGGTCGATAGTTCCCTACACGAATTCGCAGGAGTTGGCGATCGTGACGCTCGAATACACGCAGCGTCCGCCGGACGATTTCATCGAGTCAATCGGGCTGTTGCTGGAAGCGAACCAAAATACGCTCACCCGCCGCAACGAGGCGATCGTCCTCAACGAGGAGAACAAGCGCAAGCTGGGCCTGGTGCGCGAGCAGACGATCGTCACTATTGCGAACGTGCCGCGCCACTGCATCCTGCGTTCGCTTTCGTTCTCCGGCGCACAGTTCGTCCTGCAAGGGCTGGCGCAATTCCTCAACGGCAAGGAAGCCATATTGCAAATGGATTTTGACAATCCGCCGGAGCGTGTGCAGGTAAAAGGAACGATTGCCGCCTCCAACCTGATTGAGGGGCGCAAGGATATCTCGCTGGTCAACATGCACTTTGACGACAAGCAGATTCCGTTGCCATACAAGTTGCAGATCAACGCATTTTTGACGCAGCAGCGCAAGCCCAAGTTGTCCGCCGCCGACCAGTTGGCTCAGCAGCGGGCGCAGATGCAGAAAGCGGCGGGAAGTGTACCCCCTCCCGCCACAAATGAGTGAGCTGCCCGAAAAGGAAGCCGATGAGACCAATAAATCCGCTTGAGTCGGTCTATTTTGTTGCGCTGCCCGAAGGCTTTGCATTGAGCGGGCGAGCCATGCATATCGACCCGACCATTCCCCTGCCCGTGCAGAAAAAAGACGGCGACACGGCAGAAATGCCCGATTTCAGCAACCTTGCGCCTGAGCAGATTCTGTCGGGGCTGCTGACCGTCATGGCTTACGACGCGAAGCATCCGCACATAGCGTATTACCGTTCGGTACTCAAGGAAGCGCGTCCCGACATCAAAAAAGAGTTATGCGAGGCGGCAATCCTAAAAGCCAAGAACGAGGACTTTGAGCTTGCCGAAGAGATGTTCAGCGCGTTGCACGGGTTTGACCCCGACGACATGGCAATCGTGCTGAACATGGCGATTTTCTTTGACCAGCGCGCCGATTCCTACCGCCGTTCCGGGCTGACCGAGGACGCGGATGCTTACGACGACAGCGCGCTCCAATACTACAAAGAGGCGATGCAGGCGGAGCCGGAAATTCCCGACGCATTCTTCAACGCCGGTTTCTTCTATCTGAAAAAGCGCGACTACACCGAGGCGAAAGGTTGCTTTGAGACGTATCTTGCGCTCACCTGTGACACGAGCGACGACGATTTGGGCGAAAACGGCTTGTACAAGAAAAACCGCGCACAGGAAGTGCTGAACGACATCGCCAACCTGAACATGGAGGACGAGCACTTCAAAGCCGCATACGACCTGATCAACCGCGGCGAAGAAGAAAAAGGCCTCGACGAAATCCGCATCTTCTTGCAGAACAATCCCGGCGTGTGGAACGCATGGTTCATGCTCGGCTGGGGACTGCGAAAACTCTGCCGCTATGACGACGCGTTGCAGGCATTTGAGAAATCGCTCACGTGCGAGGGCGGCGAAGGGCAGGTCGATACTTACAACGAGCTTGCCATCTGCTGGATGGAGCGCGGCGACACGGCAAAGGCAAAAAAATGCCTGGAGACTGCGCTCGCACGTGACCCGGAGAACACAAAAATCATCTCAAATCTGGGCTATCTTGCGCTCAAAGAAGGCGACCCGTCACTTGCCGCACGGTATTTCCAGATTGTCCTTGAATATGCGCCGGACGATAAAATCGCGCGCGCGGAGCTAGAAAGGCTGGACGTTTAAGGACACAGCACGACATCGCCCACGCGGACACCGGCTTTTGCGAACCAGCCCTGCGGCACTTCGAGCGCGTAACGCACGCTGACGGTACTGACGACAGGCGCAAGGCTGAACGGGTTCATGTCGAATATATCCCGGATCGTGCCGTCGCGGTCAATGTAGGCGATTGAAAGCGGATGCGGCGTATCTTTCATCCAAAAATGCAGAATTTGGTCGTTCTCAAACACGAACAGCATTCCCGTACCGTCGGGAATCGTCCGCCGCCCCATGAATCCGCGCTGACGCTGCTCGTCCGTCACTGCCAGCTCGGCGGCTACGGTGATATTGTTGCCGGAGACAGTGCGGATTGTCACCGTCTTTACGGGAAGTTTCTGCGGCCTGCACGACGCAAAAGCACAGACAAGCAGGCAGACCGCCACAAGGAAAAACGTCCGCCGCATCACAGCCCTTCCAAAAACGCGTCGCGGTTCTGCTCGCCGACGGTTTTCTGCACGTTCGCGGCATCCTGCCGCGCGTTGAACGTCTTCGCGTCGATATATTTGAGCGAAAGCGGACGTTCCACGCTCATCATCACGTTTTCGTCGTTCCACTGAGATTTCCGGGGGGAAAGCTGATCCGGCTTGCCGTATTTTTCGCACAGCGTCTTGAAAATCGAATAATGGTCGATTTTTTCCTGATTCAAGTTGACGGTGATGATGTACAGTTTTCCGTCCACGAACTGAAACCAGCACCGCTCAAAATAGGAGAACGGCGCGAAACGGGCATCCGTCTCTATCAGCGTCTGCCCGTCGCTCGGAGAAAACGAAACGTCGCGGTCGCCCCGGTAGCCGAATTCGTGATTCTCTCTGAGCGCGGCTTTCACCTCGTCAAGGCTCATGCCCAGCGCGATGCCGCCGATTCCGTCGGGCAGCGCGGTCGTTCCCTCCCGCGCGGCTGTCGGTTCCGTAGCAAAAAACGGGACTGCAAGACACCAGACCAAAACAGAAAAAAGAAACCGTTTCATCAGTTGAATGTCGGCAAAAAAAAGAATGCCATTGAGGGATTTATGCGGCAAACGCTCACGTGCCGGGGCGCGACACCTTGCTCCGCGCGAACGAGGCGTGCTTAATCAGTTCCTCGCAATTGCCGATGACGATTTTGCCGCCCTCGCCGCCCAAATAATCCATTTTAATATGGGAATCCTGCTTGAACACGAACAGGCACTGCTCTTTTTCTTCTTCGGAAAGGCTGCACATATCGGCAACATCCTCCACCGACAGCCCCGTCTTGTAATCGCGGATAAAATCCGGCGGAAGCTTCGCCTTCTCCACCTGCAACGCGAGCATATCGAGCATCCGCTGAATGGGATCGACAATGCGCGCGTTGATAAGCTGGCGGGACATTGACCACAGGCGCTCCGCGAGCGTTGTCGTGAGCCGCGCGATCATCTGCGGCTGCGTGGTGACCATCTGCACAAAGGTATGCTTATTGACCACCATGAGCGTACAGTCCTCGTTTGCAATCGCACTTGCCGAACGGGGCTTGTTCTCCAGCAACGCCATTTCGCCGAACATATCGCCTTTTTTGAGGATGGCAAACGTCACTTCGTTGCCGCCCACAATCTTTCCGATTTTCACCTGCCCGCCCTGAATGATGAACATCTCCGCGCCCGGCTGCGCCTCCGAAAAAATCATCGTGTCCTGCGGGTACTTGCGGAGCATATCGGCATTGGAATCAAAATAGACCGCGTGGCTGTTCGGCTTGAGCGCAAGAAAACGCTCTTTTGCCATTTCGGCATTCGCCCCGGTCGGAGCAGTCTTGAGATACTGATAATATCCGAAAATAGCGATGTCAGACTTGCCCGCCACATCATAAAAACGAGCCGCCTTGAAAATCTGCTCGGACGTGTCCTCCGCGACGGTGTTGGTCGTGCTGAGCATGAGCAGCCCGTTCACGTTGCGCATCCGCGCGGCAAACGTGCGGATTATCTTCATGGCGATAGGCGTATTCTGCTTAATCAAATCGGAATACTGCTCACGGCGCACCGCAATGACAACCACGTCGGTGACGGCGACCGAATTCTCAATCTGGGACATTCCTGCCATGCACGCGACGACTCCCACGAAATCGCCCGGTCCGAGCATATCAAACCCGGCATCAGATGCCGCGTCCCGCCGCTCACAACGAACCTGCCCCTGCTGAATAATATAGAAACGATCCTCGACCTTTCCTTCAATAGTGAGATATGATCCTGCTTTATAATTGGCACACGAAAGCTGTAACACAACCGCTCCTAAAAATGCGCCGTTGCAGAAAACGTAAGTTCCGAAACTGGCGCACCCGCCCGCACAAGCGGACGCGATACGTTCTAGTATAAAATCCGCGCCTGCTTTTGTCAATCTACGAAAAAGCAGCAAGGATACTTTTTCGATTGAAAGCAGCGGGCTTCTTGCATTAAACGGCATTGCCAGGGATGCGCCCCCTGCTTGTGGCGGAGTTTTTCATACCGCCACAGAAACCGCGTCCGGCGGCGGAAAAATGCCGTCAAGACGAGGGCATTTTTTTGTCTTGACGGACGAATTTTTTCATCTTGATAAACGAATTTTTTTATCAAGATAAACATATAGCGTTTATCTTGATAAACGTAGTACATTCATCTTGATGAATGGGGTATGTTCATCAAGATAAATGTACTCTGCTCATCAAGATAAAATGCCGGAAAGCCCCCGATGTTTCTTGACAAAACCGGGCAAAAACGGAACAACATTGCCCAAAACAGGGGACGACAGATAGGGAAATGGGGATAAACATTTTTGTGCCGCCGTCCGCAGGAAGTACGCGCCGTTTGTCGCAGGGCAGCGTTTGCATTGGCGAAAAACAGTCTTCCATAAAATAACCTGAATTCGTGATGCAGATTTGAGGATTTCCCTCGCACGACCGGTGACTTTACAGCGACCCGCTTTATGCGCCGTTGTTGCTGACTAGTTTTTAAAGGTATTGCCATCCTGGAAAAAAGTCCCGACGAAAATAATCTCGCACGTCAGCATGATGCCTTTCCGTTCCCCGACGATTTTCTGCACCAGACGCACCAAGTCATGCACGTCCTGCGCCGTAGCGTCGCCCGTGTTCACGATGATATTGCCGTGCCAGTCGGCGACCCGCGCGCCGCCAACCTGCAAGCCTTTCAGCCCGCATTCGTCAATGAGTTTTCCCGCGACGATACCGTTCGCCGCGTCATTCTTGAACACGCTCCCCGCGCTCGGCGCACGGAAATGCCCTTTTTCCTTGCGGCTCGCAACACATGCGGCAGCTTTTTCCGCGTCAAATCCCCGGACGAGCGAAAACTGTGCCGACAGAACGACACAGTCGTTTTGAAAAGGCGACGATTTGTATGCCCAGTCGCCTGCCCGCTTTTCGTCCGTCATCGTGTACGTGCTGATACTGCCACCTGCCGCAGCAACGGAACGCACGCTCACCAGACGGTCGCACGCCGCAAGCCCGAAACACGAGGCGTTCATGCACACCGCGCCGCCGACCGTGCCGCTCAACCCGCTGAAGCATTCCAGTCCGCCCGCGTCATGCTCACGGCAGACAGACAGCACACTCCCCCAAGCCGCGCCCGCGCCGCACGTCAGCACGCCGTCCGCGAACGAAACGCCGTTCAGCCTGCGTGTGCAGACAACCGCGCCGTCATATCCTGCGTCAGAAACAATCACGTTGCTCCCGCCGCCAAGCATGACATAAGGCACGCCGTTTTCGCGCAGCATATCCAGCGCGAACAGCAGCGACGGCTCATCAGACGGCTCAAGCAGCAGCGCCGCGTTCCCGCCCACGCGCATCGTCGTGCGCGCAAAAAGCGGCTCGTCACACAAAACGCTCCCCGCATATCGGCTGTCCGCATTGCACTTTTCGGCTATTTCTCGTATAGTGTACATACAAATTATTGTATCAAAAAGTGCGGGCAGTGTCATTCCCGACAAGGAGCGTGTATGGCGTTACGGTTATTCAACACGATGGGACATAAAATGCAGGATTTCAAGCCGATTGCTGACGGACACGTCGGCTTCTACGGTTGCGGTCCGACGGTGTACAATTATGCCCACATCGGAAACCTGCGCGCCTACGTCTTCCTGGACATCCTTGACAAGACGCTCACGTATCTCGGCTACGACATCACGCACGTGATGAACATTACCGACGTGGGACACCTGACGGGCGACGGCGATGACGGCGACGACAAAATGGTCAGAACTGCCGAAGAACGCCAGCAGTCCGTGCTTGAAGTCGCCCAGTTCTACACCGACGCGTTCATGAAAGACATCGACGCGCTCAATATCCGCCACCCCGACATCATCTGCAAGGCGACCGACCACATTGCCGACATGATCGCGCTGATCCAAAAAATCGAAGCGAACGGACACACGTACATGGCGGGCGGCAACCTGTACTTTGACATCTCCACGTTCCCCAATTACGGCAGGCTCGCCAACCTTGACCTTGACAAACTGATTGCCGGCAAAGGCAGGCGCAACGTCGTCGTGGTGGACGAAAACAAGCGCAATCCCGGCGATTTCGTGCTTTGGTTCACCAAGTCGAAATTCGAGCATCAGGCAATGACATGGGACAGCCCCTGGGGTCGCGGCTATCCCGGCTGGCACATCGAATGCTCGGCAATGAGCATGAAATACCTGGGCAAGCACATCGACATCCATACGGGCGGCATCGACCACATCCCCGTGCATCACACGAACGAGATCGCGCAGAGCGAGGGCAGCTTTGACGAAGCAGACCGGGCTACCGGTCCATGGGTCAATTACTGGCTGCACAACGAATTCCTGATTCTGGAAGGCGGGAAAATGTCGAAGTCATCGGGCAGATTCATCACGCTGCAAACCGCACTGCCCGAAGACAAAGGATTCGCGCTGACGGACAAAGGATTCGCGCCGCTTGACTACCGTTTTTTCCTGCTCGGCGGACATTACCGCAAGCCGCTCATTTTTTCCCTTGAGGCAATGGAAAGCGCAAAGAACGGACGCGCCGCGCTCAACGACCGCACGGCAAAACTCATCATGCGGGCAAAGAACGAGGAGCATATCGCGCTGAGCAAAGAAAACTTCGCGGACATACTCGCGGGCATCGCGCAAAAACGCACGGATTCCGAAAACCTCGCCACGTTCAGGCAAGGACTGGAAAACGACCTTGCGACACCGACTGCGCTTTCCGCGCTGCAAAAGGCATCGAACGGCAAAAAACAGAAAGCCTCCGACGCGCTCGCCGAAATCTTCGTCATGGACGGCGTGCTTTCGCTCAGCGTGATAGAGAACGCCCTCGCGCTCACGGAGAAACAGTCGGCGCAGAACACGCAGGCAGACGACCATGCGGGCGACAGCGAGGCGGCAGAAATCACCGCGCTCGTGGCAGAACGCACCGCCGCAAAAAAAGCAAAGGACTTCGCGCGCGCCGACCAAATCCGCGACGCGCTCGCCGCGCGCGGCATCACGATGCTCGACACCCCGGACGGAACGGTGTGGAAGCGGAATGTGTAACGAAAAGGACAGACTGTGGTTATAGATGATGAGCGAAATCCGTCGAACCGGCCGATTCATGCGGGCGACCCGGCAGATTTCAGACGACTGTACGACGAAACGATGGGACTTCTGTACAAAATCTCGTGGCGAATCGTCAATGACGAGGAAGCGGCAGAAGATTTGGTGCATGATTCGTACATCAAGGCGAACGAAAAGAATCTCGTGTTCCCAAGCCTTGACGACGCGAAATTCTGGCTTATCCGCGTGGTAAAAAATGCCTCGCTCAATTATGCCAAGCGCAAGACACGCGAACGCAAGGCGTACCAGAAAGCGTTGTACGAAGACCACCGCAAGGCGACATCGGGCGAAACCGATATGCTGCGCAAGGAGACGAAAAAGCATACGGCCGAGGCGTTGGGCAAACTGCCGCAGAATTTGAAAGAAGTGCTGATTCTCCGCGAATACGGAGACTTGAACTATAGGGAAATTGGCAAGGTGCTCGGCATTACGGAAGGAAACGTCAAAGTCCGTATGTTCCGCGCACGCGAACAACTGGAAAAGCTTTTGGGGGAAGATGATGTCTACATACCTTGAAAAAGACTTGCATTCGGTCTACGTTGACAACGAACTGCCGTCGGCATACCTCGAAGCATACGAATCGCTCGTCGCGGCGGACGAACGGCACGCGGCGGCGCAGCGCAAAGTACAGTCGCTCCACGCCGCTTTTCAGCAGGATGCCACGGAACGGGAAATCGACCAGACATTCCTCGACGCGAGTTTTGTGCGCTTGCAGACAAAATTGCAGTATCATAAGCACGCAATCGCTCCGCAGGAATCAAAATCACCAATCCGCCAGCTCGCGCAATGGGGCGTTCCGCTTGCGGCGGCGGCAGTATTCGCGCTCGTCATCATACCGATCCTGCACCCGGCAAACGGCAAGAACGACGCGATAAACGCGATTGCGAGCACCAAGCTCACCCCGATTGCGGAGAACGACATCGCCGTGGACGGTACTTTCGACCAAAAAACGCTGTCTGCCATTGCGGTAAATGGCGGCACTGCCGCACAAGGCGCGATGACGGTTTCCACGGGGGGCGTTCCGGGCGCGGATCCGCACCGATTGCGCCGCAAAAGACTGCATGACCGGCTGACCTCAATCGACGTGTTCAGACCCGCCTCCGCAAATGCGGACAACGGCTTGTCTATCCGCATAAGCATCTCGCCGATGCACGACGTTCAGGACGAAGAAATCATCATTCCGCTCCCGAACATCGCGACCACGCAACAATGAGACTCGGCAGGTCACTTTCGGTTCTCTACCGCTCATACCCGCTGTTCAGGATCGGCTGTATCGTTTTTCTCTGCCTGCTTTGTTTGGGCATCGTGTCGTTCATCACCTTTGAGGCAAAAAAACTGCCCGAAATCCGCTCGCTTTCCCCGGCGGTGGGATCGGCAGGCGATGTCGTGACGATTCAGGGCGAGCATTTTGGCGAGGAGCGCGGCACGTCTGGTTACGTGGAAATCGGCGGCTCGCGGCTGACGGCGCAGGGATACCTCAGCTGGACCGACACGCAAATCCGCATCGTGCTGCCGACAAACGTACAGGACGGTCTGGTAATCGTGGCGACCAAAAACGGCCGCTCAAAGCCGGGATTTTTTGCCAACGAGGCGGGCATTCCCGTCGAAGTGCCGCCGAACACGCAGACATCGCTCCCGGTCATCACGGCAATCACGCCGCAGACAGGAAGCTACGGGTCGCTCGTGACGATAAGCGGCACGAATTTCGGCACAGTCCGCAGCAATAGCGCGGTATTTTTCACCGCAAACCGCGACGACGCTTCGCAGGCGACATTCACGTCGGGCATCGAAACGGACAGTCCGGGCGAATTCAATCCGCAGTTCATTCCCGCAAGCGAAAACAATTACGACTACGAATATTGGTCGGACGGCGAAATCCGCGTGAGGATTCCCGACGGCGCGGCGGACGGCGCATTGTTCGTGCGGACGGAAAAAGGCACGAGCAATTATATGCAGGCCGAAATCCGTCTGCCGGCGGGAACAAAATCGTACACAGGAAGGCGTACCTACGTGCTTCAGCTGACCGAAGATGTGGAGGACTTGGATTCAAAGAACACGACCTCCGTCACGCTCAGAGTACCGCGCCCGCTGGTGACTGCGGCGCAGCCGATGGCGGAACTGACTGAATGCAAGCCCGCCCCCGTCATCGCGAATTACAAAAACACGATTATCCACCAAACGGAACTCGTGCGCGCGTCAAACCGAAAAGTCAAATTCAGCCAGCAGTTCGTGGTCGCCGTGTACACGGTGCAAACTGACGTGAACGCCAAAAAAGTCCGCCCGTTCAGCGAAAAAAGCCGCGTGCTGTACCGTGCGACGACGCAGCCGGACAGCCTGATTCTGTCGAACGACGAAACGGTCGCCGCAAAAGCGAAAGAAATCGTGGGAAAAGAGACGAATCCGTATCTTCAGGCAAAACTGGTGTACGACTATATGCTCGACGCTTACGATTTTCCTTCCCGCCTGAGCCGCGAAAACGAATCCGCGCTCGACCTGCTCAGCAAAAAACGGGGCGATGCCTATGATTTTGCCGTGCTGTACACCACGCTTGTCCGTGCGCTCGGCATTCCGTGCCTGCCGGTCAGCGGCATCCTTGTGGACGCGGACTTGCACGTGCAGCCGCATTGGTGGAGCGAATTTTATATCGAACAGTTTGGCTGGATTCCCGTGGACGTGGCACTGGCGAAAGGGCTCGATTACAAGGCGTTCAAGCCGCTCGACGACGCGCGTGCATTTTATTTCGGCAACATGGACAGCCAGCACATCGCGTTCAGCCGGGGCTGGAACGAAGTCAAGCCCGCGCTCGTGAACAGCAAAATCGTCAGACGCGCAAAAAGCTACGCGTTCCAGTCGATCTGGGAAGAATCGTCGGAAGGAAAAGTCAACTACAGCACGCTCTGGAATGACCCAGCCGTGCTGGGGATTTATTAAAAGCCGAAGCAAGCGCAAGCTTGCCCAAAGGAGGACAGCATGAGCACGAAAATCTTGTCGGTAGGCGGCTCTATCGTCGCGCCGGAAAAGCCCGATGCCGATTTTATCCGGCGTTTTGTGGCAATGGCAAAAGCCTATCTTGCCGCGCATCCGGGCGACCGCCTGATTCTGGTCGTAGGCGGCGGCGGACCGGCACGGATATACCAGCAGGCGTTCAAAGACGCGGCAGAAACGGACGCGGCGGACGACGGAAACGCGGCAGACTGGATTGGCATCATGGCGACGCGGCTCAACGCGCAGCTCGTCAAGGCTTGTTTTGGCAGCCTGTGCAAGGAAGCCGTCGTCACCGACCCAACCGCGGCAACGGCGTTTACGGGCAGCGTGCTGGTTGCGGCAGGGTGGAAACCCGGCTTTTCCACTGACAACGATGCCGTCCTGCTCGCCGAAAAATTTGACGCAGACACGGTAGTCAACCTGAGCAATATCGAAAAAGTCTACACGGACGATCCGCGCAAGAACCCTGACGCACAGCCGCTCGACACGATTTCCTGGGCAGATTTCCGCGCGATGGTAGGCGACGAATGGGAACCCGGCAAAAACTGCCCGTTCGACCCCATCGCGAGCAAAAAAGCCGCCGAAATGGGACTGACCGTCATCTGCGCGGGCGGGAAAAACATTGAGAACACACGGGCAATCCTGGAAGGCAGTCCGTACATCGGGACGACAATCCGCTAGAACGTCTCCAGCTCGGCAAGCAGGCGGTCCAGTTTTTCGCCGTACTGCTTGTCGGTCGCCCACTGCCCCGCAAGGTCAGAAACCGTGCGCGCGAATTTCGCCTTGTGTACCCAGTCGTAGCGCGGATCTACCAGTGTATGATGCAGCGCGACATCTTCCGTAGTGGCATACGCCTGCAAATGCTGAATGTGCGCGCGCACCCCGATCTGCTCGGTGGGAAAATATTCGCCGGGATGCTCGGCATCCATCGCACCCAGCCCGCAAAAATTGTACATATCCGGCGTGACCAGATTGCCGAACTGTAGCCAGCCGGTCTCAAGGCACATCTGCACGAACGCAACGTCGGCGTTGATGCCTTCTGCCGCCGCTTCGGCAACATAGTACCGCGCAAGCCGCAGAATATCCGCCGGGCGCACGTCGCTGTTATGCGACAAAAAAAACTGCGCCATCTGCTCGGCGGATTTCACGCCGGGCGCAAGCAGCTCACGGGAGCACGAAGCATCCGTCCGGCGCGGCGCGCTCGTACAAGAAAAAAACACCGCCAGCAGCACGAACCCGAACAAACAAACATATTTTCTACGCATAGTTGATTGTCGGTCGTTTTTGCGCGGACAGTAAGCCCCGCGCGCCGCGCTTTCGGTTATATTTTTCGATTATTTTTTTTCGGATTTTTGGTAAAAATGATATTTCTGTGCATATATATATTGTGATGAAAAAACAAATTTCTATGCGCGGAGAAAAACCGAACGTGCGCGAACTCGCGCTCTCCAACGGTATGTCGTATCCGAGCGACGTGGAACTCGTGATGATGATTTTGGGAAGCGGGACGCAGCGGATGCCCATCGAATTCCTGGCAGAAAAAGTACTTGCCGTCATCGAGCGGACGAACCCGCCCACGCTGGTCGGCGAGCTGCTCAAAATCGAAGGCATCGGCAGCACCAAGGCACTGGCAATCGCGGCGGCGCTGGAACTGGGGCGCAGGCTGAACCGAAAGCCGCACGCGTTCCTGAACAACCCCGTGGATGTCGTGCCGTTCGTGCAGCATTACGCCATGCAGCAGGTGGAGCATTTTATCTGCGTGAGCATGAACGGCGCGCGCGAAATCGTGAACATCCACGTGGCGGGCGTGGGCGCGGGCAACGTGGCGTGCATCAGGCCGAGCGAAATCTTCTGCGACCCGCTCAAGCACCAGGCATCCGCCGTCGTGCTGTGCCACAACCACCCCAGCGGCATCTGCGCGCCCAGCAGCCGGGACATCGCGACGACGGAATCGCTCGTTGAGGCGGCAGGGCTGCTGGGCATCGTCGTGCTTGACCATATCATCCTGACAAGGAGCGGGTATTTCAGCTTCCTGGAGCATGATCTGTTGCCGATTCCGAAATAAGTCGCTACAATAGGTAGAAAAGGACGGGCGTATGACTCTTTTGCAGCTGTTTGACATAATCGTCATTATCCTCGACATCGGGTTTATCGGCTTTATCCTCTTCTTTGAGCGCAACGAATCCAACCGCCGCGTGCTGTGGGCGTTCGTCCTGCTCGCGCTGCCGGTCGTCGGCTGCGTACTGTACCTGCTGTTCAGCGGGCATTTCTTTACGGGCACCAAGCGCATGAAGGAGACGAACAAGCTCATCAACAACCTGCGCGCCCCGCTGATAAGCGACCAGCGGAAATTCATCGCGCAGCACCGCGGACTCCTGCGCGGCTCGGCGATTGAATCATGGGAGCCGCTGATTTTCCTGAACCAGACCAAAAACGAAAGCCTGCTGACCTGCACCGAGTCGGCGGAAATCTTTACGGCAGGCGACGATTTCTTTGACCGCCTGTACCGCGACATCGAAAACGCGCGGCAGAGCGTCAACCTGGAGTATTTTATCTTCCATGAGGACGCGACCGGCACGAGATTCATGGACCTACTCTGCAAGAAAGCGCAGGAAGGCGTGGACGTCAACCTGCTGTACGACGACTTCGGCTGCTTTTTCACGCCCACCCGCTTCCTGCACCGCCTGCGGCACGCCGGCGGCGAAGTGCATCCGTTCTTCCAGATCCGGCTGGGACTGCCGCTCACGCTCAACTACCGCAACCACCGCAAGATTGCCGTCATCGACGGCGAGATCGCCTACACCGGCGGACACAACATCGGCGACGAGTACGCGAACCGCTCCAAGCGGTTTGCCGTTGACTGGCGCGACACGACCGTCCGGCTGACCGGGAGCACGGTACTCGCGCTCCAGTCGGTGTTCCTGATCGACTGGTACAGCATCATCGCCTGGCGCGACCGGGCAAAAGTCATCCGCCGCGCGGGAAACTATTTTCCGCAGGCAGTGTTCGACGCGATAAACAACAAGCTGACCACGCACCAGCACGAACAGTTCTTTACGGACCTGCTGCTCCCCGGACGCATTCCCACGCAGATCGTCATTGCCGGGCCGAACAAACAGTACCAGTCGAACGTGGAGGACGCGCTCATCAAGATCATCACGGCGGCTAAACAGTACGTGTACATCCAGACACCCTACTTCACGCCCGACGAAGCGTTCATTTCCGCGCTCAAGATCGCGGCGTTCAGCGGCGTGGACGTGCGCGTCCAGATTCCCGCCAAGTGGGACAAGTTCTACATGAAGGCCGCGTCGTTGCAGTTCGTGCGCGAGTTGCAGCCCTACGGCATCCGCTTCTACCAGTACCCCGGCTTCATCCACGCAAAGACGATCACGGCGGACGACAGCATCTGCTCGGTCGGCTCGACCAACATCGACTGCCGCAGCTTTTCGCTCCTGTTCGAGGAGAACGCGTTCTTTTACGACGAGGCGTTCTGCAAGCGGCACAAGGCAGTCTTCGCGGCGGACGAGGCAAAGTCGCACTTCATCCAGCCCGGCGAGTTCGACCGGAAACCCGTCCTCACCCGCATCTGGTGGAGCTTCGCCAAGCTGTTCACGCCGTTCATGTGAGGCAGCCGCAACCTACGGTTGCTTGCGCACGAAGTGCGCGATATGATGAAAGCAGCAACATGCCGAAACGTCGAAGCCCCGCTTGACTTTCTCCAGATGCGTTTGTATACTAATTTCAGTGAGTGTATCTCGGCTCTATAAGCGAGAATGTTACTAGACAGGGGCAAGGGCTTGCCCCTGTTTTCTTTTGGAGAGAGAAATGCTGAAATTCTATGAGATAAACCCTGACTACATCGACTATCTTTCCGACTCCGCCCCGCATCTGTTCCACAACAAGACAGCCACGCAGACCAACAAGCGGAAATATATCGGTATCGTCCTGACAATCAACAGCATGCATTATTTTGTACCGCTCTCTTCGTTCAAAGACAAACATAAGAAGATGCGGGTTTCGGTCGATTTCATGAAGCTGAAAGACTATGCCGTGCTGAACATAAACAACATGTTTCCCGCCCCTATCGGGGAATGCGCGTTTGTTGACATAAACGCTGTACCAGACAAAAACTACCGCAATCTTCTGCGGAACGAGTACCGCCTGATTAAGACCATGGAGAAGAATATCGCAAGGAACGCAAGGATTGTCTATTCCCACAAAATTGCGAACGGCGACAAGACACGGCTTGCAATCCGCTGCAACGACTTTCTCCTGCTTGAGTCAAAATGCGCTGAATGGACGGATAGACACCGCCATTGACACACCCCCACCAATCCTTTACACTTTTTCCATGAGGTTCGGAGCGATGACGAGCGGCAGCGCAAAAAACACAACTTTTCTTGCCAACCCCCTTGACACGCTGTGCGCCGCCCTCATAATTGAACACAGAACACAGAACACAGAACACAGAACACAGAACACAGAACACAGAACAC
>CAZSOK010000030.1:0-15355 GCA_964608445.1 uncultured Treponema sp. | reverse complement strand
CGTCCTGCCGCCCACGACAAGCGCGAGCGCCGCGAGGAAAACCGCCTTTTTCTTCTTCATTTTTTTCCTCAAATACATCAAGCTCTCGCTTACGTCAGCGCAAAGGTGATTGTGGTCATAACGGCATTGTATGCCGCATGCGCGGCGACGCCCGTCCACAGGCTGCCGGTCCGGCACAAGCACCGCCGCAGGACAATGCCTGCCACTGCCGCATGGATAACGGAAAGCCAGCCCAGATACCGGTGCGCAAGCGCGAATACAAGGACGGCGGCGGCTTCGTGGACGACCGGTGGCACGGCGGGAACACAGCGGCGGAGCGCGGCGGGAATATACGCGCGGTACATGACTTCCTCATAAAACGCCGCGCACGGTATGCCGACGATGACATTCGCCCAGCCGGGAAGCGTCTGCGGCGGCAGAAACCGTGTCACGGCTTCCTGGTGCGCAAGGAAATGCCCTGCCGCCTCAAGCATGCCCGCGCTTGCCATGAGTATGCCGAACGACAGCAGGCACTGCCCCTGACGCGGCAGGAAGCCCTGCACCGGGGCAAGATGATCCCCGCATTCGTACTGTCCGCGTATCTGAAGCCACAAGGCGAGCGCGAGCAGGGCGAGCGCGAACGTCGTCCAGGGGAATCGCATCTCCGTTGCCTGCGGCGGACGCTGCGCGAACAGCGGCGGCAGCACAAAAAAGAGCAGGACGGCGGCGAATTCAGTGGCAAAAAATCCTTTTTTCATATACACTATAATAGCAGATTTTTTGCTGAGGTGCAAACTTTGATAGCAGTCATCGTCATTATCATAGGAATCCTTCTTGCCGTGGCCGGGGTGCGGTATGCGCTTTCGGACATCTTGCAGTTCTATTCGACGGGCATGGACGCGGGGTTTACGTTTTCGGAAATCCGCGCGTTCTGGCAGCTCGCGAAGCAGACGAACCTTGCCGAGCCGACGGCGCTGTTCGTCTCTCCCCAGACGCTGAACAAGGCGATCACGGCGTTCATCACGGAAAGCCGGGCGAACCACACGGATATGTCGGCGCACTACCAGCATCTGCTGGGAAAACTGTACAAATACCGCACCAAAATCGACATCGCGCATGAGAACAAGCGCACGTTGGATTCCACGCTCTACCTGGACAAGGGGCAGCGGCTGCGGGTCATCCTGCCGGGACACGGGGTGTTCCAGTCGGAGATACTCAAGAATGACGTGAACATCGTCATCAAGCTGCCGACGCAGAAAAACGTCGCGAAACTCGCCGCAGAAAAATGGCTCAAAAAGGATGTGAGCGTGTATTTGTGGCGCAAGGGAGACGCGGGGTACGTGTTCGACTCGACGGTGCTTGCCGCAGACCTGCACAACGGCTATCCCGCGCTCCACCTTCAGCAGACGAACAAGCTGCTGCGCACGCAGAAACGCCGGTCAGTCCGCGCGGCGTGCACCATCATGGCGCAGCTGTATGTTCTCAGCGGGGAGAAGCAGGTTGACTACAACACGGTCGAGATGGAGCCGGGCTGCAAATGCCTGCTGGAGGACATCTCCGAGGACGGCGCGCTTATCCGCGTGGGCGGCAAGGGACGCAGCAACGTGCCGATAAAAATCCAGTTCGAGCTGGACGGCAAGCTGATCGTGATGTTCGGGCTGGTGCGCGCGGTGGAATACAACAAGGCGCACAACCAGTCGCGCCTGCATTTTGAGTGCGTGCATATTTCGGACGACCGGCGGAACGCCGTGCTGAGTTTCGTGTACAACACGCTCCCGGCAAGCGCGAAGGAAGTGCTTGAGGCGTTGCGCGAGACGGAGGCGGACGGCGCGCAGGACACGCCCGCACAAAAAACGGAACGTCCCCGTCCCCTGACGACGGAACGGCCGCTGGCGGCGGCAATCAGGTCGTCGGTTCCGCTGGCAGAAAAAAATCCGGGGGAGCTGGACAGCCTTGCGGCTATGAGCGTGGAGGAAGAGGCATGAAAAAAGGCGTTTGCATCGTCGCCGGTATGGTCATTGCGGCACACGCGTCCGCGCAGCTGGCGACGGACGCGCAGAGACAGTTCATAAAAGGAAACCTTTCCGAAAAGACGGCGGCAATCCGCGAGGCGGCGGGCGACGACATAGCCCTGCTTTCTCAGGCGGGGCTTGATTTTGCCATCCTCAACAAGCCGCTCCTCGGCGACGACCGGGAGCTTTCGGCACTGGCGGCGGCTTCGGTCCTCGTGTCGCCGGTCACGGCTATTGCTCCGCGGCAGGCGGATTCGCTTTCCGACAAGCTGGCGCATATCTTTTCGCTCTATGACGACGAGACGGTCAGAATCGTCGTGCTTGAAAAACTCGTGTCGCTTTCCGCTCAGCACCGCTCCGAAAAGGCGGTCGCGCTCGTCAACGGGTATTTGCAGGCGGCTTCGGAAAACGAGACGACAAAAGCGGCGATTGCTGCGGCGGGCGCGGTGGGCGACGGCACGACGTTCGGGATTATCTATGATGCCTGGAAAACCGGGCGGTGGCAGTCGCTTGCGGCAGAGACGGCGTCCGCGCTCGTCGAGCTTTCCGAGCGTTCGATCGCGGACGCGGTGCAGGCGATTTCCGTGGCAGACGTGCGCGAGACCTATGCGTTCTTTACGCTCCTGACGGGCGACGAAAAAAAATCGCCGAATTTCAGGGCAGAAATCGCCGAAAACGCCTTGTCGAAGGCAATATATACTACGGAAGATTTTTCAGGTAGTATGGAGGAGACGATCAGCTTGCAGGCGGCTGCCGTCAAGGTGATTGCCGAAAGCCACTGGGTACGGGCATCGCAGCTGGTCATCCGCTATTTTTCCCTCGCGCGGGAAGAATACGAAGCGAACGTGTTGCGGGAAGCGATGTTCACCGACGTCATCTTCTGTATGTCGCAGCTCGCTTCTCCCGACACGGCGCAGGCTCTTTCAGCCTACCTGGCAGATCTTAACAGGCATGCCGAATCGAACGATATGCCTGCCAAGCCCGTCGTGCTTGCCGTAATCTCTGCCCTGGGAGCGTTGGGGGACAAGGCTGCCTTTGACAATCTGCTGTACGTCACCTACCTGCCGTATCCGCAGGATGTCATTGCCGCCGCGCGCAGTGCCCTCGCAAAACTGAAATGGTAAAAAAACTCAAACATCCTCTCGTCATCGCCGCGCTGGTTTGTGCGGTCTTGGTCTATTCGGGACTGGTGCGCGTGCGGTCGCGCGCGCCGTTCGTGTCGCTGTTCGCGCAAGAGAATATCGTCCGTTTGGACGGCATGATCGCGTCAAATCCCGTAAAGACGGCGGACGGCACGTACCGCGCGGATTTTGCCGTGCGCAGGGCATACGAAAAAAGCGGTGCGTCCGCCGATGCGCGCGGAACGGTGTCCGCGCGCTTTCCCGCCGAAATCGTGGAGGCGTTGTATCCCGGAAGAATCTATACGGCGGCATCCGCTGCCGTACTCTGCGAAACGGGCGCGGATCTTTCGCTGTCTGTCGCGCCGCGTTTCCGTGCGGAAGACTTTTCGGTGACCCATGCCACGGCGAACGGCTGGGGAAGCGGGCTGGCAGGAAAAATCCGGCACTTTCGTGCGCGATGCCGCCTGTACTGCCGGAGATTGCTGTACGCATGGGGACACGCGGGCGGGCTGCTGCTCGCGCTGGTGAGCGGTTCGCGTGAATATACGGAAAGCGCGGTTGCGGACGCGTTCAGGGATGCCGGGCTGTCGCATATCCTCGCGCTTTCGGGCATGCATCTTTCGCTCGTGGGCGGCCTTGCGCTTGCCGTCGGCAGACGCGTGGCGGGCAGGCGTGTTGCCGAAATATTGCAGTTGGCGGCGATTGTGTTCTTCGTGTGGTTTGCCGGGCTGTCGCCGTCGCTGTTCCGTGCGCTCGTGTGCGCGCTGATTCCGTTCGTCTGCGCACGGCTTCACCTGCGCCGCCCTGATGCGGTGGTCGTGCTCTGCGCGAGTTTCCTGCTGCACCTGATGCTGTTTCCCGGTCACCTGCACTCGGCGGCGTTCATGCTGTCCTACGGTGCGCTCGCGGGCATCCTGCTTCTGGGCGATCCGCTCCGCCGCCTGCTGTGCGCCCGTATCGTTCCTGCCGTATCCGACGCACTGAGCGTGTCCGCTGCCGCGCAGTTTTTTACCGCCCCCATCACGCTCCGCCTGTTCGGCTGCCTGATGCCGGTGGGCATCATCGCCTCGGTTGCCGTCTCTCCGCTCGTCATGTGTTTCCTGTATGCCGGGCTGTGCGGCATGGTCGTCTGCCTTGTGTTCCCGTGCCTCGCCCCTGCCGTCGGTTTTCTGCTGAACCTGCTGTACGGCGCGGTACGCGCGATGGCGGGCTTTTTTGCCCGTTTTCCCGTGCTGTCGGTATGATCCGGCACAGGGCGACCGGGACGGCTTGCAGGCCAGTTGACGGAATCTGCCATTTTTGCTAGGATTTCACTGGCTCGTTCCCCAGACGCGACCATGAGTTTTTTATTGTAAGGAACAGCCATGACGCATCCTGATTACAACGCACCCACGGAACTCAAACAATGCCTTGACCAGAACGGGCTTGCCATGCAGAAGAAATTCGGGCAGAATTTTCTGATAAACGGTCAGGCGCGGAAGACGATTGCGGACGCGCTTGCCGTCGCGGACGGTATGCGCGTATGGGAAGTCGGTCCAGGGCTGGGCGCGATGACGGACGAACTGCTGCGGCTGGGCGCGAGCGTGACGGCGTTTGAAATCGATTACGGTTTTGCGCGTCTGCTGAAAGAATTCTTTGCGGATTATGCGGCGCACGGAAAGTTTTCGCTCGTCGAGGGCGACGTGCTCAAGACCTGGAAAACGTATGCCGCCGCGCAGGGGCTTCCCGACCGTTTTTTCGGCAATCTGCCGTATAATATTGCCGCCGCAATCATCGGCGACACCATTGCTGCGGGCATCCGCTTTGATCGGTGCGTCGTTACGGTGCAAAAAGAAGTGGGGCAGCGCATGGTCGCCAAGCCCGGTACGGAAGACTACAGTTCGTTCAGCGTCCTCTGCCAATGGGCATACGATGTCAAGACCGTGCTCGACCTTGCGGGCGGGAACTTCTGGCCGAAGCCGAACGTGGTGAGCCGTGCCGTCCTGCTGACAAAAAAAGCCGACTTTCCCCGCTGCAAAAATCCGCAGGGCTTTATGCGGCTGATCCGCGCGCTGTTCGCGTCGCGCCGGAAGACCGTGCGCAACAATTTGCTGCCGTTCGTGAGTGGCGGTGACCGCGCGGATGAGGTCTTGCGGCAGGCGGGCATCGCATCCACCGAGCGCGCGGAAAGGCTGACCATTGCGCAGATGCTCGCACTGAGCGATGCCATTGAACAGCGCGCGCGGTAAGTACGGACGGCACGGCGGCGGGATATTCCCCAACAGGCGAAAAATCGGTATACTATGGTCATGTCCATTGCGCAGAACCTTGCAACCATACACGACGCAATCCGTGCCGCCGAATCTGATGCCGCGCGTGCGGCGCACAATGTGCGCCTTGTTGCCGTGAGCAAATTCCATACGGCTGACGCGGTTGCAGAAGCGATTGCGGCGGGGCAGACGCTGTTCGGCGAGAACCGCGTGCAGGAAGCGGCGGCAAAATTCACCGGCCTTGCCGCGCGGGGGCTTCCGTTTGAGCTGCATATCATCGGTACGCTTCAGCGCAACAAAGTGCGCGACGCGGTAAAAATCGCCTCGTGCATTCAGAGCGTGGACAGAATCGAAGTGCTCCAAGAGATTGAAAGACAGTGCGCAAAAATCGGAAAGACCATTGCCGTGCTGTTCGAGCTGCACACCGGAGAAGCGACAAAGGCGGGCTTTTCTGACTACGCTGCGCTTGAATATGCCGTCGCCTTGTGCGCGCAGGGGCAGTTCCCGCATGTCATGCCCCGGGGGCTGATGACGATAGCACCGAACACGGACGACCAAGAAAAAATCCGCGCGGCGTTCAGGACGGTGCGCGAAACGCGCGACAGGCTTGCCGAGGCATACCCGACGCTGCGGCTTACCGAGCTTTCCATGGGCATGAGCGGCGACTACCGCATTGCCATCAGCGAAGGCGCGACCATGGTCAGGATCGGCACGGCGATTTTTGGGGCGCGCCACGCATGAAAAAAATCGTTTCGGCATTCCTGATGATTGCCCTGCTTGCCGTCCCTGCCTGCGCCAAGGATTCGACCTACAGCGACATTGCGTTTCCGCAGTGGGCAAAAGATTTGCGCCGCACGGAAATCATCATGTTCGGCTCGCTCCCGTTCGTGACGCTCTGGACGACGGTCGGCTATTCGCTCGCGGTAAAGGGCGAATTCCACAGTCCGCTGGACAAAAGCTCTTCGGGATTCAGCAGCGGCGATCAGGCGCGCATTATCGGCATTGCGGCGGCGACCAGCGTCGGCTTGGGGCTGTTCGATCTTGCGTTCACGCTCATCAGCAGAAAAATCAAGGCGAAAAAAAGGCGGGACACGAGCACGGACGGTGTGCAGGTCATTCCGTTCAGCGCGGAGCAGCAGGAGCCAGGGATGCCGCAATCCCCCCCGGCGTACCTGCAAGGCGGGTTAGAAAGTGCCGTTTTTTAGCGCGACCGTTCCCGCAGATTTTCAGGGCAGCACACGGCTGGACAAATACGTCGCGTCGCTGCCAGACGGCATGAACCGGTCCAAGCTCAAGGCTGGCGTATCGGAAATCCTGCTGAACGGCGCGTCTGCCAAACTTTCCGCAAAAGTGTCGGCGGGCGACCGTATCGACATCGACTGGGAGGACAACGTTCCGGCAGACATCATGCCCGAGGCGATCCCGCTTGACATCATCTATGAGGACGAAAACGTGACGGTGGTAAACAAGGCGCAGGGAATGGTGACGCATCCGGCAAGCGGCAACTGGACGGGAACGCTCGTCAACGCGCTCCTGTACCATTGGGGGCGGGCGGGCATCCCCCAGGAAACCGACGTCCCCGCGTCCCAGATGCTTGCGCAGCGCAGACCCGGCATCGTGCACCGCCTGGACAAGGACACGTCGGGCGTGATTATCACGGCGAAAAACCGCGACGCGGAGGCTTGGCTGCAAGCGCAGTTCAAAACGCGCCGGCTCGGAAAATACTATATCGCCATTGTCACGGGAAAGCCGCCGCATGAAAGCGGCGAGATCCGCACACAGATCGTGCGCGACCCGAAAGACCGCCGGCTTTTCAAGGCCGTGACGAACACCGAAAGCGGAAAAATGGCGCTCACCATCTATAAACTAGTTGCCATGTACGGTCCGTATTCGCTGCTCGTGCTCACGCTCAAAACCGGGCGCACGCACCAAATCCGCGTCCACCTGAAATACCTCGGCTGCCCGATTTTGGGCGATCCGCTGTACGGGCGCAGGACGACAGGCACACCGTTTTCCGGCGCGACGATGCTGCTGCACGCAAGCCGACTGAAAATCCGTCTGCCGCAGGAAAAGACATTCACCACGTTCAAGGCAAAAACGCCCGTCAGGTTTCGCAAGGTGATGCGCGTGCTTCATCGGCTGTACCAAAAAACGCCGTCAGGGCAGGGCAGGTGAGATGAGCGACCAGCCCCTGCGTATCAGCATTATTCACGAGCCGACGGAAACCGAGCCGTTTCTGGTAGCCGACAAGCCGGCGGGATTGCCGGCCGCCCCCTTACATGACGATGACGACAGCGCGCTCACGCAGGCAGTTTCATTGTTCCCGCAGATTGCCGCCGTCACGGGCAAAAAAGCCGTGGAAAAAGGACTTGTCCATCGTATCGACACGGCGACGCGCGGTCTTGTTCTCGTCGCCGCCACGGATGCATGGTATAATTTTCTTGCAGATGCGCAGCGGTGCGGGAAGTTCCAAAAATGGTACCGTGCGACAGTGGATGTCATCCCCGATACGGCATCCCAGTTGGGCGGTTTTCCTGCACCGCCGGTGACATTCATGCCGTCTGCGGGCACTAATGTCACCGTGCAGAGCACTTTCCGCCGTTACGGAACACACCGTCATGCCGTGCGCCCCGTGAACGGGCAGTCGGGCAGGGCAGCACGAAAAAAGGGCGGCGGTACGGTTTACCAAACAGCCATAACCGCACAGGACGACCATAACGTCATCTGTACTATCACCGCAGGCTACCGCCATCAGGTGCGCTGTCATTTGGCATGGATCGGGCTTCCCGTGCGGAATGATCCGCTCTATAATCCTTCGTGTACGGATACCGGCGGGACGATCGGAAAACTGGCATTTACGGCATATAAAATCGCGTTTCCGAGCGACCACTCAAACGCCGTGCTACACTATACCTTGGAAAAATGACGTGAATAAAAAACGCCAATACTTTTTGCGGAATAGTAGATTCGAACTACTGACCCCCACGATGTCAACGTGATGCTCTAACCAGCTGAGCTAACCCCGCAAAAAGTATTGGCGATATAATGCCCGGAACAAGACTTGAACTTGCACACCCGTAAAGGCTCTAGTACCTGAAACTAGCGTGTCTACCAATTCCACCATCCGGGCAAGTGATAATATCATAGCAAAAACACAGTGATATGTCAACCGTCCACCTGCCAAAATGTCGATTTTTTTTTCACCGGGCATTGCGCACACATACCATCGATCATCGCCCCGCATATACCAGGACGCAACAAAAAATCGCCACAAGCGCAAGGACAGAAAATATGTAGACCCATGCAGGCAGGGCATCGTCCGCTTTTGCCGATCCGCCGAATACGCCGGATTTTTTGCGGATAGCAGAAAGAAAGCCCTTTCTCGTTCCGCGCGCGACGCGGTTTTTCTCCGCCTTGGCAGGTGCGCCGCCCGCGACGGTATAGCCGCATTTCGGACAGCCTTTTTTGAATTTGTCGGGGCTTCCCGTCACGCCGCAGGCGGGACAACGCACGGAAGCGAAAAAACGCCCGCATTTTTTACAGAAACGTGCGTTGCGCGGAACTTCCGCCCCGCAACTCTCGCAGAAAAACTTTGCTACGGAATCAGTCGGCATGGCGGTTGATCGCGACAATCATCGGCTCGGCAGCGGAAACAACCGTCGCGGTCACCGCCTCTATGCCGCCATCGGTCTGCATGCTTGCGCTGTCAATCACCATGCCGTCCGTGAAATTCTTCGCCAAACCCGGAATATCGGGCGTGAATTCCAGCTGGTCGCCGGTTATGTTCCCCACCAGCCCCGAAATCAGCGAGCCGGTCTCTGGATTGGTCAGTACGAGCGCACAGGCAGTGGAACGCGTCCCGTTCATTTTGTCCACCAAACTCTGCAATATTTCCCGATCTGTTGCCAGCCCGTCCGCAATGCCCTGATTCTGCGTCACGATGTCCTGCACGTTCGCATCACGCTCTGAAGCGGACATTCCCACCGGCTCGCTGTTGTCGTCAAATTCCGCGTCGGCAGGAGGCAGTTCCGGCTCATCGGCAGTCTCCGCCGCAAGCCAGTCCAATGTCGTCTCGGTCGCCTGGTTCTGCGTCAAAATCGCGCCCATTGACTCGGCGACTTTCTGTGCTTCGTGTCCTGTGGGGTCGGCAATGCCATCCAAAACCGGCTCAAGATACTCCGGCTCGTCGGCGTTTTCCTTTGCGAGCCAGTCAATCTGATGCTTCATGGAAAACTGGTTCTGCACGAGGATTGAACCCATGGTGTCGTCAGCCTCAGACGCGCTCATGCCGACCGGCTCGTCAAAGTCTGTTTCCGTAAGCAATTCCGGCTCGTCGGCATTCTCGCCTGCAAGCCAGCTCAAATCGCCGTCGGTCTGCTGATTTTGTGAAAGGATGCCTTGCATATCCGGCGCGGCATCCGCCAGCCCGGTTTCCGCTCCGACGTGATTCAGGCTGCTCAGCCCATCGAGCGGAACGGAAACGTTTTCGTCGTAACGGCGGCCTTTGACATCGCTAAATTCGTATGTCGCCTCACCGCGCTTTGCCTCCGCCTCAGTTTTGACAACCGGGATTTCGGCAAAACGGTTGAACGACTGGTTCTGCCTGAGAATGTCCTCGATAGAAATACCGGCGCTTTGCGGCTGCTCGTCCGCCTCTGCCAATTCTTCCGGCTCGTCGATATCTTCCTCGTCGTCCTCGGTGGCAGAAGCCGCCTCAAGGGGAGATGCGGCGCGGACGACTTCCGTCTCTATCTGCTGCCCGATTTCCTCAAGGCTCTCTCCGGGGCGGGAAACTTCTTCTTCCACGAATTCTTCGAGCATCTGCTCGTCCTGTGCGTGCGCCTCGGCAAAATCGTCGGGGATCTCAATCGGCTTGATGCCGGAAACGGGATCATTGATCGAGCCGGAAAAAATATCGTCTTTCCCCGCAAGGATTCTGCGCAGTTCGTCCAGCCCCTTCACGTCGATTGCCGAAAAACACCCGCGGACGCGCAATGCCTCGGCCTTTTTCTGCTCTTCCTCGCTCAGTGTGCCGCCCGTGTACAGGATGACCTGCGGCTTGTACGCGCCGAGCGGCATGGTCGCATACTGGGCAAGCGTCTTCCAATGGCGCGGATACGCTTCCGTGCTGATGACGATAAGGTGGGGCGCGATTTCCTCAAAGTTGTCGAACGCCTTCAAAAGCGTGCGGTACGCGATGATGTCATAGCCCGCCGTCTTGAGAACCGTGCCGATGTGATCAATCACCGTGTCGCTGTCTGCAACCACTAAAGCTTTCATTCGCCCTCATTCCTATTCGGTGCCAAGGTTGGTGACGTTGTAGTCATAAATCTGCCAGATGCCGTCACGTCTGCGCACTTTGTACACGTAGCGTTTCTTCTCGCGGTAGTTGGGATACTTGAACCACTCAAGGACAGTCACCGTGCCGTCAAGCTGCGAGTACGACGTGTTCTCGATGAAGAATTTCTCCGGGACGGCAACGATGTCATAGTCGATGCGGTTGAGCATCAGGTCGGACTTGTAGCTCTCAAGCAGGCGGCTGCGCTCGTCGGCGCTTGCCGCGCGGTAGCGGCGATCGACCTCCGCATTGCGCGTCATCATCTGCTCGATGTCCATATACAGGAAATACTGATCCCACAACGCTTTCTGCCGCGCGATAATCGTCTGCTCGACCACCATGTCCGGGGAAATCGCCTCCGGCTTGAGCAGGGATGCCGTCTGGCTCTGCACGGGCAGCACCGCCGAGGACGCGGCTGACGGGGCGGGGCGGATGTCCATGCTGAGCCGGTTCGACGTGACCGAAATCTGGCGGGATTTGTACAGCTCAGGATAAAAGTCCATTTCAAGGTAGTACAGGGACGGCTCATCAAAGCTGATATACTTCTTGACGTTCTCGATGAACGAATAGGACTCGCCGGCCTCCAGCGCAAGCTCGCGGAAATACACGGTCTGATTGGTGGAACGCTTCGCGACCAGCTCCGTCGTCTTCGGGAGCGTGCTGTTTTTTATCGTGTAGGCGGTAAAATCAAGGCTGAACATACGGTCGTCGGCAAGCTTGAAACGCAGCGTATCCGGTCCGTCGTTCACGATGGAGACCTGCACGAAGACGGGATTGTCATCGGCATCGCCGGGATAGTACATCGTGCGGTCGTAGAATTTGATCCGCACCGAGGCATGGGAAAAATCCTGCCCGTTTTGTGCGGCAACACCCTGTGCAAAGATCGCAAAAATCGTTATAATGACGAAAAGTGTATGTTTCAAGACAGTTTCTCCAACAGTATTTTTGGTCGATACAATGAACTCGCTGCTTTCTGACACCTTGCAGGACGTGCTCGCCCGCTGGGACGCATTCCGCCGCGCCGCGACATCGCTTGCGGCAACTCCTGCCGTCCGCGCGGACATCGCGGGGCTGCAAGGGGCTGCAACCAGTTTTTTCGTCTCCGCCTTTGCCGACGCAAACAGGAACAACTGTATCTCCGCTCTCCAGTATACCACAACTGGACGATACCCGCAAGGACAGAATGCGGTAAAATCGTCCGCCCGTGCGCTGGACTGCATGATTGTCGTGCCGAACGGGCAGGCCGCGACCGACGTGATGACCGATCTGGCGACCGCGCTCGGCGACCGCGCGGAAATATACCAGCTGCCGTGGTGGGGGCAGCTGCCGTACCGGAGCGCGGCAGTCGGCTCTGCGGTGTTCGGCATGCGGTCGGGCGTGCTCGCGATGCTGTCATTGCACCGGCAGTCGCTTACCCGGCAGACAAAGCCGCGGCTGTTCGTCGTCACGCAGCGCGCCTTGCAGTCGCCCGTTCCCGATCCCGCCTACGTGCGCGCGCTGGTGTTCAGCCTGTACAGGGGAGAGGAAATCGACCCCACGGATCTGGCGGAAAAGCTGACGGCTATCGGCTACACGCGCGTGCCCAAAACGAGCGTCCCGGGAGAATTCACCCTGCGCGGCGAAGTGCTCGACATTTTTACGCCGGGCGCGCCCTTGCCCACGCGCATCGTCTTTGACTTCGATGCCGTCGGGCAGATAAAATCGTTCGACCCCGAAACGCAGACTACCATTGCGCCGCAGGACAGCCTGCTCGTCTACCCGATGAAGGAGGTCGTCTGGACGGACGAGCTGATCGAACGGCTTCGCGCGTACTTGCAGGTGCGTGAGAACGGCGGCGACGGAAAGCCGCCGCTTGTGCTGACGGAAGCCGCAAAAAAAGCGCGGGAAAAGCTGCTTGATGCGCTGACGCTCAACGGGGAGGGCGAGGGTGAGGAACTTTTCTATCCTGCCTTGTGGGACAGGCAGTATTCCGTGCTCGATTACCTGGATGACGATGCCGCCGTGTTTTTCGTGGACTACGACCGCCTCGCGAACGCGCAGGAAAGCTTTGACCGCGAATTCGCCGGTATGTTCCGCACGGCGCGGCAGGAGCTTCCCGTGCTCCCGCCGTCCGATATGCTTATCCCGTTCGCCGACGTGGCGGAGCGGCACGCACGGCGCATTTTTTTCCGCACGCTGCATACCGACGGCGCGGCGGCAGAACCCACTGTCGATCCGCCGTCAGCGCAGTACGCCGTGCCGTGCGATGCGCCGCGCAGTTTTTTCGGCAACATCAATTACCTCAAGGAGCAGCTGACCGCGCTGAAGGCGGACGGCTGGAGCATCATCATCTATGCCAACAACGCGAGCCAGAGCCTGCGCATCAAGGAAATCCTGCGCGACATTGACGGGCTGACAATCCTGCCGCAGGCGATCTCCGCCGGATTCGGCATTCCCGACGGCAAGGTGCTGTTCATTCAGGAGAACGAGATTTTCGGCAGGCGCCGGCACGTCCCCCAGAGCCTGAAAAAAGGCGTGAAATCCGCCGCCATCGACACGTTCGTGGATGTCGCGCCCGGCGACTATGTTGTCCACGTCAGCTACGGCATCGGGATTTTCAAGGGCATCCAGCGCGTCAAGGCAGGCGGGAACGAGCGCGACTACATCAAGCTGGAGTATGCCGACGAGGAATTCGCGTTCGTGCCGATCGAGCAGGTCAACATGGTGCAGCGTTACATCGGGAACGAGGGCGAGTCCCCGCGCATCGACAAAATCGGCTCGAAGTCGTGGGAGAACCGCAAGAACCGCGTCAGGAAAGCCGTGGAGGACCTTGCGCAGAAGCTGATCGACCTGTACAGCCGCCGCAAGGCGAGCCGCGGCTTCCCGTTCCCCAAGGACAGCGAGTGGCAGACCGCGTTCGAGGCGGCGTTCCCGTATGAGGACACGGCGGACCAGTATTCCGTGACGCAGGAGGTCAAGGCGGACATGGAGAGACCCGTGCCGATGGACCGCCTCGTCTGCGGCGACGTCGGCTACGGCAAGACCGAGATCGCCATGCGCGCGGCGTTCAAGGCGGTGATGGGCGGCAAGCAGGTGGCGTTCCTCGCGCCCACCACGATCCTTGCCGAGCAGCACTACGAGACCTGCCTGGAACGGTTCGCGCACTTTCCCGTGAAGATCGCGCAGCTGAGCCGCTTCGTACCTGCCGCCGAGCAGAAAAAAATCATCGCGCGGATTGCCCAGGGCGACGTGGACATCATCGTCGGCACGCACCGCATCATCCAGAAAGACGTGGTATACCGCGACCTGGGGCTGATGATCATCGACGAGGAGCAGCGTTTCGGCGTGAAGGACAAAGAACGGCTCAAGGCGCTCAAGACGAACATCGACAGCCTCGCCATGAGCGCGACGCCGATTCCGCGCACGCTGCACATGAGCCTGCTCAAAATCCGCGACCTGTCGCTGCTGACCACGCCCCCGCAGAACCGCCAGCCGATCGAGACGGTGGTTGACGAGTACAAGGAAGAGCGCGTGGCGACGGCAATCCGGCGCGAAGTGGAGCGGGGCGGGCAGGTGTTCTACCTGCACAACCGCGTCGAAAACATGGACGACGTGCGGCGCACGCTTGAGCAGCTGCTGCCCGAAATGCTCATCGACGTTGCCCACGGGCAGATGACGAGCGACGAGCTTGACGATATTTTCCGCCGCTTCAAGATGGGGGGCTTCCACGTGCTCGTCGCCACGACCATCATCGAAAACGGCATCGACATCCCCAACGTGAACACGATCATCATCGACCGGGCGGATATGTACGGCGTGAGCCAGCTCTACCAGCTGCGCGGACGGGTAGGGCGGAGCGACCGCAAGGCATACGCCTACCTGCTGTATCCCGAAAACAAGGCGCTGAGCGAAGTGGCGATGAAACGCCTGCAAGTCATCTCCGACTTCACGGAGCTGGGAAGCGGCTTCAAGATCGCCATGAAGGACATGGAGATCCGCGGGGCGGGAAACCTCCTCGGCCGCGACCAGAGCGGCGACGTGTATTCCGTGGGGTTCGACCTCTACCTGCGGCTGCTCAACGAGGCCGTGGAGCGGCTGACCCAGCAGGAGAACTACCAGGAACCGAGCGAAGTGCTCATGGAGCTGGAATACACCGGCTTCATCCCCGACACCTACGTCCAGAACCCGCAGACCAAGATGGAAATCTACAAGAAAGTCGCCGCCGTGCAGACAAGGGACGAGCTTGCGGCTATGTTCGAGGAGCTGGAAGACCATTTCGGGCCGATTCCCGACGAAGTGCACAGCCTCCTGAGCCTTGCCGAGGTGCGCGTCATCGCCAAAAAACTCTGTGTCAGCACGATCAAGGAGCGGCAGGGCATCGTCCAGGTCGCGTTCGGCAAGGTGAGCGACATCTCCGTGGACAAAGTCCTGCGCCTGATACGGGAAAGCAACGGCCGCGTCCGCCTCGACCCGGCAAAACCGAACATGATCCTGCTGTCCACCGGCAAAATCGGGCTGAAAGAAAAAAGCGAGTTCATCCGCACACAGCTGGAAAAACTGGCGTAGGCAACAACCATCAAGTCGAGCGGACACTCCGGCATGATTTGCCCGTTATTCCCCTTTCACAAAAGCATACGTGAACGCGCGTTCGTTCGTGCCGGAATAAAGAAATTCCAA
>CAZSOK010000029.1:0-15999 GCA_964608445.1 uncultured Treponema sp. | reverse complement strand
TTTATCCGCCAATAGCGGATTTTATATCAACTCTATTAGAGTTTTGCACAAAAGTCAAGCCAATAGTATAATTTTTACCTATCTATTAGCGGGTCAAACTATATGACAGAAATGGAAGTGCGAAAAATTCTTGCACAGAATTTAAAAAAACTGAGAAAGCAATTCGGATTGTCACAGCAAAAACTTGCGAATGAACTTCAAATGGCGATGACTTTTATTAACGACATTGAAAATTGCAAAAAATGGGTTTCGCCAGAGACGCTTGCAAAGTTTTCAATGTTTTTTAATGTGCCAGTCGGATCATTGTTTGCCGGGGAAACTTTTTCAGAGGAAAGTCAATTTGAACCGCAAAAAGAAAATTTCATAAAAATCATAACTGAAGAACTTCATCGCACAATCGACAAAACTGCGGAAAAATTTTTGGCATAAGTATGGACACGCCTTTAGAAACGATTTTTCGGGATAATTTGCACTTTTATCGGCAAAGAGCAAAACTTTCGCAGGAAAAACTTTCCGCGCTTTTGGACAAGAACATCAATTACATCAACGTGATTGAGAGCGGAAAAAGCCTTCCCCCGATTACGATGATCGAACGAATTGCCAAAATCCTACAGGTTGAGCCGAAATGTTTTTTGGAGTCGCCCGAAAAAACTGAAAAAGACTATTTTGACAAAGAAGCTTTCATTAAAAACGCAAAGACTGAGATAGCGAACACCACGGAAACCATTTTGCGGGAATTGCTGGGGAAATGAGCGGAATGATTGCCGACACGGGTCGCACAACACCTCAAATGCCGCCCTATTTTAAAGACCACCTGCCGATTGCCGGCAATAAAAGCCCCGCATTCTTTGTCAAGCGAATTTTGAAAAAAAATACGCCGTATTTTAAAAAATTTACGGCGTGTTTTTAAAAAAGTACGGCGTATTTTTGGGAAAAACACGCCGTACTTTTTTTATTTTGCGCTGCGGAATTTTTGGGAAAAACGAAGTCTACTTTACAGGTGATGTCTTTGTTTTTAAATTTCGGTTTTTGATACACTACGATTTTATGGACATTATTTCAAAAAACCTTGCACGCCCGCAATTGCAAGCGGCACCGTTCCAGAAATAATATTCCGCATGCCCTTCAAGTTCCAAATGCTGACTATCTCTTTCCATATAAAACTTCCGCGTCTTTTAAAGCCTTAGCTATTGAGTTCCCCGCTTTACAGAAAGCATCTGACACATAGCCAAAAGACTTATCCAGCGAGAATTCTGCAATACCAATATTACTAGGAAACAACGTTATCGGCAGATTAAAAACTGGCGTATATAAGCCCCCAAATGAGTGTTGCTTTCCCAAACAATCTCTCTTTTTCATACTATACCGTCCTCATGTAAGTATATCGACTTCTTGCTAAAAATCAATATAAAAATTGCCAACATCAACAAGTAATGTTCAATTAACTCATTTCCCCCTTGACATTTTCCTAAAATCGACCTACACTAATTAAACATTACGACGCTGGGTAGAGCAGTTGGCAGCTCGTCGGGCTCATAACCCGGAGGCCGTTGGTTCAAGTCCAACCCCAGCTAACACAAAGGCAATCCGCTTCGGCGGATTGTTTTTTTCGCCAGGCGACCTTTGCCTATTTTTCCCCGCTTTCCTTGCCAAAAGACAAGACAAACCGCGCGAACTGTGCTATAATAGTGCGATATTACGACGGCTTGTGCAGGACATTGTTCCTCAGGGAGTAAGACATGAAGTTTACCTTTGACCGCGACGCGATGATCGGCGAGATTTCCATTGCGCAGGAGATTATCTCCACAAAAAGCGCGATTTCCATTCTTTCAAACGTGCTGCTCACGGCGCAGAACAACGCGCTTGTCATCAAGGCGACCGACATAAAAGTGAATTTCGAGACGAAAATTCCCGTTGACGTGCAGGAAGAAGGCTCGACGACGATTTTCTGCGACAAATTCATGGGAATCCTTGCGTCGCTCCCCGCAGGCGAGATTGAGTGCAACCTTGAGCAGAAAGACAACCAGACCGTCGCGATTATCCGCCATACGACAAAAAAAATCAAATTCCAGCTCAAATGTATGTCGCAGGACAAATTCCCGGAATTCCCCGAAGTGCAGGAAGTGCCGTTCTTTGAAGTGCCCGGCAAAGAGCTGAAGACGATGATCGCGCAGACGTCGTTCGCGGTGAGCGAGGACGAGACGCGCTACTTTATGAACGGCGTTTATTTTGAGAAGAAAGAAGACAACCTCGTGCTCGTCGCGACCGACGGCCGCCGCCTTGCGTATGCGTCCAAGACGGTGCTGGGCGGCGTGATGGATTTTCCGTCCGCAATCGTGCATCCGAAAGTGCTGAATATCGTGGCAAAGCACGCCTCCGACGAAGGCAACATCTCCGTCGCAATCGTGGACAAGATGATTTTCTTCCGCTTTGCGAACTATGAGCTTTCTTCGACCTTGCTTGACGGGCAGTTCCCCAATTATCAGCGCGTCATTCCCGAACAGCAGCCGAACAGCTTCCAGGTGCAGAAAAGCGACTTGGTGGACGCGCTCAAACGCACGTCGCTCATGGTGGACAAAAAGGCGGGGCGCATTTTTTTGACGGCGACTCCCGGATCGCTTACGGTCACGTCGCAGGAATCGGACTTGGGCGACGCGAAAGAAGAATTCCCGTGCCAGTACGACGGGCAGGAAATCACGATCGCGATGAACTATCATTATGTGGAAGAGCCGCTCAAAGTGATTGCCGCTGACCGCATTACCTTTGCGTTCTCCGAGGCGATGAAAGCGGTGACGCTCCGCCCGGAGCCGGCGGAAGACTATTTCCACATCATCATGCCCATGCAGATGGCGTAAATGCCCGTCCTTTCCGTCTCATACTGCAATTACCGCAACCTCGCCGACGAGTCGATCAGCCTTGTCTCCAGGGAAATTTTTTTTGTGGGCGAAAACGGACAGGGCAAAAGCAACCTGCTCGAATCGATATACTGTTCCGCTTACGGCGCGTCGTTCAGAACGCATACGGACGCGGAAATCGTCAGGAAAGGCGAGGCGGCGTTCAGCGTGCGCACGATGTACCGGGACGAAACCGGCAACACGAACAGCATCACGGTCGCCCTGGAAAACGGCAAGAAGCGCATCGAAAAAAACGGCAAGCGCGTGCAGGACCGCAAGGAGCTGATAAACACCATGCCGTGCGTCCTGTTCTGCCACGACGACCTGGATTTTGTAGTGGGCGAGCCGGAACGCCGCCGTTTTTTCATCGACCAGTCGCTTTCGATGTACGACGTGATGTACATTGACGTGATGCGCCGCTACAAACGCGTCCTCAAAAGCCGCAACCTGTCGCTCAAAGAACACCGCTACGATATGCTTGACGCGTATGACATACAACTCGCGCAGAACGGCGTGGAAATTGAGCGCAAGCGGCGCGACGCAATCTTTCAGTTCAACCAGATTTTCGGCAGACGCTACGAAGAAATCACGGGCATTGACGGGCTTGCCATCAGATACGAGCCGTCCTGGAGCATGAAAGACAACATAATTCCCAAGCAGGACGACGTGCTTGCCGTGCTGCACGAAAAGCGCGAGACGGACAAACTGCTCGGCACGACGATGAGCGGCCCGCACCGCGACCGTATCCGCTTTGTCCGCAACGGCGCGAACTTCATTCCCGAAGCGTCTACCGGGCAACGGCGGCTGATCGCAATCCTGCTGCGCGTGGCGCAAGCCTTGTTCTACACGCAGGCGGTCGGAAAAAATCCCATCCTGCTCATGGACGACGTACTCCTCGAACTCGACCCCGACAAGCGGCAGAGCGTCACGCAGCATCTGCCCGCCTACGACCAATTGTTCTGCACGTTCCTGCCGGGCGAGCCTTACGAACGCTACCGCCACAGCACGACAAAAACATTCACCATCACGGGCGGCAAGTGGCACGAGGCGTGACGCGCACTATTTGCGCGGCATTTTTCTTGCTCTATCGTATCCCAAATCCCCTTTATTTGCCCTTGCGCTGAATTCGCTGAATTTTTCGGTTTTCTCTTATCATATCCCTAAAAATAATATACAATCATTCAAGGCAGACGGCAAAAACACCGACTATTTAAAAGACTTGTTATCTCATAGGGGGAAATATGAAAAAAACAGCGTTGCTTTTTACTTGCGCCGTGCTTGCGGCTCATCTGTACGCATTCGATACCGAGCCGTCGCTCGCGGTAAAAAACGGTACGCGCGAATACACCAAAACGACGTACACTATCAGTGAGAAATTCGGCGACTACTACCGCTCTCCGGCGGCAAAGTTCGTCCATGTGTTTGACGCGAACGGACGCGAAATCGAATCCACCGAGCTGACGAACAAAGATGCCGTCGTGGACAAGGTAATCTACGAATACGACGCGAACGGACGGCTGACCACGACCACGTGCGTGAATGCCGACGGAAAAATCAACTGGAAAGTCGTGGCAGTTTACGACGCAAGCGGAAACAAAACCGAAGAATCGCAGCTCACGGCGGACGACGTGCTGACGAGCAAATCAATCTGGAAATATACGGGAAAACAGGCGGAAGAAGCATACTACGACGCGGACGGCACGTTGCTCAATAAGACGATCACAAAATACGACGACAAAAACCGCGAAATCGAAGTGGCGCAGTACGGCGCGAACGGCAATCTGGAAGAAAAACGTGTGCTCGCATACAACGACGCAGACAAACTTGCCGAAATAACGTTCTTCAACGCGGCGGACGTACCGTTCAAAAAAATTATCTACCGCTTTGACGCAAAATATGCCGTCACCGAAGAGCAGACGTACAACGCCGCGAACAAACTGGCAGTCCGCATGATTTACAAATATGATGACAATGGCAACCTGTTCCGCACGACGACGTACAACATCGCGGACAAATTCGGCACGACCGTAAATGAACTGGTTGACATCAAAGAATATGCCTACAGCAACACGGCGAGCGCGGCATCATCGCCACGGTCACCGGTACACAACGCATATTCGATTGACGCAAAATAAGCCGAAAAATCGTTGTCGGTAAGTGGGGGAAAGGCATGAAAACAATCGGAATTAAACTTGCAGACGGTACGTTCTATCCTATTCTCAAAGAGGGCGAGGCGCAGAACCATACCCTGGACGTGACGACCGTAAAAGACAATCAGACAAAAGTCCAAATCGACTTGTACCGTTCCGAGACGGCTTCCATGGATGACGCTGAATATGTGGACACACTGGAAGTAACAAAGCTCAATCCCCACCCCAACGGCGAGCCGACCCTGCATCTTTCCCTGAACCTGGACGAGAACAACGAGCTGACGGCAAAGGTCCTTGACGACGAAACGGGCGAGAAAAGCGAAACGCAGGTAAGCCTCGTGAACCGAACGCTCGCCGAACGCGAGAACACCGAGCCGGATTTTACCCTTGCCGAAACCGCAATCGGCGAGAACGAACTTTCCGCGCTTGAGGCGGAAGAAACAAAACCGGAGCCGAATCCGTTCGCTACGGAAGATTTCTCATTCGATACGTTTGAAGACGAACCGCCGGCAGAAGACGCGGACAAACCGGCGGCAGAAGCCGACGACTTCAATTTGGACGACATCACGCTGGACTTGCCGCCGCTTGACCTGGACGACGTGGCGGACAAAACCGAAGACACGGCGGCGCAGACGGCGGACGAGCCTGCGATCACTGCTATTCCGGCAGAACCGACCGACAGCGACGACTTTTCCCTGGACGATATTCCGCTGGACTTGCCCGACTTTGACGAGCCGGAAATGACAACGGAAGAAACCGTCGCCGAGCCTGCCGACGACAGTACGGCGGAACTTGCGGACCTGCCTGATTTTGACGACGATACGTTTGCCCAGACCGAAATAACAGAAACAGAACCGGCGGACGACGACGCAGGTGAGCCGGACTTTTCATATCTTTCTGACGAAAGTGCAGGGACAGAATCCGCAGACGAACCGGCAACGGCCGAAACTCCTGAGGATTCTTTCGACTTGCCCGACTTTGGCAACCTGGACGACGGTGACTTTACGGCAGACGACACTATTATAGAAGAAAACGCAACTGACGACACCGCGCCCGAAACAGAGACGGAAAGCGCAGACACCGCAACGGCGGACGATATGTTCGCCGAACTTGACGAAACCAAAGCGGACGACGAAATCGCCGCGATTGCCCTGCCCGATTTTGACGAAACGTCCGACAGCGATTCCACCGCCGTTGCCGACGATGACTTTGACACGGCGGCAAGTGCCGCCGCCGCTTCATCGGCAATGGACTTTTCTGACCTGTACGACAAAGAGACTATGGCAGGAAAGCATTCCACTTTGTACGACGACGAAGAGACGGACGAGACCGTAAAAAAGACGCGCGTCCCCGTTACTATCTGCGTTATCTGCGCAATCATCTGCATTATCGCAACGCTGCTGGTGCTGTTCGTCATTCCGTCAAAGTATAACTGGAAGAACTGGAGCAAGCACAGCCGGAACGCCGACGGCGAATGGATTTCGCCCGTAAAAGAAATCCCGCTGGACTTAACGCCCGTGCCGCAAGACCCGGTGGATGATTCCGACTGGGCAGTGCCGTCGCCGATAGCCCCCGAAGCAGAAGAGGACAAAATCGTGGTTGCGCCGCAGCCGGAACTGGTCGTGCCCGCGCCACTGCCTGCGGAAAAGCCAAAAACGACCGGCGACATCCGCTACCGCATTAAATGGGGCGACACATTGTGGGACATTTCGGAAGCATACTATAAGAATCCGTGGCGGTATCCACGCATTGCGCGCTACAACAACATCAAGAATCCTGACCTTATTATTTCGGGAACGGACATTCTCATACCCGAAGAATAAGGAGCGCAGTTGAAACATTCTTATCGTAACGGCCATCGGCTCGCGCTGATAGTCGTTTTTGCCGCACAACTCTTGCTCTCCTGTAACGATGCGTCGCCGCAACGGCAATTTAAGAACCAGTCTGCCTACTATATGGCACTGCATGCCGCCGACCAGAACGATGAGAAAAACGCCGTCCGCTTGTTCAATGAGGGACTAAAAAGAGGCTCTGACCTGACAAAACGGCGTTGCGCCGAGGCCCTCACACAGTTTGGCAACGTGCGCGACCGTGTGGAAGCCTGCAAATACTTGGTCGCCAACTGGAACGACGATGCCGCCCTGCTCGTCGCCTGTGCCGAACTGGAGCGCGACAATGAATTTTCGCTCATCAACCTGTACACCGAGCATATCGACCTGCTGACCGCCCCGAACGAGCTGGTGCGCCTGCGCCTGAACGCACTGCTGCAAAAGAACGACAGCCGTTTTGAGGACGAACTCCGCACCTGGATGCTGTACCGTGCGCTGTCAAACGAGCATCTGGTACTATACGAAAAATACTGCAACGCAGTCGCGGAGACGACCGACGAAAAGACAACCGCCGCCGACCCGCCGAACACAATCGGTTTTGTGGCAGAAAGCCCGATAAAACCCATTCGCCTTGACAACGAAGACCCTGTAGAACCCGAACGCACGATTTGGCAACTGCTGATGGACTACCGCACTTCCGTGTACCGCCGCCGATATTACGGCGCATACGGCAAGATCGGAGAGATGTTTGCGGCGTGCAAGGATGCCGGAATCACCGTGCCGCCGCTCATCGTCTCTGACATGGGCAAGGCAGGACTGTACGGCACCACCGATTACTACGCCGCCGCCGCCATGTTTGACCGCTACGCGCGGCAACTGGACGGAGAACCGGGATTTTACGCCCATTTTTACGCCGGCCGCCTGTACGACAAGGCAGGACGCTACGCCGGACAGGCAGTCAGCCACTTCAAAAGCGCCATGGACGCGGCGGCAACGGGCGCACAGTACGACAACGCGCTGTGGTACTTACTGAACGTGCAGCTGCGCACCTCTGCGGCAGACACGATTGCCTCGCTCAAACGCTACTGCGACACCTGGCACGACAGCACGTACTTTGACGATTTCTTTGAATCGCTTTCGGTGCTGCTGCTTTCCCACCAGCAATGGCAGGATTTCTACGACATCTGGCACGTCATCGAACACAAAGCGTCCGAAGAGACATTCGGCAGGTACGCATACATCGCCGGTCGTCTGCTGGAAGACGGTCTGGTCAACAACACTGGCGGCGTGCCGACCCGCGAGGCAATGGCGGCTTTTACGCGCGTGCTGAGCGGCGGCGCGGATTTGTACTATAAAGTCCTCGCGCTCGAACGCCTGAACGTAAACGACAACGAATTTATTGAAAATACGTTCTGCGCTCCCGTCACGGACGAACCGCCGGTCATCGACCCCGACGCCGAGCAACTGCTCGCCGGGTACGCGGCGTTCGGCTTTCCGCAGAAAATCTACGGCGAATGGCAGGCGCACCGCGCGCACATCGGCATGGAAAGCGCGATACAGGCAAGCCAGTTCCTGAACGGATGCGGCATATACAACAAGAATTTCAGCGTGCAGAGCCTGCGCATCGCAAGCCGCACCCGGTACAGCGCGGCGGAAAAAATCCCCTACCACCTGCTTGAGCTGATGTTCCCGCGCTTCTACGCCAAAGAAATCTCTGCCGCCTGCGCCGAAAACGACCTGGACGAATGGCTTTTGTATGCGCTCGTGCGCAGCGAAAGTTTCTTTGACGCAAAAATCGCGAGCAGCGCGGGCGCAAAAGGACTGACGCAGCTCATGGACAGCACTGCCGCAGACGTTGCCCGCAAACTCAAAGTGGCGGACTACGACATTCTTTCGCCCGCGACCAACACGCGTTTTGGCGCGTACTACCTCAAAGAACTGATCGGACGCACCGACGACGCGCCCCTGCTCGCCGTGTTTGCCTACAACGCCGGTCTTTCCAACGTGCGCGAATGGGTGCGCATCGCGCGGCGCGACTGGCATACCACGGGCAAGTCGGCGCACCGCTCCACGGGAATCAGCATGGATTTGTTCCTGGAGACGCTCCCTTACGCGGAGACCCGTGGATATGGGCGTAAGGTTATTACCGCCGCCGCCCTCTACGGCTGGCTTTACTACAAGACAAACCCCGCCGACATCGTGCGCGCCCTGCTGGAATAAAAACGCGCGTCGGAATCGCGGCAGACACCCATGCCGCCTGCCGGAATCGCCGACGGCATAAAAAAATCCCCAACGTAAGCGGTCATGCTTAGTTGGGGATTTTTCGCATATTTGGCCTCTATCTGGCAGAAATCGCTCTGCCTATTGCCTAAAATCGATTGTAATCAATTTATGTTCGGAAGTTTTTGTCATTCCGGGGACAGTCATTAGGTATGTCTTGACAAACAGTTATTCGTGATAACTTCAATCTGATAAAAAAACAGCCATTACTTTTTCGTATACGTTACGTCAGAAAGCTCCCGTTTGAGCTGGGCACTCGGTGTAAAGAGTACGCGCGCCGACTTAATGTCTGCCGAAGTCACGTCCTCCGCCTTTTCCTGCCCCTGCGAGCTGAACGAAAGCTTGAAAATGCCGAACTTGTTCAGCCGGATGCGGTTTGAGCTTTTCAGGTACTGCGGCATCTTGTCAAGGAAACTCTCGATGACTGCCACAATATCCGCCGGGTTCAGCGTACAGGTCTTGGAGATTTCCTTCGCCAGCGTGTTGATGTCAATCTCCTCGCCGTACTCCGGCGCCGCGTAATACTTGGAATCGCCCTTGCGGTCAAGGGGATTCTGCCTCTTCGTTACAGAATACATCATATAATGTACCTCCGTGTTATAAATTCTGGAATGCCTTGCGGACATTCCCCGGTTTTTTACGGAACTTCAACGAAGCCCCACGCCTTGCCAACACAAGGGCGTATCATCAAGATACTAACGTTTTTTGCAATCGGCAAGGAAATTCGTACAAAAATAAATAAAATTCGTGAATAAACGGCACTGCCGCCGCGCACGGACGACGCGGGCATCGGCAAAAATTCTCAGTGAGTTTTGGGTAAAAACTCACTGAGTTTTTGAAAATTCTCAGTGAGTTTTTAAAAATTCTCACTGAGTTTTTTAAAAAACTCAGTGAGAATTTGGGGAAACCTCAGTGAGAATTTTGGCATATACCGCCGGGATAGGGGGATTGTCTTTAGGATCGGCGCGCTATTCGCTGTCGCTGAACGCGTCCGCAAAGCCTTTTGCCGCTTCTTTCAGCCTGCCCGCCATGTCTGCGGTGGCTTCCTTCACCTCGCCAGCCGCCTTTCCGCTTTCCTCGCCGAATTTCTGCAAGTCGTCCTTGAGGACTGCGCCCACCGCCGCTGCGACTTCCTTTGCGGCGCGGGCAAGTTCTTCGGCAGACTCACGCACGGACATATCGTTCTCTTTGGCAATCTCCTTTGCGGTGAGCGCGGAATTCTCAATCCACCCGATCGCCTTGCCAATCTGCACCTGCGTCTGCTTTGCCCCGCCCTGAATGACGGTCGCAACGTCACCATAGGTCACGGTCGCCACCGTCTTGGCGAACAGCCCGGCAGAGGATTTGAGCTTTGCCGTCTTTTCCGCCACGTAGGCTTTGGTGTCTTTTTCGAATTCTGCCGCGGACAATGCCGCGCAGCACAGTGCCGCCATAACAATCACAACCAGTTTTCTCATGCCTGCCACCTCTTTTGCCCGGATGCTCCACCGGCAGTATAGCATATACGCTGTCTTTTCTCAAACGGAAAAAGTCACTATAATGGAAAAAACCAGCAATTCGGGGACATCATGGAAAATCCTTTTGCGCATCTGCTGCCGTCTGCCATGCAGATTCTCACGCTTTCGGGCGCACGGTTCGTGCTGCTTTTGGGCATCATGCTTTTTTTCGGCTCGGCCGGCGGTCGGGTTTTTCAGAAACTCAGGATTCCGCAGGTGGTGGGCTACATCGTCGTGGGCATTCTGCTGGGCGTTTCGGGTACCTGGGTACTGGGGCCGGAGACGGTTGCGGCGTTGAATCCCGTCAGCACGATTGCGCTTTCGCTCATCGGCTTTTTGGTCGGCGCGGAACTGAAAATCGATGTCATAAAAAAATACGGCAGACAGTTCGTGGGCATCCTGCTCGGCGAGTCAATCACGCCGTTCTTTGTGGTCGGCTTGCTGACGGGCGGCGCGGCGTTCGTGGTAACGCGGAACATGGCATTCGCGGTCTCGCTCGGCTTACTGCTCGGCGCGATTTGTGCGGCGACTGCGCCCGCCGCAACCACTGACGTTCTGCGCGAGTACCGTACCAAAGGCCCGCTCACCACCACGATTCTGGGCATTGTCGCTATGGATGACGCGGTTGCGCTCATGCTGTATGCCGTTGCCGCAACGATTTCCGCGCCGCTGCTCGGCGGGAACGGCATTTCTCTCACGGCGCAGCTGGGCGCGATTGCCTATGATATTCTGGGTTCGGTCGTCATCGGGCTGGCGTTCGGCTTTGTTTTGAGCCTGATTCTACGGCGCATGATGGACGATGACGGGCGCGTGCTGGGTTTTTCACTGGGCGTGCTGTTCCTGTGCACGGGAATCTGCGACCTGTTGCAGTTGGATCACATGCTTTCGTCCATGTTCATCGGCTTTTTTATGGCGAATTTCGCGCAGAAAAAAACGCGCCCGCTGTTCAAGTTAGTGGAACGCTTTACGCCGCCCGTGTACGTGCTGTTCTTTGTCACCGTGGGCGCAAAGCTGAACGTGTGGATTCTGACGCCGTTCTTTGCGCTTATCGTGCTTTTGTACGTGGGCGGGCGCACGATCGGCAAGACAATCGGCGCACGGCTGGGGGCGCGGCTGACAAACGCACCAAAAACCGTGCACAAATGGTTGCCGTTCTGCCTGTTAAGCCAGGCGGGCGTGGCGATCGGGCTGAGCATTGCGGCAGGAAACGACTTTCCCGATTCAATCGGCCCACAGATTATGCTGATTATTACGGCGACAACGTTCATCGTGCAGATAGTCGGTCCCATCTGCGTCAAGTACGGCGTGAGCAAAGCCGGTGAGGTTGGGCTGAATGTGACTGAGGAAGACATCATCAGAAAGACGCTTGTCCGCGATATTACGGCGGGAAACGTGCCGATCTGTCAGGCAACCAGCTATTCCATCGTGAATGAGAACGAACAAATCGGTACGCTTATCCGCAGTTTTACGGAGCATGAGAACATGAATTACGAGGTTCGCGGCAAGGACGGACTGCTGACCGGGCAGATTTCGCTGGCGCGCATAAAAGATGCCCTGCATATCGGGTCGTTCGCAGAGATGATGCCGGCGTTTGAACTGATGGAAAAGCCGTCCGCAGTCTGTACGCCGCAGACTCCGCTGCCGGAAGCCTACCAGCTCTTTGCCGAGCACGATACGGAAGCAATCTGTGTCGTGGACGCACAGCGCAAACCGCTGGGAATCCTTGAGAAATACACGGTTGATCACTACATCCACACCAAAATCGTGGAGCTGGAACACCGTTTGGAACAGATGGGATAGGCGCGGGCAGTGCGCCGCCGCTACAGCAGCTTTGCGATTTCTGCGTGCTGCACGTCAAACTGTTCCATTACGTGGTCAATCATCGCCTGTTTGGGGTCGGGATGGTCGGCGGGCAACGACGCAAGGTAATCTTTGCGGTACTGTTTGCAGGTAATGACCGGGCTTGCCGCAAAAATCTGTACGGCGCGATCCAGTTTGTCGGCGAGCATGTCGTCGGGATTGTCCGGGTCTATCGACAGAATCTGTCCGTTTATCGTCACCAAGACCATAACGTCGAACATACGCAAGTAACTGTCTATCTCGCGCAGACCGCGTTTTGTCTCCGGGTGACCGGGGCGGTAGCGCGTTCCACTGGGAAACACCAAAATCACTTCGCCGTCGCGCTTGCATTTGTCCATGGCGCGCATTGCCGCCAAGTTAATCGTGCGCGCTTTCTTTTCTTCGTTCAGTTTTTCCTCTTCAGTCTGCGCTTTCTCTTCTGTCTGTATGAGCGAGCGCGTCGGATAAATGACGACGCGGCTAAAACTTTCCGCAAATGCCTTTACGCCGGGATCTGCCTCGTTCAGTTTCATGCCCGCGATTGCGACGATTTTGCGGGAAAGTTCTTTGCCTTCTTCGCCCAAATCATGTTCCAAAAGCCAGCAGAGCGCGGGCAAATCGGCATTGCTGTAATGCTCCATGAGGATAAGCCCTGACTTTCCTGCCTTTACCGCACTGAAAAACGCGTGCCAGTTCTCTTTGTTTTCAAGGCGGCTGCCGTCTGCTAAATGATCGCCGACAAGCACATCGATGAATTTTCGTGTCTGCGGGTTCGCTTTTTGGTAGACATTCGTCTCATTTATCTTGTCTGCCGCCACAGAAACCTGCGCGAGTTTTCCGAGGATGTCACCGTATTTTTCGCGGATTGAAATGCCAGCCATGAGGTTCTCCTATTTTTCTTTGTGACGACGGTCGAGTTCGTCGTACACATCTTTCCAGGTTACGTTTTCTTTATACAGCAAAACGCTCACAAAGTACAGCAAATCTGCCGCTTCCCAAATGACGTCGGCTTTGTTCTCTGCCTCGTCGCACAGTTCTTCGGCTTCTTCCATGATTTTTTCACGCACGCGCGTCGCATCCAGCGTGGCGGTGTAGCTTCCGGGGCGTGGGTTGGCAAAGCGTTCGCAAATCGTCGTGTACAACCGCTCCAAAGAAGATTTTTCGTCGGGAGCGGAACTGAAGCAGGTAAAACTGCCGGTGTGGCAGACTCCGCCGTGCGGAATGACGGTGGCAAGCACGGCATCGCGGTCGCAGTCGGCGCGCATTTTGACCAGCTCCAAGAAATGTCCGCTCGTCTCACCTTTTGTCCACAGCGCGTTGCGTGTGCGGCTGTAAAAGGTGAGTTTTCCCGTCTCAAACGACGCTGCGAATGCCGCGCGGTTCGCGTAGCCGGTCATCAGCACTTCACCAGAAATGCTCTGCGCAATCACGGGAAGCAGGTCGCCCGTCTTTTCCCAGTTCAGGCAGGAAACGAACGCGTCCTGCAAACGCACTTTGCCCGTATACAATGCCATGCCCAACTGCACGTCGCAGCCTAACTTTTCCAGCTCGGTAACCTGCTCAAGCGAATGAACGCCGCCCGCCGCGACCACCCGGCATTTGACGGCGGCGCGCAAAGCCTGTACGGCTTCCATGTCCGTTCCCTGCATACAGCCTTCTTTTTCTACGCAGGTGAACAGCAATTCAGAACAGTATTGCTCGGCTTCCTTTGCGCCGTCGATCAGCGGAATGTCCACCGTCTCCGTCCAGCCTTTGACGGCAATCTTGCCGTTGATTGCGTCCACGCTGATAATCACGCGCTGCTTGCCGATTGCCTTGTCCAATGCTTCCAAAAACGCCGTGTTCAGGATTGATTCGCCGGGCTTGGGCGCGGGATTCCATGCGGCGCTTCCCACAATGACTTTTTCCGCGCCGAGCGAAATGAGTTCGCGCGCCTTTTTTACGTCACGGATTCCGCCGCCCACGCGCACGTTTCCGCGCCGAAGCAAGTGCCTGAGCAGTGCCGTGTTCTTTGTATTTCCTTTTTCGTCCGTGTTGCGCAACGCCTGGTCAAGGTCGATGACCGCAACTTCACCGTAGCGGTCAAAGTCAGCAATCAGTTCGTCCGCGTCATCGCGCTGCAAAACCAAGTCTTTGCCGTTTTTCAGCTGGACGATATGACCGTCTTTTAAATCGATTGAAGCAATTACCATGCGTCAATTATAGCAGAATAAGCAGAAAAGAAAAAGACACGGCGCGAAAATCTACGGCGCAGGGGCGAATTGCCGCGCTGCGTCCTGCCGCTCCGCAATTTTTTCTTCAAACTGCTCGATGTTTTCGCATTTGAGCGCACGGGCTTTTTCCAGCGCATCGTCGCTCTTTTCGCTTTTTCCCGCAAAGGCGTAGGCGACGGCAAGGTTTGCCCAAATCACGGCGATGTTCGGTTCGAGCGCGGCGGCTTTTTCCAGCAGCGGGATTGCCTGCGCCGCGTCGTCTTGCCCAAGGTAAAGCGCGCCCAGACTGGCATAGGCTTCGCCTTTTTTTCCGTCAAGGGAAATCGCATTCCGATAGGCGGCGGCGGCTTTTTCGTCGTCCTTTACCAGATGATACAGCATGCCGAGCGAGACAAAGCCACGGTAATCCGCGCGGAGCGCAAGGGATGACTCCTGCGCGGCGATTGCCTTTTGGTATTCGCCCTGGTTCACGTACACGTTGGCAATGAACGCGTACAGCAGTTCCGGCGAATAATTGGTGTCTTCGTCCAATGCCTGCGTGAAAAACTGGAGCGCCGTGTCGTATTCGCCCGCTCCCAGTGCCTGCATTGCCTGACGGACGGTGTTGTCGCCCGCTTTTGCGCAGGAAATCACGCCCGCAGCCAAAAAAATCGTACAAAAAAAGCAAAAAATCGTCTGTTTTTTCATAATCTCTATCATTGCATTTTTTTCGTTTTTTTGTCAAATTTATAATAGAAGAGGTAAGAGAAATGCCAAGAAATCAGTTTCAGCGGATGGTGTTCGCGTTCATTACAGTGGTAGTGACCGTGCATGCCTTTGTTTTTTACAGCCTGTACGTGGTGAACGGAAACGCGCTCATGCAGGCAAATCAGACGGCGAGCGTCCTTGACGCGCTGCACAAACAGGGCGGCGTGTATATGTTCGGGAGCATGATGCCGATTTGGGCGGTCGTGCTTGTTGAGTTCGCGCTCGCTTATACACTGGAAGTGTGCATGGGAAGCCCCGTGTCGTTCCGTCTTGCGAGCCGAAAATTTGACCCGCGCAAGGACAACCCGGTCATTTTTGAGTCCGCAATCATCACGGCGACCGTCTGCCTGATGTGTCCTGCAATGAGTCTGCTCGCCGCGTTCTTGTACTATCCGTATTACGCGGGATTCAACGGGCTGACGTTGCTGGCAAACTGGCTCAAGCTGATGTGCTTTAACGTGCCGTTCGCGTTCTTTACGCAGATGTTCTTTATCCAGCCGTTCGTGCGCAAAGTGTTCCGCACCATGTTCGCCAAAGACATTGCCGCGCGA
>CAZSOK010000028.1:0-16437 GCA_964608445.1 uncultured Treponema sp. | reverse complement strand
GCGGAGATGATGAGGATTATCGAAGCAGGCGGAAAAGGCGAATAATCCCGGCGGCATACTCATCGTGCGCCCCCTGCCCTGTATGCCGAAATCGCATCCTTATAACACTGCTCAAAGAAATCCATTCTGTATTCCTGGCTGTACTCGTATGATGACGACTTTATGTTCCTTGCGAACATTTTCAGCAAGCCCGGATTTTTGCACAGCCTGTCAATCTGAGATGCGAAACTGGCGCACATCGTTTCATAAGCAGAAACAGGGATTTTTATTCCCGTGCTTTCATGCTTCACGACATCAGCCATGCCGCAATGGTCAACCGTCATAACAGGAACACAGTTCTCAAGAGCCTCAAACAATACCGTGGTATTCGCTTCCATTGCGGAAGTTATCACAAGCAAATGCGCATTTTTGTACATCTCCAAAACTTTTTCCCGCGGAATATGATTAAAAAATGAAAGACGTGAAAGCAGCTGTTCATCCTGCACACACGCCGCAAGTTCAGTGCATCTTTCGCCGACAAACGAACAATGGAAATTTTCAACACCGCATTTCTCAAGGGAATCAAGCAAAAGTCGAGCATTTTTGTTGATGTCATTCCTGCCAATCCACAGTATGTTTATACACTGACCGCTGAATTTTCCTTCAATAAAATCATCCGAAACAGCCTGCTGCTTCCCGTAGTCAATCCCGTTCTCCGGCAGATAGCGGCAGCGACCGTCTTTCAAAAGCGCATTGACCATATCCCGCTGGGTCTTGGTACAGGCAACGAGAACATCGCTCCGCTTAAGAATACGCCTGATTCTGGGAGAATGAAACTGAACAGCGTTCAGCAGGTTCTTTATGTTCCATGCAAGGCGCGCCTTTCCCGGCACTTTCCTGATGAATTCACCTGGAATCGGATACATCCCGCCGAACGGTCCCCAGACATATGGCTTGCCGAATTTGTGCAGAAAGCCAGGCTCACGGTAACCGACTGGAGCCACATAATGAATCAAATCGATTTTTTCCAGCAGCCCGGATTTCTTGATATGGCGGTACACGCCGCGTTCCCAGTTTTTAAACAAAAGATATGAAAGCACACCCTTACAAAAGTATTCCAAGAATCTGTTTCTATAAGGAACGGTGACAAAATCCACGTTAGTCAATTCGTTATACCCCCCCCCATTCAATTCTGACCGGTCGTCCCACCCGTATGAACAGCTTTCCACAAGAACATACAGATGATGCTTCTTTGACATTTCTTTGCAGAAATTATACGCAACAGCAAATTCAGAGCCTCTGTTTTTTGAAAACCACCAGGTGTGTACCAAAATATTCACTTTTCGCCTCCCATTTTTCGTCCATCGGAAAACGCCTTTCTCACAAGCCGCAGCGCCTTGCTTTTCTTCGGCGCGATTGCGATAATGCCAAGCGCAAAAAGAAGCGTTCGCTTCAAAAGAATTCTTCTTTCGTCTTTTGAAATAAACTCGCAGTTTTTCCCCAGATAAATTCCGTTGCGCAGCATATAGTAGTACCGAAAGTCTGACCGAATCGTTATCTTCCTGCCGAAAAATTGCACATACGAATCCCCAAGCTGATGGCGGACGACGATATCGGGAAAACAGAGCGTCCCTATTCCGTGGGAACGCGCCCGCCAGCACCACTCAAAGTCCACGTAGTCAATGAACAGCCTTTCGTCCATTCCGCCGATTTTCTCAAAAACGCCCTTATGAAAAATCGTGCCGGATGAAATGCCGTGAATCAGCGGAATGGGAGAAATTCCGTCCGGGCAAACACTTTCGGACATAGCCAGCGAAACAGGCTCAAGCTGATTTTTTGTCTCATTGAAAAACACCGGGACATATATCGCCTCCGTGCCATAGGTTTCAGTTTTTGCCGAAAAACGGCTTACATACCCCTCCGGGAAAACCGTATCCTGATCGGAAAGCAGCATCCACTCCGCCCCCAGTTCCGTCGCCCTTTCAATCCCACGATTCTGCGCATAGGCGATGCCGTAGTTCTTGTCGAGTTGCACCAGCTCTATTTTTTTGTTCTGAAAATCATCATCGTCAAGCCGCTCGCCACTGTTCTTCACGATGATGATTTTTTCAACCTGTGGCAAAAGAGACACAACGCAGGCTTTCAACTGAGAAATATTAGGATTGTAAGTTACGATGATGGAAAAAGTATTCATAATGCTAGTACAAAAAAAGTTTCTCTAAACTTTTTACTATGTTTATGCTCCTGTTGATTTTATTTTTGATTATGAAAATTTTGTGCTTTATGCCAGTAGAAGAAACATATTTCTCTATCAAATTTTTCTTGCGCTCATTTTTTATTAACGCGGCAGTCAATTGTAATTGTTCATAAACGCTTGCTTTTAGTTTTTTTATTTTTTTGAAGCGATTTCTTAATGTTGAAAAGCGAAAAATGTTTGCCACAGAAAAAGCGTTCGCTCCAACTGCATTGTTTTGATGCTGTCTGTAAAGCATTGTTTGCTCTTTCAACTGTGCAACTTTTCCGTCCGCAGCGCATATCAAAGCGACAAGCCAGTCATGTTGCAGAATTTTGGAAAACTCTTCGTTTTTTAATGTCTTCAGATATGGAACTACCGCCCTGTTCATGCACATAGTACATCCTGTAAAATCGTTTTCAATCAAAAGCGAGTTAAAATCAGCATCATTCAGAAGTTTGGAATAATCGTAAAAAGATTCACTTATTACACTTAAACGTGAATCAACAATCTTCAAATCCGTTCCGACACAAGCAGGTATCATTTTTTCGCCGTTCTCTATTTGCTTGATGAACGACAATGTTTTTTGAAGTTTAATTGGAAGCCAAAAATCATCTTGATCAGAAAAAAAGAAATAATCACTTTTAACATAATTAGTCAAATGCAAAAAATTTAAAGAAGAACTCCCAAAATGGTGGTCATCTTCAATAAAATGTATCCTCTCATCATCAAAACTCTTTATAATAGCGATAGTATTATCTGTTGAACCATCATCATGGATATACAAATTCCACTCTATAAAAGTCTGTTTTATAATGCTTTCAATTTGCTGCCTTATGAATTTTTCACCATTATATGTCGCCATTAATATATCAACCATTTTTACTTTCTCCATTTTCTAACAAATAATTTGCATACCAAAATGCAGTGAAACCGGTGGGACCTATCAAAAGCGGGTTCGTTCCCGCAATAAACAGATATGCCAAATACGCAATTGCGATGCTGAATCTGAAGAAACTCGGCTTTTTTATAAAATGAATAAAAGGATATGCATAAAGTAAAACTATTATAATCATAAAAAATAAACCGAACATACGTGCCAGTTCCAAATAGGAAATTTCAGTGTTCAGGCAAAATTTTTTCCATCCGACATCATAAAACCAAGCTCCCGGACCTTGACCAAGCAACAGATATGAAGGACTCTCCGAGAACAAGATATTGTAAGAAACCATGTGCAAATCTTTCATATCACTGGAAGAATTCTTTACCGTCAGCAATAAGAAAACTGCAATAAAAGAAAAAAAACAGAACAGAACTGTCAAAAACGCCGTCTTGTACAGTCGCTTTCGTACAAAATACAAATCATAAAGATAAATAAGCCCGACTACCAAGACGCTCGCTAAAATATTTGCCCGAGTACCTGTAAAAAACATCGCAACCAAATAGAAACCTGTGGCTATAAACTCTTTCTTTTTATGATTCTTCAAGAATAAACAAAACTTTAATGCAACCTGGAGAATCAATAGCGGGGATGCCAGATGAAAAACACTGGAAATCCACCACCAAAGAAATTTTTTCCGTTCTGCAAACATAAAAATGGCACCAAGTTTTTCATTTTCCATAATTACTATTGCAGCGGCAGGCATCATTATTATAATTATGCTAAAAACAACCGTAAGCAATGCAATAATAAAACAGACAAAATTAAAATAGAAATTCACATTAATTTTCTTGTTATTGACAAAAAAGATGACCAATAACAAAAACGTCGTTGCATACATATTCAAAAAATCTGAATCATAGTTGATGTTTCGCAAAATCATCAGACTTGCGCTCACAAAAAATGCTATGTAAAAAACAACAAAGTTAAAAATCGGAAAGCAATTGTTACATTTCATTTTTTTTATGTTTGCCGCAAGCGCAAAAAAGAAAGTCAATTGTTTTGTATGGAACAGTGCATTTCCCGGATCAATTATACAGTTAATCATAAACAAACCGAGCGCAAAATTGGAAAGAGAAAATCGTATTGTTACAGGTTGCTTCAAAGCACAAACAAAAGATTTCATAATTACGACTCTAATCCGCATTTTTTGCGCAAAACAGGAATATATTCTTTCATTGAACAGTCTTGAATGCCGTCAAGAAAATTTATCCTGAATTCCTCATAAGGACGATGGCTTCCTTGTTTATTGTCTGCCATTCCCCGAGCAATTTTTGCTTCATATTCTTCCCTGCTCTTTGAAAAATAATGATTTATCCTTATTTTTTGTATAGAATAATCTTTTGGATCTACCCAAGCCAACCTCACTTTCTTGAAATTCTCATTTACCTTCGATTTAAAGAACCTAAGCAGCGGATAATGGGGATTTGCAACATATTTTACACACTTTGGATTTACAATCGACTTTACATGCATATTATCCGATGAGAAATTCTTATGAATCCTTGTGTATGCTTCTGTGACAAGCTTACCGCATGGCGTTTCCTCATATCCATTAGAATCAAACATCACCCAATTTACGCAGACTGCTGCTTCTTGCTCATACGCCTTTAAAAAATCAGACAGCCGTTTTTCTAGCGAAACAATGAATTCATCTGCATCAATAAATGCAATCCATCTTGAATATTTTCTATACCGAACTATACAATCGTTATAGACCGGCAATTGCATTCCATTTCCAAAAACTTTGTGATACAAGACTATCCCCTTATCAATATATGGTTTTAAAACCTCATAACTGTTGTCTTCAGATTCATTGTCATACAAATAAAAGTATTCCACTCCCTGCATCAAATGCCACTCAATCCATTCACGTAAATAAGCCGCTTCGTTCTTGATAATTGCACAGACAGCAAGATAACAATGAGACGAATATTTTTGCATACAAACGCACCGGGGGGGCAAAACTATTCTTGTTTTACATACGAAATATTTAATAAAATCTTTTATTGAATAAATCAATTTTGTGTAGACGTTCATAATTCCTTCCCTATTTTATTGTTCCCGAAAATTCCTAAAGTTTTTTCTTCATAAATAGTTGCGGAGATTAAAATGACAGAAGCAATAATCATTCTTGGTAAAGCAATTTTCAAAAAAACTAACGAGAAAACAGTAACAACAAAGATAAAGACAGACGCAAACAAGAACACTTTTAAACTGAAAAGATTCTTTTTAAAGATTTTTTTTGACAGGCAGTAATGAAAAATAAAATACAGCATATATGTTATTGTTGTAGTATAAGCAGCCGCAATATACCCATATTTTGAAATAAAAATAAGGTTTAGTAAAATATTTACAATCGCCGCTGTTATTGTACCAACGGCTATGTATTTTGTTTTTTCAAAGTAATACTCAATACCTACCGGGAAATTATATAAAAATGCAAAAAAACCACCAACGACTAATGGAATTACGCAATAAACAGAATCACCGTATTCTCTCGTTCCTAAAATCATTAGAATCTCAGGACTCAAAGCAATAATAAATCCCATAAAGCCTGCCACAAGAAAAACAATGCTTATTTGCGCATTTTTTATAGAATCATAATCTTTTTCATGCATTTTTTTATAAAACCACGGACTCCATACCGTATCCACAGACATTCCTGTTATCTGAACAATAGAAAAAACATTATACGCAAAACTGTATAATCCAGACTGGACAAGACCTGTCATTCTTGTAATCATAATTCTATCAAATTGATTTAATATAACTTGTGAGACTCCATGTGGAATCAAGGGAATGCTGTATCTTAACCCGAAACGCAAATATTCTTTGTTAAAACGAAATCTTGCTTTTTTCCAAAAATAGAAAACAATAAAAATTGATAATCCGAAAGAAACTATGGTCGTACCTAGAATTCTTCCAATATAGGGTTTCGACTTGAACAAAAAACAGATAAAAAGAATAGAAATTACGGTACTTCCAATTGCGTTCACAGCAGCAACAATACAATAAGTCTTGTAATCATAATCCAAACATGTATATGAATTAAAAAATACAAGCAAAGATGATGAAAAACAGCACACAACAAACGCAACAATCAACCAGTTATACTGTCTAACAAAATTATTATGTGCAAACATAACAAAGATACTTGCTATACAAAACCAAACAAAAGAAGTAAGACAAATCAAGAGAATGCACGATGAACAAAAATCGGAAAAGTTTTCAGAATATTTATATTTTGCATTTTTTAGACAAGTATGCAATGAAAAACATACGAACAAATAAAAAATAGATTCATATGCAAAGAAAGTGTTGTATAACCCATAATCAGCCACAGTTAGAAGGCGTGTAAAAATTGGAACAGTGAAAAAACCAATTCCTTTTATGAGATAATTTCCAATTGTATAGCCAATCCCAGCTTTTATGATTCTATTTTTCACCATGAATTATTTTTTATAAATCTTATAATAGTGATGACAAAACCTCTGCTCTGGCGGCGGAAGTTCCATATAATTTCCATAACAAGCCTTTAGAATTATGTCATAACCTGCTGGAATAATTGCATCACATCCTTCAAATGTAACATTCAGTCTTTTATCAAAACAGGCTCTTGGAACAATTGCTTTTATATACAAATCTGTCCATAAACAACAATTAACATACTTTGATTTTAAGTAATCATATTTTCTGCAAGCATGATTCAAAAACATTTTCATAACTGATTTTTTAGGCATAAGTAATATTTTTTTTAGAATTTTTAAAAGTATATTTTTAAACCATCTACCTTTTGGATAATAGTATTGAAACTCTACAAAAAATAGTTTTTTTAGAAAAAAACAAAACATTCCGTGCATATTTGCAATAAACTTATTATTTCCCATACCATCAAGCGGATATATATCTATAAAGATTCCAATCTCATGTTGAATTCCCTGTGAAAATTCCAAATGATACCTTGTATCGCTAAGCCTAGTAATCAAATATGGAATAGACTTATCGGTATCATTATTGACAATCACATATTTCCCAATATCATTTTTTTTCAAATATTCAAGGAACTTTTCATAATCAGGTCTTGGCATTGCAATATCCAAGTCATCATCCCACGGAATCAAACCATGATGTCTGACTGCACCTATGAGAGTGCCATAATACAAAAAATATATAAGATTCTGCTCAGAGCAAATTTTATCAATAAAGCAAAGCTCTTCTTTCAGTACACTTATATATTCTTCTCTTGAAACTTCTTCCATAAATTACACCCAGAATTTCATCCTTTCTCGTTGCTTGACACTATTTATCCGCTCAAGAATCTTCGAGGCAAAATAAATGTCTTGAATGGAAATGCCTATGTTATAGGCAAGAACCCTTTCCACCCCCCCCCTTAAAAAATCGCCGTCATTCAGGACATCAGTCATTTCCGTGACCGACTTGTACTGCTTGAAATATTTGAACCCAGAAATATGCGGTATGTCGTCGCAAAAAATTCTGTCAAATGTCAAATCACAATTCTGGAATCCCCTCGTCTGAACAGGAACGACAAGCACGCCCGCTCTGTAAACACTGTCGTCATCTGAAAACAAGGAAGTCGCCGCCGTAACGCAGGAAACTATCACGTCGGAAATTCCGAACATTTCCTTTATGTCAGTGTGAACGGTAAAACGAATGTTCTCGTATTCCTTAAATCGTTCAATAAATTCCTCATGCTGATTTTTGTAGGCAAGGATATGTATATCCAGTTCCTTATGCTCTTCCATTACATCAATACACATAAGGAATGCGCGCGCAATATTTCCAAGTCCGACAATGGAAATGATTTTTGTCTCCGCCTTTTTTAGTTTTTCTACCGTAACTGCGGCAACCGCTGCCGTTCGCCATGTCGTAATCCAAGTTCCGTCCATGAACGCCACCATGTCGCCATACTCCGTGTCATATAAAATTATGTCTGCTTTTATCGCAGGTTTTCTACTAGGAACTCTAGAAACAACTTTTACTCCAAATAAATTCAATTCCGGTATGTACGAAGGCATAGTATTGAAAAATCGCTCGTTTCCATAGGGAATGGAAATCTTGAGCGGAAGGATATAGTTTTGTTTATTTTTGATAACAAAAGTCGCCCAGTCAACACATTCTTTTGGTGTTATCCCGATACTCGCTATCTCTTCAAATGTTACTACTCTCATTTAACAATCTCCTTATATTTCTTTTCCATAGAATCCAGTGACTTTTTCCACCGCGCCCTCCACGCGCTCGTACCCCAGCTCCTCCGTGCCGACAACCTCGTCGCATGTGTCGCTGATGAACACGCCGCGACCGCCTTCCGTCACGCTCCGCAGCTTCCCGCTCCAATCCGAATCCGCCTCGCCGTGCGAGAATCGGCACTGGTAAACGACCACAAAGTCATACTCGCGCAACCGCGACTGGAGCAGCTGCACGAGCGGCCAGTCAAGCGAACCGGTAATCATGATTTCACTTTCGTACCATGAGCCGCCCGCGTCACTCGTGAGGAAATCCTTGAAATCAATGAGGCTTTTCTGCAAGCCTTTTTCCGGCGAAACCGCGCCGAGCAAAATTGCGTACCGCTTCATATCTCTAGATTTTGAACTGCAATCTTAAAGATTGCAGTAACTCATTATGCATTCTGTAAGATTTTATGTCAAGCAAAATAACATCTTATAGTATGTTTATGAATGTTGACAAAGAAAAATTTTATGAATACGAAAAGGCTTTTTGCGACAGGCTTAGATTTTTGCGGAATGGCAAGGGAATTTCGGCGCGTGAAATGAGCATCGCGCTCGGTCAGAACGTGAACTACATCAACTTGATTGAAAACGGAAAGCGGCTTCCGTCTTTGCAGGGATTCTTTTCGATTTGCGCATACCTTTCGATTTCGCCAGAGGATTTTTTCGGCAAAGCGAATGAAAAAGGGAGAGATGTAGAGTACATACCCGAAATCTTCTCGCGGTTGAACAGGGAGCAACTTCTTGCGATGGCACAGATGGTGCGCACATTCATCAGGAATGAAATGTGACGTGCAGGTAAAGGCGGTGGGCGTTTCGACAACGCACATGAGCCATATTGAAACGGGCGGCACAAAACTGAGCCTGAGCGTGTTCGTGAGGATTGTGCGCGCCCTCAGAATTCCGGCTGATTTCCTGCTGAACGGCGGCGACACGGAGTCCGTCCCGCCTGAAATCGACGAGATATTTTCGGTGAGCAACGGGAGGCAGTCCCGGATTCTGCTTGAGGTCGTCCGCGCCGCAAAAAACGCGCTCGACGCGGAGCGGGTCTGAACGCAAGACGGATGCCTGCCGCCATCAACCCCATACTGGGAAGATGCTGCCGGACGACTGAAATCATGCCCGCCTGTTACTGAAAACAGCATATTCTCAGTAACGGAGCATGCCATTCTCAGCAACAGATGAGCGTATTTTCAGCAAGAAAAGAGCATGGTGCTCAGGCTGGCGGTGCATTTGTCAAATCGGCACACAAACTTTATACTTTTGTTTTATTTTACGACACCTTTTGGTTGACAAATTGCCGAAAGTATAATATATTATGTACAGACGTTGGGAACTGCTCCCCCACGCAAAGACGCACCGGGTGCGTTCAGTTACAGCCATATTTGAGGAGTATAAAAATGGCAACGAACAGAAGTGAGACCGTTTTTTCAAGGAGGGTCAAAGATTTAATGGAGAAAAACCGCTACTCGCAAAGAAAAATGTGCGAGCTGTGCGGAATTACGGAGGCGGCGTTCAGCCGCTATATGACGACGGATCGCCTGCCGAAGACGGAGATACTTGCGAACATCGCAAATATCCTGCACACAACAAGCGACTATCTGACAGGGAACGACACGAACTACGGTTACGACCAGCTGAGGATCCTGCTCGCATCAAGCAAGGACAACCTGAGCCTGAACCAGAAGAAGACGCTGACCAGCATCCTTATGGATGAATACAAGCGCGCGAACAACGACGAAACGGAGGTTGACTAATGGGAGAGACAATTACGGATGGGCATCAGGACAGGCCGGCACGGACAGGGTACGCGCTTCCTGCATGGCGGTTTTTTGAGGTAATGGACATAGCTGCCAAAAAACTGTGCGATGCGGGGTACGATGGCAAGGGCTTTGACTGCATGAGGATGATTACGGGCGAGGGCATTGTGCTGAGAGGGTACTCAAGCTTCCTGCCTGAGAACCTGGAGCGGATGCGCCCCCTTTCCAAGGGCACCTGGCAGGAGGGGCTGTGCCTCATCCTGCCTGCCGATGACGAGAACCCCGCCGGCGTGCGGATGATTTGCTATAACGACAGCTACAAGAACGGGGAGGAGATGCTCATCATCCTGCACGAATACGGGCATATCGTGCTGAAGCATACCGAGCAGAGCATGAACGGCGAGGCGGAGGCAGTCTGCTTCGCGACAGTGATGCTCTTGTTGCTCATGCTGGAGAAGCAGGGGCATCTTGTGAGAAATGGATCGGCCGCAGAATTCGCAAGGCTGGTGTCTCTGAACAGGACAGGAGGTGCGGGGAAAAAGAGCGTCGGGTAAAACAAAGAAGCCTTTTTGCAAACGTTGCCGCGTTTCGCAAAAAGGCTTCACGGGTCGGAAGCCGGAAAAGCCATGGGCTTATACATGATTTCCGAAATAGAGCAATCGATTATATCATGTTCCGGCTCTCCTTGTCAAAGTAAAGTTCCAGGTCTTTCTGTAAAAACCTGTCTGACTTTTGCCATTATATTTCATGGAGGGCATTATGTTAAATATCAAGACCGTGAGAAACAATTTCTCATCTGACGGCGAAAAAGACGCGTTCTGCTTCAGGAGCAGCGCGTCGCAGATTTTGGACGAAAAGTCTCTTGTCAAGGAGATGCTTTCGTATAACTCAAGCTTTACCGAAGCCGATATTTCAGGGATGATGAGCATCCTTGAAACGGTGGTGAACAAAAACCTCGCGAAAGGCTACACCGTCTGCCTGCCGTTCGGCTCGGTACGTGCGAATGCGACCGGAACCTGCGCGAGCATCAGCGGCTCGTTTTCGGCCGGGAGCGGAAATCATCAGGTCGGCTTCATTTTTGCACCGTCCGAGGAAACGCAGCATGAAGTGGGCGCAAACCTTCAGTACCGGCAGTTGCCGCCGGATTCCGCCGGGGAAGGCCGCCTGTACAGAATATCATCCCTTGACGATGACGCGAGGGAAAAGGAACTTGCCCCCGTCAAGGCAACGGACAAAATCCGGTTGTACGGTCGAAACCTGTCGTTCGACTCGGCCGACAGGGCGCAGGGCGTTTTTCTTGAGAATGAGGCGGGAAAGACCAGGATCGCGGTCTTTGACCGAAAAGGCACTAACCTGATTGATTTCAGGATTCCTGCGGACATCGGCGCGGACGAATATTCTGTCTCGGTCGTGACAAAGCCCGGAAAGGAGTACTGCACCGCCAGCATCTCAAAGACCATAACCGTCGAATCTGAATAGGGCGTTTCCCCGGTGTCCTGCGTTGTCTGGACACCGGGGATTTGTTTTCTTTTGTGTAGTGGCGTTCAGTTCACGTCGCCATCTTTACCGGTGGAGCGGGTGTTAGGCATAAAACCACGCGCACCCCGGACAACCCATCCAAAACACAATCACCACCGTCATAAAGACAGAACGAGAAAACGCGCGGGCTTCCATTTACGAGCAGACTAAAAAATACACCGAACGTGACGCTGGCTTTCCTACCGCCCCATCTCATTGTCAAGCCGCCCCAAAAGCCCGCAGGACGAGCATGATGTTCGCGGCGACGTACACGGCACTTATGGCGCACGCGGCAATTCGGTCAATGACGAAACTCCGCCACAGTTCGGTGCGGTCATGGGTGGCGCGCATTCCGTCGGTACGGATGATGACGGCACAGACAAGCAGGATGCAGACGAGCGAAAGCGAGTGAATCGAATCGAGGAGCGTGAGCGCGGCGGACGAAGGCACGGCAGAATCGACGACATATTTGTTGCCGACGACGGCGAACAGCGCGGCACTCGGCAGCGCGAGGCGGGAATCGGTTTCGGGCTTCATGAAAAACGGGAGCAGCGACAGCACGAGCGAAATAAAGACGCAGGAAGTCATCTTGAAGAATGTCACCCACGGACGCACGCGGACCAGGCTGACGGTCGCCGCAACGCGCGAATAGACCGCCGCCTTTTCCGTCCGCCGCACATCGCCGAAATTCGTGCCGTAGTCCACCGCCGTTTCGGAAAGCAAGAATCCCGTCACATGCCATCCGTCAACGTCAATCAACGGGGAAATGCCGGAATTCACCGTGTCGGGCAGGAAGCGAATGTCGTCAATGTCCCGGAAATCTTCCAGCAAAATTGAAAGATCTGCGGAATCAAACGGAAAACGCTTCATGTCCCAACGGCACTGCACCTGCGCATTTATCTTTTGCTGCATCCAAAATCGGTTTCCGTCTGCCGCATCCGAAGCATAGATGCGCACCGTAGAACCGAGGTCATGCACGATGTCGATTGTTTCGCGGAAGTCCGTCTCTGCGCCGCCGTACACCGACCACAGCCAGAAATCCGTGCAGAACGTCTGACCTGCGTAGTCAAAATTGTACAGCTCCGTGATGTAGATTCCAAGCGGATACTCACGCGCATAAGCCGCTGCCGCGAAAAAAAGCATCGCCGTTAAAATCGCCCGCCCCATCGCCACCCCTTCTTCGTGTGTTATATGTACGAACGGCACGCCAGCATGATCACTTTGGCATCATTTCTTCGCGCGAACAATCCGATTTCGGGAAGACTTGCATTGGCGTTTCGCAACACGAATATCTCCTCCCCGTGGATATGCCCGCCACGTCTCATGCCTGTATTGACGATGCCCGTTCCATGAGGAACGAAACCAAAGAAGAAAAGACAGTCGCTGTCGCTCAGCGGCTGGAATTCACTCATGGATGCAGACGCATATTCGGGAAAATTCTCCCCATCCATATAGGACTTTGCCGTATGGAATGACAAATCCTCCGTTGCCTTTGTAATCGTCTTGACATCAGGGTCGCCAACGCCGCTCCGTGAGCAACCATGCGCCACTATAATAATCTTTTTCATATTCAACACTCCTTGCGCTATACCCGCGCGAATATTCGTTTTCCAATAATGCGCCCGTGAGCCACAGTATTTGAGTTTCCGAGCGGATCATAAAGCACGCCGCCCGTTCCGTCGCCAAGGACAAAGTGCGTGTATGCTCCGTTCTGGAACACAAGCACTTCCACTTCGCCGTCGCGGGGAATGTAGTCCGCCGTTTCCTTGCGCACCGTCCACATTCCGCCCGCCATCGCCGAAAGCACTGCCGCAGGATCAAGCATCGTCGCCTCTCCGTCAGTGCGCTTTTTTATCAGCGCGTCGAGGTATGCGGCAACCGCGTCAATCCGCTTTCCCGTGAGCCGCTCCGCAGCTTGCACGAGCGAAAGGAAATAGCATCCATACTCGCCGAGAACTTTCATCACCTTTTGGCGGCTTTCGTTTGTCACTGCGCCGCCCATTGTTTCTTTCATCTGTTCCTCCGAACTGCCTTGAACTATGCGCGGCCGCCGCACGGCTTCCGCGCAATCCGTCATACGCCCTGCACCGCCGACGCAAGGATGTCGAGCAGCCGGCTCAAGCCTTCGCTTTGCTGCTGCCGTCTTGCCTTCACGCTGATTTGGTATTTCGCGCTCTGGTTCGATTCCCGCGTCTGATCCGCGCTGGACGAAACCTGCCCGCACATCACGATGCCATCGCCGCCGTTCTGCGCGGACGTCACTTCCATCTGAAAGCCGACGTCCATTTCTTCCACCGCAAGGCTGGGAACGGGAACGACGGCCAACAGCGGAGCGGTGACTTCGATTTCCTTTGTTCCGTCTCCGTCGCCCGAAGGTGCTTTCACGCCGAACGAAATGTTCTTTGCCGCCGTCCTGCCGTTTTCGTCCGTTTCCATGCCGACGCTGTGGATGAATTCCACGGTGCGCATGGCAAGCTCGAACTGCGCGTCGGCGGCCGCCGTGAGCGGAGCCGCAATCAGGTCGGAAATGCGAACGCCGTTCATCGCACCTTCTTTTTCTTCAGCCGCTCCGTATCTGTCTGCCGGCATTTTTCCCGCCTCCTGCTATGCCGCCGCCTTTTCACTGCGGCTCGTGATGGAAACTGGCTCGGTGCAAGAAGCGAACATATCCATCAGCTTTGCCATGCATTCGGTCTGCGGCTGCTGGTTCGCCTCCACGTGCACTTGGTATTTCGCCGTCTGGTTCGTTGAGCGCGTGTTCTCCTTGCTCGTGCTGACTTTTCCCGTGACGCTCGCGGTGATGCCGAATCCTTTGTATCCGGCCGTCACCTCCGCGCTTGCCGATGTCTCGTCCTTGCTTGACTCTGCGGCAGTCACTTCCATTTGAAAGTCGATGGTCACGTGATCCACCAGCAGGGACGGCATCGGAAGCATGCCAAGCAGCGGTGCTTGCATCCGTATGTCCGTAACAGACACCGTATCGCCGCTGATGACCGGCTTCGTCAGGTTGAACGCGAGCATCCGCGCGTCCGTCGAGCCTTCTTTTTCATAGCCGACATGATTCACGTAGTCGATCATCACGCCGGCAAGCCCTTTCTGCGCCTCGACCACCGAAACAAGCGGCGAGCCGATCAAATCTTTCATGGGCAGTCCGCCCATCATTTCTGCAATTTTTCCCATACTTCCTCCATTGCATGAATTGCTCTGTTCCAGTCCGCGCACGACTTCCGCACTTGACGCGCCGCCCCCGGCCGAAGAACGGCGCGCCCGCACATAATGCCGCGCGTTTCCTAGATTCCGTTCTTTCCGCCGCGTCCGTCGCCGTCTTTCCACGGCGAATTGTCCGCGTCCGCTGCGGCGCGGTACGGCACGACAAGTTTGTTGTATTCGTCGATGATGCGCGAAAGTCCTTCCGGCTGGCGGGCGGCGGCAAATTCCATCTTCACCTTGATGGTGTTTCCGCCCGGTTCGCCCGAAAAGCCGACTCCGAACACTGCCGTCTGCTCCTGTGCGCGCTCATCGCCATCATCCTCCTCGATTGCGCCGTCACGCGTTACCGCTTTGAGCAAATCTTCCGCACTATGGATGCCGACCTGCGCAATCTTCGCCTCAAATTCCATCGACAGCCGGTCAATCATCAGCGAGCTGTGATTCGCGAGCGAAAGAACCGGCACCTCAAGGTAGTTGTCGCCCGCAAGGTGCAGCTCAAGCGTCTTCGGCTCGCCGCCTTCGTGGAAGAAATTTTTCAGCGATTTGAGGCTGTGCATTTCGAGCAACTTCTGTGCTTCGTTCACCGCCTTCTGCATTCCCTTTATCACGTCAGAAAGATCGACCGACGGCGTTTTTTCCGCCCGTGCGCCTTCCTTTTTGTTCCAGACCGCCATACGTGTCCTCCGTACTGTTAAATTCCGCCGGAACTGCGCCCGACATACCTAACCATAACGCGCACAGGAAAAAGAAAGCGGTAATGGATTTTTATTTTTCGCCGGAATAAAAAAAATCCCCCGCCTGTGTCATCAAACGGGGAATTCCGAGGCTTCCGAACAGTTCGTTCAACTCGTCAAGGACGGCAGTTCGGGAACGCTCATATCGGCGATGATCAAGGAACCAGGCAACGATGCAGTCCTGCGCAAGCGACGGAGAGAGCCGCCAGCCGAGCGACGAAAGGAACGCGTCCGCCTCCGCGCTGCCAAGCGAAAGGAAGACGCAGATGGCAAGAAGCGCCTGCTTTGTCGCGCCAGTGCGACGGTATGCGCGGAGCATCCGCTCGCTTATCATGCACGATGCGCAAAGGTTGCGCCACGAGCCGCTGTAGTGTTCGCGGATTTTTTTATAAAGGTCGCCGCACGGAAGAAGCGAAATGCCCGCCAAGCGCGACAAGGATTCGCCGTCCGCTTTGGAAAGGCGGAACACGGCGCGGGCTTTTTTGACGGTCGCCAGAATGGAGCGGCGCGTCCGGAGGGAATACGGCCGGGATTCCCAGTAACAGACAAGCTGCGGGGAACAGCCGAGCCGCGCATAGACATCGCGGATCAGGATGCCGCTGTTTTTTTATACGAGGCCGCAAGTGCGCGCAGCCTCCCTGCAAAACTTTGCCCAAGCACGATTCCGTGCGCTGAAAGCCACTGGGCAACGCGGATTTTGTCCGTCATCCGGCTTGTGCGCGAAACGCCCGCGCTTTCTGTATCAGTAACTGTCTTCATATATATGATTGTATATACTGCACGGGGAATGTGTCAAATGATGCGGCGACGGTCA
>CAZSOK010000027.1:0-16547 GCA_964608445.1 uncultured Treponema sp. | reverse complement strand
CTTTCCGCAAAATGCGGAGAACGCTGGATGGCTTCTTCTTTCCGCACCGTGCGGAACGGTCGTCAGGCTGTTGTGCGGGGATCCTGCGTGAACCGTTTGTTCATGGAGAGGAACATGCCGAGCGCGATGAAAATCGCGCAGAAGTCGGCGATGGGCTGTGCGAGGATTACGCCGTCGAGGTGAAAGATCGCGTTCAGAAGGTAAATCATCGGCAAAAAGATAAAGCCCTGGCGGCTTGCGGCGAGCACGAGCGCCGGGATTGCCTTGCCCATCGCCTGGAACGTAAAGTTGAAGATGAACATAATGCCGATGAACGGGCCGGAGCACATCAGCATGCGCAGCAGTTTGATGCCTGTTTCGATGACGGCCTGGTCGTTGATGAACACGTTGATAATCTGCCGCGAGAACACGAAATAGATGCCCGTGAGCGTGCAGCCTGCGATGACCACGCAGAGCATGGAGAATTTCATGACGGATTTCATGCGGGCAAAGTTGCGCGCGCCGTAGTTGTAGCCGATCAGCGGCTGGATGCCCATGGCGAATCCGAGCTGCACGAAGATGACGAGCATGTTCGCTTTCATGGCGATTCCCATGGCCGCGACGGGAATGTCGCCGTAGCTGACGAGTATTTTGTTGGTGACGATATTGCTCAGGCTCATCAGGATATTGACGAGCGAGGCGGGAAGCCCGATGGCAAGCACGCCCGAAAGGATGCCGCCGCGCACCGAGAAATACCGCGGCTTGATCGAAAGCACGGAATTCTTTGAGCAGACGTGCAGCAGGAACACGGCGATGGAGACGAGGTTGCCGATGACGGTCGCGATTGCCGCGCCCGCAACGCCCATGCCCAGTCCCGGAATGCCGTGGAACGAGTCGAGGATAAAAATCGGGTCGAGGATGATGTTCGCGACGGTCCCGGACATCATGCCGATCATGGAGCTTTTTGCCGCGCCTTCGCCCCGGATCAGGTTGGTGAACGCGTTCGCCACGACGATTGCCGGCCCGCCGCACGCGACCCAGAAAAGGTACTGGCGGGCGAACTCGAACGTGTTGCCGCTCGTGCCGACTGCCTGCAAGATCGGGCGCATGAACGTGAACATCAGGATCTGCCCGGCAATGCCGACGACGATTCCCCCGTAAAAACAGAACGAGCTGATTTTTTTCACCTTGTCGTAGTGCTTTTCGCCGAGCGCGCGGCTCAGGAACGACGAGCCGCCCACGCCGAAGATATTTCCTGCCGCCATGAAAAACAAGAACACGGGGGTCGCCACGCTGACTGCCGCCACCTGGTGCGGGTTGCCCGTCTGCCCGACAAAAAAGGTGTCCACCATATTGTAAAAGACGGTCACGATCATGCTCAGCACGGTGGGGACTGCCAGCGAGAACACGGCTTTTGGCACGGGCGCGGTTTCGAATAGGTCGATGTTTTTGATTTCCATAGCGGTTTATTATCATAAGAAATAAATATTGTGTCAAGGCAAGGTTTTTGGTACACTGACCGTATGAAGCGCATGATTTCCGCTGTTTTTGTCATCGTCGCCGCGCTGCTCGGATGTTTTTTGCTTGTCCGGCGGCTTTTTGTGCGGGACACTTCCGTGCAGCGCGCGCGGGTCGTCACGCCGATCGTGGACACTGACGACGGCGGCGCGGAGAAGCAGTCGGACGCGTATCTTGATTCGTATACCGAAATGTCGTTTATCACGCTCGCGCAGGACGAGACGCTGCTTTCCACGGTGACGATGGACATTGACGGGGACGGTTATGATGACCAGATTAACGTGGTCAAGACGGCGGGCAGTCAGTTCATTACGCTGGTGGTCGCGCTGTACAATCCCCGGCGGGCAGTATATGAGCGCGCGGCAAACCTGGCGACGGTGGTGTCGCAGTCGCGCACGTTCGCATGCACGGGCATGGACGTTATCGGCGACCATCACAGCGCGTTGGTGTACCAGGGGACGGCGACGAACGGGCATTCGGTGTTGCGGATGTACCGTGGCTCGCGGGACAAGCGGGGCAATTTTGAGATTACGCTCATCGGCGATTTTGACACGGACGGCACGGTGTTCGTGCAGCAGCTGGACCGGGACGAGACGTATGACCTTTCGCTGGCAAAGGGCGTGAGTTTCCCGGTGTGGGTGCACAGCTCGGAAGTCGTCGAGGGCACGAATCGCATTGATCAGATTCAGACCGAATACCGCTGGAACGAATCGGAGCAGAAATACACGCAGATACGGCGGATTCGTGTTGCGAACACATCGCTTGCCACGGCGGAGCTCGCGAAGATTAAGGACGAGGCGTCGTTCTCACAGTTCTTGGACGGCTTGTGGTACAAAGTCGAAAACACTTCGCGCGGGATTCGTTCCTTATTCTTTGACGCGACCACGCGCGAAATCATCTTTGACTACGACGGCAGCGAGGAAGTGTACAAATGGATGAGCGGCAACGTGCGCCGCGGCGGCATGAGTTTTACCGCCACCAACGCGTCGATTGAAAATTTGTCGCGCCGCTGCGATATTTCTCTGGTCAAATCCGATGAAATCCGCATCCGTTTGCAGGACGACGTGCGCATGACGATTTCCGAATCGAATTTATGGGACGGCAACTACAAGAAAATGACGACAAAGACGTTCGCCGCTCCGGCGGACAAAACGGACGCGCTGCTCAAAGAGATTGCTGCCGTCCGCTGGAAAGCCGCCGACGGCACGGAAATCGCCTTTGCCGACGGTTCGTACACGGCACGGAACGGCTCCGTGCAGGATGCGGGCAGGTTTGTGCGGCTGACTGTTTCGGGGCAGCCGGTGCTGCAATTCCGCTCGGAGACGCAACGCCCGTTTTTTAAGGCGACGTATCTGTTCGGCTATCAGAAAGTGGCGGCGGCGGAAACGGCGGGACGGCGCGCGCAGCCCAAGCTGAGCGACGACAAAAACACGCTCGTGCTGCGCCCTGTGGTCGTCCGCCCCGACGGCTATTATCAGAGCGAGGACAAGCCGCTTGTGCTCACACGCATTGACGAATAGACGGCAAAAGCATAAAATATGACTATGACTGCTAACGAACTGCGTTCCAAATATATCGAATTTTTCAAGAGCAAGAATCATGCTGAAATCTCCGGGCAGAGCCTCATTCCCGAAAACGATCCGTCCGTGCTGTTCACGATGGCGGGAATGCATCCGCTCGTGCCGTATCTGCTGGGCGAGCCGCATCCGGCGGGAACGCGCCTGACCGATTACCAGAAATGCATCCGCACGGGCGACATCGATGAAGTGGGCGATCCCGGTCATCTGACCTGTTTTGAGATGCTCGGCAACTGGTCGCTCGGCGACTATTTCAAGAAAGAAGCGATTGCGTTCTCATACGAATTTTTGACGAGTCCGCGGTGGCTCGGACTTGACCCGCGCAAGCTTTCCGTGACGGTGTTCGAGGGCGATGATTCCGCCCCGCGCGATGATGAGGCGGCGCGCTACTGGAAAGAGAACGGCATGCCTGACGACAAAATCGCGTATCTGCCCGCAAGCGACAACTGGTGGGCGGCAGGTCCGACCGGTCCGTGCGGTCCTGACACGGAAATCTTCTATTGGGTAGGCGAGGGATTGCCGCCGCAGGGCAGCAACAAAAAGACCGACAGCGAGCACTGGATGGAAATCTGGAACAATGTTTTCATGCAGTTCAATCGCATCGACGAAAAGACGCTGGTCAAACTGCCCAAGCAGAACGTTGACACGGGCATGGGTCTGGAGCGTACCAACTGTATTTTGCAGGGAAAGACGAGCGTCTATCTGACCGAAGTGTTCCAGCCGATTATTGCAGAAATCGAAGCGTTGGCGCACTATACTTACGGAAGCGATGCCGAAAAAGACAAGAGTGTGCGCATTATTGCGGATCACGCGCGCGCGTCGGTGTTCATTTTGGGTGATCAGCGGGGCGTTACGCCCTCAAACCTTGGCGCGGGTTATGTGTTGCGTCGTCTGATTCGCCGCGCCGTCCGGCACGGGCTGAAACTGGGCATTGAGGACGCGTTTTTGGCGCGGGTTGCCGAGCCGGTCATCGAGAATTTCAAAACCGCGTATCCCGAACTGGCGCAGAACCGCGCGAAAATCACGGACGAGCTGACGGCGGAAGAGAAAAAATTCCGCGAGACGCTCAAGAACGGCGAGGCGGAATTCCAGAAATTGCTTCCCAACCTGATGAAAAATCCCAAAAAAGAGATTTCGGGAAAAGTCGCGTTCCGTCTGTACGACACGTTCGGTTATCCCGTGGAGCTGACGCAGGAACTCGCCGCGGAGCACGGATTTACGGTCGATTTGGAAGGCTTTAAGGAAGCGGAAGAAAAGCACAAGGCTGCCTCAAAATCGCTGGAGGCGGGAAAGGCGAAGGGCGGCCTTGCGGAGCAGAGCGACACGACGATCAAATATCATACGGCGACGCATTTGTTGCAGCAGGCGTTGGTCAATGTGCTGGGCGACAAGGTTGCGCAGAAAGGCTCGAACATCAACAACGAGCGTATGCGCTTTGACTTTACGTTCGACCGTCCGATGACTGCCGGTGAAATCAAGCGGGTGGAAGAAATCGTCAACGAGCAGATACAGAAAGATTTGCCTGTCACGATGGAAATCATGTCGCTTGAGCAGGCACAGGCGGCGGGTGCGCGCGCGTTGTTCGCCAACAAATACGGTGAAAGCGTCAAAGTCTATACGGTCGGCAAAGATCCCGCGCACGACTGGTTCAGCAAGGAAGTCTGTGGCGGTCCGCACGTGCAGCATACGGCGCAGATCGGAACGTTTAAAATCACGAAAGAGCAGTCGTCGTCGGCAGGGGTGCGCAGAATCCGCGCGGTCATTTCCGGCGGGCTTCCGCTCGAAAAAGCGTGATTTGTCGTCGGTTTGTGTAACAAGAACGTATGCAAACTGTTTTAGGAAATGGAATGCCATCGAAAAATACGAGGATAATAGCTATGAAACGAACAGTTCTTGGTCTGGGACTTTTCCTTGCCGCTGCTATGGTGTTTGCGCAGAATGATTTGCAGCCGCTTGCCGTGGTAAAACTGAACAAATCGGAGACGATTACGCTCCGCAATTTGAAGACGCGCGTGGAAATGTACCAAAAGCAGAACGGTATTTCATCGTTTACGATTGATCAGAAGAAAGATATTCTTGCTGCGATCATCGACGAAAAACTGGTGGTGCAGGCGGCGCAGAAAGCAGGAATGTCCATCACCGACTCGCAGGTGAATCAGTATTTTTTGCAGAGCGTGAGCCAGCAGGTCGGTCAGCAGGTGACCGAGGCGCAGTTTGCCGACATCGTAAAACAGCAGACGGGAATGTCGCTGGACGATTTTATGAAGCAGCAAGTGGGCATGAGCGTCGCCGACTACAAGGCGTTCTTGAAAAACCAGCTTTTGGCGCAGCAGTACGTGCTCAGCCAGAAGCAGAACGAAATCAAGAATGTCGCGCCGACGGACGAGGAAATCCGCTCGTTCTATGAGTTGAACAAGGCATCGTTCGTGTGGAACGATATGATGAAGCTTTTTTTGGTCATCGTGCCGAAAGACGAAAAAAACACCGCTCCGGCAAAGACGAAGGCGGAATCGTTGCTTGCGGATCTGAAGGCGAAAAAACTGACTTACGATGCCATCAAGTCGAACATGGCGAATGACAAGACATATCAGGGCGGCGATTTAATCGTGAGCAAGACGGCGCAGCACGCGCAGCAGCTCGGTATCAGTTACCAGGAATTGATAGAATTGTTCGGGCGCGATGTCGGTTATATTTCAAATTTGAACGAAACGGCAGACAATTTTCAGTTTTATGCGGTTCGGCAGAAATACAGCGCAAAAATGCTCGGCTTGAGCGACGTCGTGCAGCCGGATACGACGATTACCGTGTACGATTACATTAAGCAGAATCTGACACAGCAGAAGCAGAGTCAGTTCCTGATCGCCGCCGTGCAGGACATCACGAAATCTTTGGATACGCCGCAGAACGTTGACCGCAAAAAAACGGGCGACGCGCTCAATAAATTGCTCAACTGGTAGGCTATGTCACGGCGAAAAGGCAGGGTTCTTGCGTTCCAAGGACTGTATTCGTGGGATATTGGCGGCAATTCGTTGGAAGACGTGCTTGAACTGGCATGGGCAGAGAGCGATACGGGCGAGCCGGTTGATGCAGAGAGCGGTACGTTTGCGCGGATGCTCATTGCGGGCGTGGCGGAGCATCGGGCGGACATTGATGCGCGGATTGCCGGGCATTTGAACGGCTGGGAATTTGACCGCGTGAACAAAGTGTCGCTTGCAATTTTGCGGATGAGCGTCTATGCGCTTTTGTATCAGCGCGATGTATCCGCATCGATTGTGATTGATGAAGCCGTCAGCATCGCAAAAGATTACGGTCAGGACGATGCGTATAAGTTTATCAACGCGGTGCTTGACAATATCAAAAAGACCGTCGAAAATTAACGTATGATACGCAATGCAAAGAAAAATCGGCTCGCAGTTGCGCTCGGTCTGTGTTTGGCGGGCGTTTTTCTTGTTTCGTGCGCAAAATCCAATGGGCAACCGTTTCTCGCGCAGCTCGACAGCGTGGATGCGTTTATCCGGCAAGGGCAAACGGCGGATGCGATGCGCTTGCTCAAACAAGCCGAAAAAAATGCGTTCAGTGCGTTTGCGCGGCTCGGCATTTATCGTCGTTACCTGACGTTGGGCGAACGTCGCCTTGCCGAAACGGTGCTGCGGAACGGTCTTGCTGCCCTGCGCGACAATGCGGAGCTTGCGGCGGTGTACACGCAGTTTCTGCTCCGGGAAAATCGCCTGGACGAAGCGGTGGAGCGAAGCCGCATTCTTGCCGAAACGCGCTATGGTTCGCTCTATGCCGAGGCGGCACTCAAAAAAGCGGACGCGCTGCTGAAGCATGGCGGTTGGTATGCGCCGGAACTCGCGTCGGTCTATTATGATGCCTATATCGGTACGAAAAACACGCGCTGGTTGATGAACACTGCGCTGGTGAGTCTGTTGCAAGGCGATTATCGCCGTGCGGCATTGTTGCAGCCCGAACAGCCGCGCACGATGGCGGAGCAGCTTTTTTGGTCTTATGTACAGTACGATGCCGGTTATTACGACCGCTGTCTGGACAATTTGAGCAGGGTGCGTAGCGAAGTTTTGCTTCCGGCAGCCGCAGAACTGGCAAGCGATGCCTATATGATGCTTGATGACCGGGAAGGCGCGGAACGCTCGCGGCAGGTGGTGCTTCGCTACAAAGGCGAGCATTCTGCGGAAATCCCCCCGTCTGTCAAGGTGAATTCCGCGCTGTGGGAGCAGTCGCAGGGGCAGTATCAGCATGCATACGATTTGATTTTTGACGTGGTGACGAATGCACGTTCGTATGTGCCGGGCTTGATAACTTACGGTCGCTTTGCCTATGAAAGTTCGTTGCCGCCGGTGATGACCGACTTGGAGAAAACGCTCCGTATGACGCAGTTCCGCACGCGTACTTTGCAGGCGTATGATGATCGGCCTAAGATTCTGATGAGCGACGCGCTGTATCGTATGGAGACGGTGCTTGCCGATCAGCAGGAGACGACGGGCGAAAAAGACGAGGATTTGCTTGTGGCGTATCTGTTGCTGTCCGAAAAAAACAATCCTGGCTTGACTCCGACGGCGAGGATTGCGTTTGTATGGAAATCGTTGGAAGAAAATGAGCGTGGGCGCAGTCTGTATCCGCCGAAGTTGGTGCAACTTGCCGTTCATGAATTGCTGTCAAACGGACAGGTTGAAGACGCGCGGCGGCTATTTACCAATTATGTGGCAGCGCGTTATCATTTGGAGGACGATGATACCGTTATCCCGGAGAAGCGGACCGACGTGTTTGGCGGCGAGCGGATGGTTTCGCAAGCCGTGATTCCGCCGGAAGTCTTGCGCGGGATGTTTGGCGATCGTGCGGCGAAAGTCGTGCGCGGCATGGAGATTTGGGAAGGGGAGTGCGCGGCGTATTTTGCCCTGCTTGACGGCAATGTGTCTGCCGCCCGCCGTCTGTACGAATACGTGTTGTTTGAGACAGGCGGACTGCACCGCAACAGTGCGCGGGCGCAGATTACGTCGATTTCGCCGCTGTCGTCGCCCGTGTCTGCAATCAATTTGGCAATGATGTACAGCAGCACGGGCAACAAAAAGGATGCGCTTGCCTTGTACGGGCTTGCGGCGGGCAGGACGCGCGAAGACCATGCCAAAGCAGATATTCTCTATCGTACCGCCGTGATTCAGCATGACACGGGAGATAAAAATGGTGCATTGCTTTCGTTGGAATACTGCCTTGCGCTCAATCCGACTCATGCGGACGCACGGCTGCTGCGCAAGATAATAGAAAATTAAAAACGCACCCAACAATGGGTGCGTTTGACAAAACGGAACAGGGCGACCTGCTATTCGATAATCGCGATAATATCTGCGTTCTTGACGACAAGATAATCCTCGCCGTCGATTTTGACCTGCGTACCGGCATATTTGTCGTACATAACGCGGTCGCCTACAGCAACGGTGATTTTTTCTTTTTCAGTCCCCGGTCCGACGGCTTCGACTTTTGCCGTCTGTGTTTTTTCCTGCGCCGTTTCGGGGATGATGATACCGCTGGCGGTTTTTGTCTCGGCTTTTTCCTGTTTGAGCAAAACGCGGTCAGCAAGTGGTTTGAGTTTCATGTATATGCCTCCAATGCTTGAAACGTATATCTGTGTCAAAATGACACGGAATTTGAGTATATCGGGCATCTGTGTGTCAAAATATACTCGTGTTACTTTTAAGATAATAACATCTTGCCGAAAAGTCAAAGAAAATTATCAGAATTTTGCAAAATTTTGGGCATTTTTTCAAGGAATCAGGCGAAAATCGGCAAGGTGGAAAACTTGGCACGAAATTTGCTATATTATAACTGAATACTTACGATTACAAGGAGCATCACATGACAAACGACGACTCAGTTCTTTCTATCTATTTGAAGGATATACAGACTATTCCGCTGATGAGCCGCGAAGAGGAAAACGCGCTCGCGGTCAAGGCAAAGGCCGGGGACAAGGCGGCAAAAGATAAGATTGTGAATGCGAATTTGCGCTTTGTGGTAAACGTGGCGAAAAACTATCAGGGCGGCGGGCTGGATTTGATCGACCTGATTAGCGAGGGCAATATCGGGCTGCTGACGGCGATTGAGAAATTCGACACGACGAAAGGGTATCGCTTTATTTCGTATGCGGTATGGTGGATTCGGCAGAGTATCTTGAAGGCAATCTGCGAAAAGAGCCGTGCCATCCGCCTGCCGCTCAACCGCGCGAATGAGCTGGTGCAGATCGTACACGCGCGGAAATTGGTCGGAACGGACAAATCTGAGGATCAGGAGATTACCGAGATTGCCGAAATGCTGCACATGGACGCGTCGCACGTGCGCGAAATGCTGAACATCAACCGCGAAATGGTGAGTTTGGACGCGCCGGTTTTTGGTGAGGACGGTGTTAGCATGTCACTAGGTGATTTTATCGAAGATGACCGCTATGCCGGTCCTGGCGAAGAGATGATGGAAAAAGAAATGCACCGGGAAATTAACGATGCGCTGAACAGCCTTCGTCCTGACGAAGCCCGCGTACTGCGGATGCGTTTCGGTCTGGGGGGCGGCAAGCCGATGTCGCTCAAAGAAGTGGGGGACAGGTGTCATTTGACCAAGGAGCGTATCCGTCAGATTGAGAAACGCGCGATCGTGCGGATGCAGCATCCGGTTCGGGTGAGCAAGCTGGAAGCCTATGTGGCGTAACGGAACGCGTCTGCACGTGCCTGAAGCATGATGTCTTTGTCGCGCACGGGGTCGGCGATTGCGAACGTGAGTTCGCCGCTCTGCGCCGTGCCCGTGATTTCGCCGGGACCGCGCAGGCGCAAGTCTTCCTCCGCGATGGCAAATCCGTCCGTGCTTTCGCGCAGGATTTTCATCCGCGCGATGCCGGTTTCGGTGAGTTTCGCGCTGTAAATCAGAAAGCAGAATGATTGGGCATTCCCGCGTCCGACGCGTCCACGCAGTTGGTGCAACGCCGCAAGGCCGAAGCGGTCTGCCTGTTCGATGACCATGCAGGTCGCGTTGGGAACGTCAACGCCGACTTCTACCACGGAGGTCGCCACTAAAATTTGGATGTTCCCCGCGCGGAAGTCCGTCAGAATGCGGTTCTGCGTGTCTTCGTCGATGTTGCCGTGGATGAGCGCGACGGTGTATTCGGGATAAACCTGCCTGCTCAAAAAGGCGAAGTTTTCTTCGGCGGATTTGAGGGCGGTTTTTTGTGCGCCGCTTTCGTCGCTGTCAAAGAACTGTTTTTCAATCGCGGGATACACGAAATACGCTTGATGTCCTGCCTGCAATTCTTTTCGGACGGCTTCATACGCGTTTCGTTCGTTTCCCTGCCGTACCAGATACGTCTGAATCTGTTTGCGCCCGCCCGGCATCGTGTGGATTGAACGCACGTCCAAATCGCCGAACACGGTGAGCGCGAGCGTCTGCGGAATGGGAGTCGCGCTCATCATCAGAAGGTTTGGCTCGCGGAGCAGGGCATCGGTGCTGGTGCGCCCTTTGTCAATGATTGCCGAGCGTTGCATGACCCCGAATCGGTGCTGTTCGTCAATGACGGCAAGCGCGAGGTCGTGGTATTGCACCTGCTTGGAAAACAGTGCGTGCGTGCCGATGACCAAATCGATTTCGCCGGATTTGAGCGCGTCCAGCAGCTGCCGTCTGCCCGCTGACGTTACGTTGCCGGTCAGGTATGCCACGCGCACATGCAGCGATTCCAGCTGGCGCGCGGCATTTTCGGCATGCTGGCGGGCGAGGATTTCGGTGGGTGCCATGAACGCGCATTGGCTGCCGTAATCGATGATGCGCAGGCACACGAAAAATGCCGCGAGTGTTTTTCCGCTGCCAACATCGCCTTGTAACAGCGTGCGCATGGCAAAGGGGCGCGTGTTTTTTTGCGATGCGGCATAATTCTTGTCGATGTCGTCGTTCATCAGCACGATGACGGAACGCTGGTCGTCAGTGAGCGGGAACGGCAGGCTCGCGAGCAGCTGTTTTTGCCGCGGGGAAAGGTCTTTTGCAAAATCATCCGGGCTGACCGGCGGCTGGGCGGGCTGGGAAATCTTGTGCGGGTCAAGTGCGGGGAGCGTTCCCCGGTGTGCGAGTGCCCGCGCAGCCAGTGTTTTCTGGAACAAGAATAATTCTTCGTAGACGAGCGACTTGCGCGCGTCCGCCGCCTCCTGCATCGTCTTTGGCTGATGAATCTGCCGTATCGCCTGTGCTTTGGGAAGCAGTCTGTGCTGTGCAATCAGTTCGTCGGGGAGTTCGTTTTCTATGCCGAGCGCGTATTTTGCGAGTGCCGTGCCGACTACCTTTGCAAGCATCTTTTGGCTCAGTCCTTCGGTCAGGTGATAGCGCGGAAAGACGGCGCTGTTCGGAACGGGCTGGTGCGCGAAGTCGTCTACCGTGCCGCCGTCCGCGATTTTTTCGGCATCAAAGCCCGTGCATTGTATCCGCCCGTATTTTTCTTCAAATTTTCCCGTCACGGCGATAATCGAGCCGACGGGGAAGGATTTTTCCAGAAACGCGCGGTTGAACGCCACGAGTTCTGCCTGAAGCGTGCCGTCCGTGACAATCAGTTTGAGCGTCTTCATGCGTCCGTAGCCGAACCAGTCGTGCGCGACGACCTGCGCAATCGTGTGTGCCTTGACGTTCTGCCGGTACGCGTCCGCAAAGGAAATCCGTCTGGTGCGGTCCTCGTAGTCGCGCGGATAATACTGGAGCAGGTCGCTCACGGTAAAAATGTTCAGGTTTGCGAGCAACGTCGCGGTCGCCGGACCGACCCCGGCAAGGGAACTGACTGCGTTTCGAATTTCGGAGATTTTCATACGCGAGAAAAGTATAGCGCGATTGGCGTTTCCGCGCAAGCAAGCCGCCGTGTCCGCCTTTGCGGACGAATGCGCTATATCGGCAGGCGTTGGCAGAAGATGATCAGCATTCCCGTGACAATCCGAAGCATGGCCATAAGGACGATTGCGGCGATAATGGCGGCAATCAGCGCGGTTTTGTACGATGTCGGCCTCCCGCGCGTGAACGGCGCGGTCATGCGGAATACGATGGGGCTGAGCGAATGGTCGAGGCTGTCCCACAGCGAGCCGTAGCGGTCTTTGCGCAGCAACAGGACGACAAGGCGGATGACGAGCAGCAGGATCAGGAAGCCGAGGATTGAGGATGCGAGTGAACGCAGAAGATACAGCACCGTCGCCAGAAGCCCGCCGAGCGTGAACGATTTTGCGGCGGCGACGTTGCCCAGGATATGCGAGACGGCAATCAATACGCAGAGCGCGACGGCGGGCGACAGGTCGAACATGGAGATGCGCAGGAACCGCAGCCTGCGGAATATGTTCAGGTACGGGTCGCAGAGCGATGACAGAATCCGCCCGAACGAGGTGTACTGCGCCTGTGGAAACCAGGTGAGCAGCACACGTATCGTGCAGAGCAGCGTGTAGAACGAGATGACCTGCGCGATAATCTGAAACAAACGTGCAATCGGCATAATTTAAACATAGGGACAAACGCGCAGAAAGTCAAGGGAAAACTACGCCAGCCAGGTGTCGCGCACGAACGGCAGGCTTGCGACGGTGCTGACGAACGACGGGTCGCCCGGCGCGGACAGCTGGGTGTTTGCCTTGACGGTGTACGATTTGTCCGCGCTATCGATATGAAGGTAGACGGCGCAGTTTCCCGATTTGCCGAACAGCAGTTCTTTGAGGTCGAACAGTTGCCGCTCGTCGCTGATGCCGCTTTCCAGCTGAATGTGCAGTTCCTGCATGGCGCGTGACTGGAGCGCATCGATGTCTTCCAGCCCGTCCACGATGACGCTTACCTGCTCAATGCCGCGCGAGATGTCGATTTTCCCGGCAATGGCGAGCACCCCGTCGGCGTGTACCTTGTCGTGCACTTTCTCCCATGTCTTGGGAAAGAACGTCAGCGGGATGCTGCCGTGAAAGTCTTGCAGGGTCGCGAATGCCATCTGGTCGCCCTTTTTCGTGGCGATCTGGCGCAGCTCGGTGACCATGCCGAGCGCGGTATAGGATTTTGCCGTGCCACGGTCGCGCCAGCTGTTTGCGCCGGCGGCCTCGCGCGCCTCTTTTTCCGCCAGCTGGGAGCGGGCTTCGCGGGGGAGATTCCGGGAATTGAGCGTCGCGTGTTCGGCTGCCTTGCGGTAATCGTCGAGCGGATGTCCGGAGACATAGCAGCCGATCAGTTCTTTTTCCTTGGCGAGCTTGTCCGCCCGCGTGGTGTCCTCCACCTGCTCGAACACGTAGTCGGCAAATTCTTTTTCGCCGGATTCCTCAAACAGGCTCACCTGCCCGAATTCGCTGCCGCTGTTCTTTTGGTCGCAGTAGGCGATGACGCGTTCCAGGTTGGCGATCAGCGTCGGCCGGTTCTGACCGAGGTTGTCGAACGCGCCGACGTGTATCAGGACTTCCATCGCCCGCGTGTTGACGAGCCGCTTGTTGTCCTCCGTCTTGCGTGAGATGCGGTCCGCAAAGTCGGTGAAGTCCTTGTATGCGCCGTTCTCCTCGCGCTCTTCCACCACAGCGCGCGCCGCCGCGTCTCCCACGCCTTTAACGCCTTTCAGACCGAACACGATATGCCCGTCCACGACGTCAAAAATGGCATCCGAGCGGTTGATGTCGGGCGGGTCAACGGGAATGCCCATGCGCCGCGCCTCTTCGATGTATTCGGGCAGCTTGTCCGTGGACGTGATTTCGTTGGTCAGGTTTGCCGCCATGAATTCTGCGGGGCGGTTCGCCTTGAGCCATGCCGTGCGGTACGCGACCACGGAATACGCCGCCGCGTGCGACTTGTTGAATCCGTAGCCCGCGAACGGGACCATGATGTCAAAAATCTCTTCCGCGTGTTTTTCGGTAAATCCCTGCTTGAGCGCGCCCTCAATGAACTCTTTTTTCTTTCCCATGAGGACTTCCGGCTTTTTCTTGCCCATCGCTCGCCGGAGCATGTCCGCGCCGCCGAGCGAAAATCCCGCAATCCGCTGCGCCACCTGCATGACCTGTTCCTGATAGACCATAACGCCGTAGGTCTCTTTGAGGATGGCCTCAAGGCAGGGGTCGGGATAGTGGATCGTCTCCGGCTTCCATTTTCCGTCGATGTACTGCGGAATGTAGTCCATAGGGCCGGGACGGTAGAGCGCGTTCAACGCGACCAGCTCTTCCAGGCAGCGCGGCTTTGCCTGCCGCAGGATTTTCTGCATGCCCGCCGACTCAAACTGAAAGATCGCCGTCGTGTCGCCGCGGCAGAACAGGTCGAACGTCTTCTCGTCCGTCTCGCTCACCGTCTCGCAGGAGAACAGCGGCTCGCCCGGCTTGCGGTGCTTGTTGATGATGTTTTCGGCATAGCGGATGAGCGACAGCGTTTTGAGGCCGAGGTAGTCCATTTTGACCAGCCCGCATGGCTCGATGATGTCCATCGTGTACTGCACGCCCACTTCGCCCGTCTTCGCGTCCATAAAGACGGGTGCCCAGTTGGGAAGCGCCGTCAGCCCGATGACCATGCCCGACGCGTGCAGCCCCGTGTTGCGCTTGCAGCCCTCCAGCTTTTCGGCAAGGTCGAACAGCTTTTCATAGCGCGGGTCGTGGCGGTATTCGGCGAGCTGCCCGCCGTCGGGGAATTTCTCGTTCGGCGGCTCAAAGCAGTTCTTGAGCTTTGCCTTGAGGTTCTGCGATACCTTGCTTTTGAGCATGTTGACTTCCGCAAGCGGCACGCCGAGCGTCCGCCCCACGTCGGCAATGCAGTTCTTCGGTTTGAGCGTACCGAACGTGACGATATGCCCCACCTGCGGGTTGCCGTACAGCTCGCGCGTGTGCTGGATGATGTCCTGCCGGAAATCGTAGTCCATGTCCACGTCAAAGTCCGGCATGGAGACGCGCTCAGGATTCAGGAAACGCTCGAAAATCAGCTTGTAGCGGAACGGGTCGATGTCCGTAATCGTCATGGCATACGCGACGAGCGACCCCGCGCCCGACCCGCGTCCCGGACCGATGGGCTTCCCGTTCTTCTTTGCCCAGTTGATGAATTCCCACACGATGAGGAAGTAGCCGCTGAAACCCATGCTGAAAATGATGTTCAGCTCGTATTCGGCGCGCTCGCGTATTTCGCGCGTGACTTCCGGATAGCGTTGCTTCAGCCCCTCGTCCACCAGGTGGCGCACGTAATCGTTCTGGTCGCTCTGGTAGTCGTCGCCGTGCGTGCGGAATTCCGGCGGCAGCTCAAAGCGCGGCAGGCAGTCCTTGAGTTCCTGCGTCTTGTACTGGTGAATCGTCAGGTTGCACATGGCGGCGATTTTTACCGTGTTGTCGAACGCGTCCGGCACGTCGGGGAACAAGGCGCGCATTTCGGCTTCGGTCTTGAAATACCACTCGTGCCGGTCGCCGCCCATCGTCTGGTGCGGCTCGTTCATGTTCTCCTTGAAGCCGATGCACCGCAGGCAGTCCTGCGCCTCCCAGTCCTCTTTCTCCACGTAGTGGATGTCGTTCGTGACGACCAGCGGAATGTCCAGCTCCCGCGCAAGGGCGATGAGCTTGCGGTTGACGGTCTTCTGCTCGTCAAGCCCGTGATCCTGCAATTCGATGTAGTAGCGGTCCTTGCCGAACAGGTTCTTGTACTTGAGCGCGATTTCCTTTGCCTCGTCGTCCTTGCCCGCGAGCAGCAGCTGGGGCAGTTCGCCCGCAATGCACGCCGAGCAGCAGATCAGCCCCTCATGGTATTTCTCCAGCATCGCGAAGTCGATGCGCGGCTTGTACCACATGCCCTCGGTGAACGCGAGCGACGAAAGCCAGCACATATTCTCGTAGCCTTTCTGGTTCTCGCACAGCAGGATCAGGTGGAAATACCGCGCCTGCCGGTCGCCGTCCTCGCCCTTGCGCGAGTAGGGGACGGTGTTCTTCTCCAAATGGCTGCCGTAGGCCACGTAGAATTCCTCGCCCACGATCGGATTGATGCCGTTCACGTGGCACAGATGCTCAAAGTTGAGCGCACCGAACATGTTGCCGTGGTCGGTGAGCGCGAGCGCGCCCATGTTCAGCCGCTTTGCCTTTGCCACCAGCGCGTCAATCGTGGCGCAGCTGTCCAGCAGCGAATAGTCGGAATGGACGTGCAAATGCACGAAGTTGCTCGGCGGCGTGCCTTCCGGCGCGTCCGGGAATACGTGATAGTCAGCCATGCTTGTTAGTATAGCGCAGATTCGGCGGGAAGGAAAGGGAGGGACGCGAGTGCCGCACCCTGGCGGTCGTGCTGCCCGTGTTCGTGCGACAACGGGGCTGCGCCTTGCGCACGGCAGTGCGTTGTGGTATCATAACGCTATGACAGCGGCAGCGAACAATTACCATAGACAAAATACCCCCCCCCGTTGCCCGCGCCCGTCTGCGGCTGAAACACACAATCTTCCAGAACGCATAATCCCCGCAAACCTTACAATACGAACGACCCCCGCCGCGCGGCACG
>CAZSOK010000026.1:0-16644 GCA_964608445.1 uncultured Treponema sp. | reverse complement strand
CCGACGTAGTTGCGGTTTTGGGCGCAATCGTGTAGAATGAACGCCGATGGCATTGCGCCGGGAGGGGCTATGTGTGGCATTGTTGGTTATGTGGGACATCGGGAAGCGACGCCTGTTCTGATTAACGCGCTCAAAAAACTGGAGTACCGCGGGTACGATTCTGCGGGCATTGCCGTCCTTGACGATGACGCTATCGTCGTGCGCAAGACAAAAGGCGCGCTCAAGTTTCTGGAAGCCGCCGTCGCAAAGGAAACCGTCCGCGGCTCGGTGGGAATCGGGCATACGCGGTGGGCGACCCACGGAGAGCCGAGCGACACGAACGCGCATCCGCACACCGACCTCAGCGGATCAGTCGCCGTTGTGCATAACGGCATCATCGAAAACTACGCTACGCTCAAAGCTTGGCTGCAAAATCAGGGGGTCGTGTTCCGCAGTCAGACCGATACGGAAGTCATCACGCACCTTATCAGCCATCATTACAAAAAGACGGGCGAGATTTTTAAGGCGGTGCTGGAGACGCTTTCGCAGCTGGAAGGCAGTTACGCGCTCGGCGTCGTCTGCAAGGATTTTCCCGACCGTATCATTGCCGCGCGTAAGGAAAGCCCGCTGATTGTCGGCTTGGGAAAAGACGAGCAGTTCATCGCGAGCGACGTTCCGGCAATCCTTGAGTACACGCGCGATGTCTATTTCCTCGACCAGAAAGAAGTCGCCGTGCTGTACGATGACCACGTGGATTTGTTCACGGCGGCGGGCGAAAAAATCAGGCGCGAGCCGTATCACGTGGACTGGGACATTTCGTCGGCGGAAAAAGGCGGCTACGCGCATTTCATGCTGAAAGAAATCTACGAGCAGCCCAAGGCGCTGACCGACACGCTGCGCCCGCGTCTGGTGCAGGACGCGGACGGCAAGCCGTGCGACATTCAGTTTGACGAAATGACGTTCGGCGAGGCCTGGACGAACGCGCGGCGCGTGGTGATTACGGCGTGCGGCACGGCGTATCATGCGGGCATGGTGGGAAAATACGTGTTCGAGCATTTTGCGCGTATTCCCGTGGTGGTGGACGTGGCGAGCGAATTCCGTTACCGCAATCCTATCCTGCACAAAGACGACCTGTTTATCGTCATCAGCCAGTCGGGCGAGACGGCAGACACGCTTGCCGCGCTCCGGCTCGCAAAGGCGGCGGGCGCAAACGTGATTGCCATTACCAACTGTGTGGGCAGCACCGTCAGCCGCGAGGCGGACGAAGTTATCTACACCTGGGCGGGTCCTGAAATCGCGGTCGCATCCACCAAAGCCTACACCACGCAGCTGATGTGCCTGTACCTGCTCGCGCTCAAAATGGCGCGGACGCGCGGCACGATTTCGGCGGCGGACTACGCGCAGACGCTCGCGGATGTGGCTGCCCTGCCGGACAAAGTGCAGCAGGTTTTGGACAATCAGAGCGATATTCAGAAATTCACGAGCCGTCAGTTCAACAAGGCGAAGATTTTTTACATCGGGCGGCTGTTCGACAGCGCGTCGTCGCTTGAAAGTGCGCTCAAGCTCAAAGAAGTGAGTTACATGCACTGCGAGGCGTTTGCCGCCGGTGAGCTGAAGCACGGGCCGATTGCGCTCATGGACACGAACACGCTGGTAGTCGGCATTGCCACGCAGCATGAATTGTACGAAAAAATCGCGTCCAATATCCTTGAAGTAAAGGCACGTGGCGCGGCGACGATGGTCATTACGCAGGATACCGCAGGCGCGTTCACGGACGCGGTGGACACGGTGATTACGATTCCGCCGGTTTCCGACGCGCTTTCCCCCATTCTGGCGATTGTCCCCGCGCAGCTGTTCGCCTACTACTGCGCCGTCCAGCGCGGGAACGACCCCGACAAGCCGCGCAATCTGGCAAAATCGGTCACCGTCGAATAACAGGCTTGGAGCGAACGATGCGAATCTTATGTTTGGGCGACTCGATCATGCAGTACAACGACTGCACGACGTATCCGCAGACCGGCTGGGTGCAGGAACTGGCACGGTTTTTTCCCCCGGAAACGGAATTCCTGCATTTTGCCAGGAACGGACGCAGCACCAAAAGTTTTATAGCAGAAGGGCGATTCGACGCGGTAAAGCAAGCCGCGCGGGCGGGAGACTTTGCGCTCATTCAGTTTGGGCATAACGACGAGAAAAAACAGGATGCCGCGCGGTATACAGACCCCGGCGCGGGCGGCGCGTACCGGGCGAACCTTGCGCTGTTCGTGCGTGATTTGCGCGCGCTCGGCGTGCAACCTGTCCTGCTCACGCCGATTGCCCGCCGGAAATTTTCTGCCGAACATACGCTAAAAGACACGCACGGCGACTATCCTGCCGCCGTCATCGAAACCGCGCGCGCATTGTGTGTGCCGTGCATCGACATGACCACGCTCACGGGCGCATATCTGGCGGTCATCGGCGAAACGGCAAGCCGTGCGCTTTTCATGCATTTTGACCGTGGCGTGTACGACAATTTTCCCGACGGCAAGACGGACAACAGCCACCTGCGCCCCGACGGCGCGTTCGCCTTTTCGCGCATTGCCGCGCGGGAACTTGCCGCGCTCGGAAAAGACTGGGCAGATTACGCGGCACTTTCCGCCGCAGTGATTACGGGCGCGATGAATGCCGCAGAATTTGAAAAAGACACCGGCGACGAATCGTTGCTGGCATGAGGAGTCGGAATGTACACAAAAGACGAAGCGTTGGCTTATCTGCAAGAACACGACGTAAAATTCATCAAATTGTTTTTTATCGATATTTTTGGGGCGATAAAGTCGCTTTCTATTCAGCCGTCAGAAGTGGCGCGGGCATTTGAGACAGGCATCGCATTTGACGCGAATGCGGTGGCGGGCTTTGCGGGCGTGGCGCAGGATTTGTTCATCGTTCCCGATCCCGCGACATTGTGTGTGCTTCCGTGGCGGCCGCAGAACGGGCGCGTGGTGCGGTTTTTCTGCACGGTCCGTACGGCTGACGGCACGGCATTCGCGGGCGATTCGCGTTTTCTGCTGCAACGGACGGTGGAGCGGCTGGCGGAAAAGGGCTACGACTGCAAAATCGGCACGGAATGCGAATTCTACCTGTTCCAGCTGGACGACAAAGGCAATCCCACGGACACGCCGCACGACCATGCCGGCTACTGCGATTTGGCTCCGTGCGATCGGGGCGAAAACGTGCGCCGCGAAATCTGCCTGACGCTGGAGCAGATGGGCGTGTGCCCGGAATCAAGCCACCACGAAAAAGGACCGGGGCAGAACGAAGTCGATTTCCGGCGCAGCACGCCGCTCAACGCGGCGGACAATTTGAGCACGTTCAAGACCGTGGTCAAGACTGTCGCCGACCGCTACGGACTGTTCGCATCGTTCTTGCCCAAGCCGGTTGCCGACGGCGCAGGAAGCGGGCTGTATATCAACATTGCGCTGTACAAAAACGAAGAAAACCTGCTCGCGGGGCAGGAACTTTCTCCCGACGCGCGCGCGTTCATTGCGGGCATCCTGTTCAGAATCCGTGAGATGACGGCGTTCTTGAATCCGTTGCGGCAATCCTACGAGCGGCTCGCCTGGCACGGCGCGCCCCGTGAGATCGCCTGGACGCGCGCGCAGTACAATCAGCTGATCCGTGTGCCGAAGCCGACCGGACACGGGGCATATCTTAAACTGCGCTCGCCTGACGCATCGTGCAACCAGTACCTCGCGCTCGCGCTCATTTTGTCGGCAGGGCTGGAAGGCATTGAGCAGCAGCGCGAACTCGCCGCGCCGAAAGACGAAAATTCGCCGGACTGGCACGGCGGGACGGTTTTTGACTCGTTGCCGCAGACCGTGACCGAAGCCCGCTCGTGCGCGGAATCAAGCGCGTTCGTGCGGTCGGTGCTGACAAAAGCGACTGCCGATGCGTTTTTTGCGGCGGACGCGGACGATCCGGCATTCGGAGAACGTTAGGCACTCGTATGGAGAGCGTTCTTATCGTTTCCAACGCGAGCACGACCATGGGCATCATCAGCGATATGCTCCAGTCTCAGGCGTTCACCCGCATCGTGACCACGACGGACGGCTCGGAGGCGCGGCGGTATCTGCTTGACGGCGAATTTGATATCATTATCATCGACACGCCGCTTTCCAACGAACTGGGCGACGCGTTCGCCCTGCACGCGGCGGAATCGTCGTCCGCGGGCGTTATTCTGGTGGTGCAGCGCGAAAAACTGGACGATATTTCGATGCAGGTGGAAAACGACGGCGTGTTCGTGCTTCCCAAGCCGATAAGCCCCGACTTTTTTTATCAGGCGGTAAAATTGCTGATGGCAAGCAAGGCGCGGCTCGCCAAACTGGAAGCAGAAAACCGCCGTCTGCAAAAAAAACTGGACGAAAGCCGCATTGTCTGCCGCGCGAAGTGCCTTTTGATCGCGCGGCTCAACATGACTGAGCCGCAGGCGCACCGCCATATCGAAAAAATCGCGATGGACAACCGGCAGGGCAGGACGGAAGTGGCGGAGGATATTATCCGTCGGTATGGCGATTGACGAAAACCGGGTGATTCGGTATAGTAGGCAGTGGACAAAGGTGTCTGTCTTATGCGATTTGCGGGCAAGTCGGGTAAGGCAGATGCCTTTTTTCGTTTTCGGGAAGAACGCAAGGAGCGGAAGATGTGTGGATTTGTGGGTGCATTTGATTTGTCGGCGGGAAGCAAGCCGATTGACGAAGGGCTGCGGGACGAACTGCGCGCGCAGCTTTTGGACATGTCGCGGAAAATCCGGCATCGCGGACCGGACTGGAGCGGCGTGTACACGGGAAAGAACGCCATTTTGAGCCACGAACGGCTTGCCATTGTCGATCCGCTTTCGGGAAAGCAGCCGCTCGTCAGCACGGACGGTTCGGTCATTCTTGCGGTGAACGGCGAAATCTACAACCACCAAGAAATCCGTGCGGTATATGACGGAACGTATGCGTTCAAGACGCAGAGCGACTGCGAGGTCATCCTGCCGCTGTATCAGGAAAAGGGCGCGGATTTTCTGGAAGATTTGAGCGGCATTTTTGCGTTCGCCTTGTACGACAGCAAAAAAGATTTGTATCTCATCGCGCGTGACGAAATCGGCGTGATTCCGCTGTACCAGGGCTGGGATGCTGACGGCCGTTATTATGTCGCTTCGGAGCTGAAGGCGCTGGAAGGCGTGTGCTGTACAATAGAAGAATTTCCCAACGGCTGCTATGTCGTGGGCGGAAAAGGCGCGGGAAGTCTGGCGACGCGGGAGCCGGTGCGCTGGTATCACCGGGACTGGGAAGATGCCGCAGCGGTTACGAACAACACGAGCGACCTTGCCGCGCTGCGCACGGGGCTGGAAACCGCCGTCAAAAAACAGCTGATGAGCGACGTTCCCTATGGCGTGTTGCTGAGCGGCGGACTGGACAGTTCGATTATCGCGGCGATTACCCAGCGTTTTGCCAGTAAACGCGTGGAGACGGACGGCGCGGAAGCGGCGTGGTGGCCGCGCCTGCACAGTTTTGCCATCGGCTTGGAGGGCAGTCCCGACCTTGCCGCCGCGCGGAAAGCCGCCGCGTTTATCGGAACGGTACATCACGAAGTGCATTTTACGGTGCAGGAAGCGTTGGACGCATTGCCCGATGTCATCTATCATATTGAAACGTATGACATCACCACGGTACGTGCGTCCACGCCGATGTACCTGCTCGCGCGTGTCATAAAGTCGATGGGAATCAAAATGGTGCTGAGCGGCGAAGGCAGCGACGAGCTTTTTGGCGGCTACCTGTACTTCCACAAAGCCCCGAACGCCCGCGAATTCCATGAAGAACTGGTGCGCAAGATGAGCAAATTGCATTTGTACGACTGCCTGCGCGCCAACAAAAGCCTTTCGGCATGGGGCGTGGAAGGACGCGTGCCGTTTTTGGACAAAGAATTCATCGATATTGCCATGCGCCTGAACCCGCAGGACAAATTGTGCGTCAAGCAGGCGGACGGCAGCCAACGCATTGAAAAATGGCTGCTGCGCAAAGCGTTTGAGGATATGCTTCCCCCGGAAATCTGCTGGCGGCAAAAAGAACAGTTCAGCGACGGCGTAGGCTACAACTGGATCGACACGCTCAAACAAGTGGCAGAAAACAAGGTGAGCGACGCGCAGTTTGCCAGCCGCGCAAAACGTTTTCCCGTCAACACGCCGGCGACAAAAGAAGCGTACTATTACCGCGAGATTTTTTCGAGCCTGTTCCCCAGCGAGACCGCAGCCCGCACCGTTCCCCATGAGGCGAGCGTCGCCTGCTCAACGGCAAAAGCCCTGGAATGGGACGCGGCATGGAAAACTATGGACGAGCCGAGCGGTCGCGCCGTCGCGGGCGTGCATGAACGCGCATACTGATTGCACTAATCGAAAAAAAATGCTATGCTCTAGTATCTTTTGGGCCATTAGCTCAGCGGTTAGAGCAGAGGACTCATAATCCTTTGGTCCTTGGTTCAAATCCAAGACGGCCCAGCGCGACAGAATGATTATCCTGCGGGATAATCATTCTGCATTTTAAATGCCCTTTCTTATAGTAAAAACTTTTTTCATTCGGTATAATGACGGTGGCATTTTTCGTGCGAAAACTATGGCTCACGAGGAGAATCTATGGCAGACACAGCTGATTTTGAACTTGACGAGAATATGCAGGGCAAACCGCTTGTGCTTGTGGTGGATGACGAAGAAGTCAACCGGATGCTGCTGACCAATATTCTTGAGGAACGCTACAAGGTGGAGACGGCTTCCGACGGTTTTGAGGCATTGCAGTTGATTCGTCAGTATCGCAGTATCCTTTCGGCGGTGCTGCTTGACCTTTCCATGCCGAACATGAACGGCTTTGAGGTGCTCAAAGAAATGCGCATGGACGAAATGTTGCGGCATATTCCGACGCTCGTCCTGACAGCGCAAAACGACGCGGAAATCGAGAGTTTTGAGCGCGGGGCAAGCGATTTTATCACTAAGCCGTTTGATATGCCCGACATGATTCTAGCGCGAGTGGCAAAGTCTATCCGCATGGCAGAAGAAAATTACATCATCAGGACGACAGAAAAAGATCCGCTCACCGAATTGCCCAACATGGCATATTTTAGGACGCTGTGCGAGGCGGAAAAAGGACGGCTTTCCGCAAAAGGCGAAGCGGCGGCCTTTATCTATATTGATGTCGTGAACATGAAAGCGTACAATTCCCGCTTTGGCTATCCCGAAGGCGACCGGCTGCTGATGGAAACGGCGACGGTGTTGCAGAACACGTTCGCGAATATGCCGGTCTCCCGCATTTCTGAGGATCATTTTGCCGTGATGACGGGTGCGGATCAGCACAAATCGCTGCTGGATGATTTTCAGCGGCGGTTGCGGCAGATTGGCAAGGGAAATCCCACGGAAATCCATGCGGGCATTTTTCAGGACGACGGCAAAACTGCGGTTGACATTATCGCGGCGCTAGATTACGCGCGGCTTGCCTGTTCGACGCTGCGCGGCAACTACACCGACTCCATCTGTTATTATGACCAAAAACTGATGAAAGAGTACGATGACCGCCAGCACGTGCTCGCCAATTTCAATCAGGCACTGGAAGAACACTGGATAAAAGTCTATTACCAGCCGATTGTCCGCGCTCAGACGGGAGAAGTCTGCAATTTTGAGGCACTTGCCCGCTGGATTGACCCGCAGCGCGGCTTTCTGTCTCCGGCGGCGTTCGTTCCTGTTATTGAAGACTACAACCTCGGTGTGCGCATGGATTTGTATATGGTGGAAGAAGTGTGCCGCGAATATGAAGTCCGCAGGCAAGGCGGCCTGACTCCCGTTCCCGTTTCGCTCAATTTCTGCCGCACGGATTTTGACCAGCGCGACATGGTGGCGGCAGTTGCCGAAATCGCGGACAAATATCACGTGCCGCATAACATGATCATCATCGAAGTGACGGAAAGCGGGTTTTCGCGCAACGCATCCGATTTGCAGGAGCAGATCAACCGCTTCCATGAACTGGGATTCAAAGTGTGGATGGACGATTTTGGCGACGGCTATGCGTCGCTCAACGTGTTGCAGGACATGAATTTCGACCTGATTAAGCTTGACATCGGATTCATGCGCAATTTCAATCCGTCGGGAAAAAACGGCGTGATTTTGCGCGCGCTGCTTTCCATGGCAAAAGATTTGGGCATCCACACGCTTGCCGAAGGCATCGAAACCGAAGCGCAGTTTACGTTTTTGAAGCAATACGGCTGCGAAAAAATCCAGGGATTTTATTTTGGCAAGCCGACTCCCACGGACGAACTGCTCAAGCAAGTGCAGCAGGGAACGGCACTCAAAAACGAAAGCCCGGAAACGGCGGCATCGTTTGAGGACACGCTCAAGCCGATGCGGTAACATCACGGAAGAGGAGATTATATGCTGTCAAAAGAAACATTGCTCGCGTATGGCGCGAATTATGACGAAGGCATGGCGCGTTGCCTGAACAGGGAAGCCTTTTATTTCAAGATGATAAAAATGGTGGCGGCGAACGAAAAATTCGCGTCGCTGGGAAAAGCGCTCATCGCCAAGGATTTGAAGGCGGCATTCGAGGACGCGCACGCGCTCAAAGGCATTGCCGCCAACGTTTCGCTCACGCCGCTTTCAAACGCGATCGAAGCGATCGTCGAGCCGTTGCGGCGCAGGGAAGACATCGACTACACCGAAATGTACACGCGCATTGTCGATCTCAAAAAGAAACTGGACGAGATAATTGCATAATGAAAAAACTGCTTTTCACGGCTATGGCGATGATTACGCTCTGCTCGGCACTGTCCGCGCAGGCGAAGCAAGCCGTATCCGACAACATCACGTTTAACGCGCCGCGCCTGTTGGCTGCGACCGAGACATACGGTACGCCCGTCTACGAAGAGAACGACGGCAAAAAGCATTATTTGGTCGCGTTTTCGGGCTCGGCGATTACGCTGGGCGGCATATTCCTGTGGAATCGCTTCTTGATTGGTTCGGGCTGGACAAAAGTCAACTGGGATTATATGTTCCATTTTTATGAGCACGAAATGAAATGGGACACGGACTGGTACTGGACGAATTTCGTGCTGCATCCGTATCAAGGGGCATTGTCGTATCTGGCAGGGCGGAGCGCGAACCTGAACCGTATTGAATCGTTCGCGCTTGCCACGCTCGCTGATTTTGTGTGGGAGTATTTCTGCGAGACGAACGCGCCGTCAAAAAATGACCTGGTGTATTCTTCGATCGGCGCGTTTCCGATGGGCGAAATGCTTTACCGGCTGTCGCTTGAAGCCGGCGAAATCCACCGTCTTTTGGGCTATGCGATAAACCCGGAGCGGATGTGGCCGGAACTGTTGTTGCGGCAGCGTCCGCGCGGAACCGTCGGGAATATCTTCGAGTTTGCGGTCGGGCTGAACGTCGGCACGGCGTTCATGCATTCGTCGTTCGGCGACGCTTCGCGCAATGAGCTGTTCCCCGCGTTCGGAACGCCAAGACTCAGCATCGTGTACAACGACCCTTACGGACACGACTCGAACAATCCGTACAGCCAGTTCAACCTTGATATTTCTTTTGGGCTTGGTGTCGGATCGGGCTACGGTATCTCTGCCGTCCATGAAAAACTGTTCCATGACGTGCGCGTCATCAGCGACGGCATGCTCTTTGCGCGGGCTAAACAGGGCGACCGAACCGACACGACGCTCGGCATGGTCTTTGAGTACGACTTTATCTGGAACAATATGTGGCTGCTTTCCACGCTCGCACCGGGTTTTGCCGTCAAGCAGCGGATTCGGCAGGAAAAATCGGACATAGAATGGCAGGTGCATTTGGCAGCCAATGTGCTCGGTACGACGGATTGGGGAGGGGCGTACCGAAGTTATGTGTCATACGACGGAGGCTTGGATCGGGAATACAGTTACACCGTCGGCGGGGAGACCGTATTGCGCTGGAAATGGCGGCATACGACGGGACACACGATCGCCGTTGATTTTCACGGATACGTCATGTATGATTTTGCCGACCAAAAGCAACCGTCCGCCGACACAGGCTGGGAATGTATCGGACTGGGAACGGTAAGCTACGAATTGCCGCTTTCTGCAAAAGTGCGTCTGGGCGTACAGGATGAAGTGTACGTAAAAAAGACCTGGTATGCGGATCTTGACGGCACGTTCCAGGTTGCGAATTCCGCCAGTGTCTACGCAAAGTTGCAGCTGAAATAAAAGCGCGATGCCATTGCTTCCTGATTTTCCGCAGTACAAGCCAGTTTCAGACGATATGAGCGACGAACTGCTGCCATTTTTTCAGAAACAGACGGACGGCATCTGCGAATACACGCTGGCTTCAGTGCTGCTGGACAATTATACTTATCGCTATGCTATCAGCCGCGTAAGCACCGACACGTTGCTGTTGCGCGGACATGACGCAGACGGCAAACGGTTTCTTTCGCTCGTGGGGAACTTTCCTGACGAACAGACGTTCCGGGCGATTGTCGCTTCTCCCGACGTGCAGTCGTGCGCGTATATCAAAAATCTGTCGGAGCGGAACGCGACGGAAAGCGCGGACATTTTTTCTGCGCTGGGGCTTTCGCCCCGCCTTGACCGCGACAACTGCGATTATCTGTACCGGCGCGACGATTTGGCGTTTCTGCGCGGTAAGGCATTCCATAAAAAGAAAAACCTCGTCAACGGCTTCCATGCGGCGTATTCGGCAGAAGTCCGGGCGATTGACGACACGACCGTGAGCGATGCACGGGAAATCTTGCGCCGCTGGCATGACGCACGGCAGGCGCGGGGCGAGGACGACGGCGATTTTTCGGCATGTACCATCGCCTTGCAGAACCGTGAGCCGTTGCGCCTATCGGGAATCATCGTGTACGCGGACGGAACGCCCGCCGGATTCAGCCTGGGCGAAGCAATTGCGGGCGGAACGATGTTCTGCACACATTTTGAAAAAGGCATTGACGACGTGCACGGCATTTATCAGGCAGTGAACAACGAGCAGGCAAAAATGCTTCCCGAATCGGTGACGCTCATCAACCGCGAGCAGGATTTGGGCGACGAAGGTCTGCGGCAGGCAAAATTGTCCTATCGCCCCTGCGCGTTCGTCAACAAATATCGGGTGGAATTGCGCTAAGTCGTTTTTTCTTGTAAACTCTTTTTTGGGTGGAATATGAAATTTAACAGCACACGAAACAGTGATTTTTTTGTCAATTTTGAGCGCGCGGTCACCGACTGTATGCCACGGGACGGCGGGCTGTTCATTCCGTCCGAAAGTCCCGACCTGCGCCGCTGGATTCTCTACACGAACGAAAAAACGCCGTTCGCGAGCATTGCCGGCGCGCTCACTTCCGCGTGCATCAACGAAGAATTCAGCCCGATTATCTGCGAGACGATTGCGACGCGTGCTTTTCCGTTCGAGCCGAAACTAACCAAGCGCAACGACCGTTTCTTTACGCTGGAGCTCTGCGATACGCCCACGGGCAGCCACAAGGATTTTGGCGTTGCCTACCTCGTCAACTGCATGGAGACGATTTTTCAGCTCAAAGGCGGTTCTGCCGTTTTTTTGGATGCGACCGTCGGCGAACTGGGCGCGAGCCTTGCGCGGGCGTTGCGCGGAAAAACGCACCTCAAAGCCGTGCTGCTCTACCCCAAAGGCGCACCGCGCGGACTTGCCGAAAGCGATTTTGTCTGGAACGGCGGCAACATCTATCCGATTGAAATCGACGGTACGGAAGCCGACTGCCACAAGCTGGTGCGGGACATTTTTGCCGACCATGCGCTGGTAGAAAAATATCATCTGACCGTGGCGAACACCGCGAACATCGGTCGCCTTATGCCGCAGACCTTTTTCTATCCGTATGCGTTCAGCCGCCTAAAAAAAGACGTGCATTCCGATATTTACTACGCCATGGCACCGGGAAATTACAGCAATCTGGTGGCGGGGCTGTACAGCTGGCGGCTTTCGCTTCCCGTGAACGGGTTTATCTGCCCTACGACCGACGAACTTATCCTTGACATGCAGGGGCAATGCGCCGTTATGGACGGTATGATTCCTTTTGCCAAACGCGAAGCCGCAGATCCCGCAAGCCCGTCCAACCTGGAGCGGCTGGAAGACGTGTTCCATAACAACGAGCTGATGCTCAAAAACTTGGTTTTTCCCATGCAGGTGACGAACGAACAAATCGATGACGCGTGCCGCAGGCTGTTTATGAAATACGGTATTTTTGCCGACCGGCTCACCTCGTCCGCATACGCCGCTGCCCGCAACAACCGCGACCTGACAGACTACGACGAAAGTGTGGTGGTGCTCGTCATCCGCGACCATCCCGCTTTGAGCGCCGACTACATCAAGCATACAATCGGCGAAATGCCTGCCATGCCCGCAAATGTGGCGGAGGCACTTGCGCCCACGCAGCTTGGCAAGCCGCTGGCGGCAAACGCGCGGCAGCCGGTCGTGTCCGCATTGGAAAGCCTGCAATAAAAATCCCCGACTGTTCATCGGGGATTGCGTGTTACTGCTTCTTTTTGCCCGTCACATCTTTTTTGATCGCCGGCTTCGCTTTCGTTGTCTTTGCCGTCTTTTTCGTTTCAGCCGATTTTTTCGCCGCTGTTTTCTTCGGCTTTGTGGCTTTGCCTTTCGGTGCGAACGGCTTTACGAAATCGTCGGCATGATAGTTCGCCTTGTCCTTGGCTTTTGCAAGCGTCTTGTAGAGTGCGAGCAGCTTTTGCTGTTTTTCTTTCGCGCCAGACAGCAACGGCAAGGCGATCGCAAGGAACAGGCTGGAATCGCTCAGTTCTTTATTGAACCACTGCACATTGTCGAACCAATGCGCTTCGGTCAGCAGCCACGCGTCCTTGCCGTGGACGAGCCGTTCTGCCAGCAGGAACGCGGCATCTTTTTCGGTTTGTTTGCCCGAAAGCGTCGGCTGTTTTTCGGCGGCAAGGGCGAACATCCGGGTGTAGCAGTTCCACAGACCGACCGTATCCGCGCCCGCTTCCTGCAAGAATTCATGCAGTTTGCGGTCTAACGCCCAGGTACGCGCAAATCCTGCTTCGGCAATGTTCTGCACGAGCGCGTAGCCAAGCAGAAGCACGATGCCTTCGTTGTGGGCGCGCGCACCGTTGAAGATAAAGCCTGCCGCATCAGTCGCTTTGGCAAGCGACGCGAACAACGCCGCCGTTTCTGCCTCCGCAAGCGGCTTGGTCAGTTTGGGCATCGCCTTGACGATTGCCGCCAGTCCTTTCTTGTATGCGGCAAGCTGTTTTTCGGCGGGCGGCAGTTTTTTCGCCTTTTTCAGTCCGACCTGCTCGCGCGCGGCAAAAGCGATCGCGATTTCGTAGAAGCGGAGCGCGTTCTTTTCGACCGAATGCAAAATCGCCGCCGCAGTCGGTGCTTTGATACCCTGCTCCTTGCGCTCTTTTGCCGTAAGCAGGAGTGCATGAGCCTGCGCAACCAGTTCCGGCGAAATGACAGACTTGAACGCCTCGTACAGTTCGCGGTAATGGTATTCCTGCCAGGCGATTTCCATGTCGGGCGTACCGCGTCCGTTCAGGAATGCGCAGAGCGTACTCCATTTGCCGTCCGCATCGTCCTTCTCCTGCCTGATGTTCCAGAACACCTGGCTTTCAAAGCCGTTCAGCATGGTGTACATACCGTGGTCGATGATGTCGTTGTTCCGGCGGATATACCACAGTCCCGACCGCTGCTCCTGGAAAATCATGAAATAATCGTCGCCGCGTTTCAGGCGCAGCCCTTCACCGAGTGTGCGGGTCGCTTGTTTTTTATCGTTCTCGCCGCTTCCCGTCTTGACGGCATAAGGACAAGACACATTGATCCAGCCGTCCGCACGCGCGTAGACATTATTATAGAAGACAATGGCATATTCGTCACCCGCGCGGTTTGAGTAGGCGAACACGTTCTCGTTTACGGAGCCGTTCGACCACACGTCGTAGAACAGGAAATCCTCCACGCCCGCGAACAGGTAGCGTTTTTTGATGAGCGGGAAAATGTCGTGCCAGTGGCGGTCGAGCAGATACTGGTCGGGCTGCTCGTCGCGGTAGGCGCGCATATATTCCATGCCGTATTTTTCTTCAAATCCTTCGATTTGCCCGTGCCCGAACATCGGCAGACCCGGCATCGTGACCATGAGCGTACACACGCCAAAATACTTGTCGCCTTTGCCGAACTGGGCGACCGCCGTCTCCTCGTCGGGATTGTTCATGAAATTCACGTAGCGTTTGAGGATCTGCGGGTCAAACGTAATCGTATTCTGCACCGTCTGCCGATATTTGGCGTTCTCTTCTTTTTTGAGCATATTCATGAACGCGCTGTTGTAGACGCGGTGCATACCGAGCGTGCGCGTAAAATAGCCTTCCATCATCCAAAACGCCTCGGCGAGCAACAGCGTGTCGGGTACTTCCTGCGCCACACGATCCACCACGTCGCGCCAGAATTCAGTGGGAATTGCCTGCTCGAACGCGTCAGGCGTAAGCGCATACTCGCCGCGCGTCGCAATGTCACCGCCATGCCCCGGCTCAGGATACCACAGCCGGCGGATATGCTTCTTTGCCAGCACCATCGCCGCGTCAAAGCGGATAATCGGAAAATTGCGCGCCACGTGCAGGATTTCCTGCATGACTTCCTCGCGCGCAACCGGATTCAGAAAGTCAATCTGCGCAGTATCGTTCCAGGGCATACCCGTGCCGTCGTTCCCGTGGTAAATGTAGCGCGTGTCGCCCGTCGCGGTATCCACCCGCTTGAACACGACAGCACAGTCCGACTTGGAATAATAATGATCCTCAAGATAGACCGCCACGCGCCCGTCATTGCTCAGATTCGGTCCGTTGAACGTGTACTGCGGATACGGATTGTCGCGCCGCTGCACAAACACGTCGGGCTTTTCCACCACCCATTTTGCGTCCATGCCCGTATGATTGGGAACCATGTCGCTCGCAAGGCGAATTCCGCGTTGCCACAGGCGCGTGCGCAAATTCGCCAGCGCGTCCCAGCCGCCCAAATTGTCCGCAATCTCATAATCGTGCAGGCTGTACGCGCTTGCGGCGGCTTCGGGATTGCCGCAAATCTGCTTGATCCGCTTGCTCGCGTCGCTGCGCTGCCACAGCCCGATCAGCCACAGCCCCGTAAAGCCCTGGTCGCGCAGAATGTCCAGCTCTTCGTCAGGAATCTGGTCAAGCCGCGTGATGTCGCGGTGGTATTTCTTGGAAAGCTGGAACAGCCAGACAAGCACTGTCTTTGCCATCAGCACGACATTGGGCATCCATTCCTTGTCGGGGCTGAACCGCTCGTACTCTTTCTGCAAATAATCGTAGTTCGCCACGGGAACATCCGCGTCTCCGCCGTTCGTGGGATGCCACATCGGCTTGCCTTCCTCGCGCAAGACATCCAGCCCCATCAACAGGCGGCGCAGCCAGTCGCCGAGCAAATCCGCCCAGTATTTCTGCACGTATTCCAACTGCTTGTAGATGTCGGTCGGCGCAAAATTGACCGGTTCTTTCAGAAAATGGATTAGGTCGTTGTTGAACGCGCCCCAGTACGGCAGTTTTTTGAAGAACGCCGCCGTATGCTTCCAGGTCTGCGCATAAAGCGGATTTTTTTTCAGTTTCTTGTCGTCAAAAAGCACGAAAAACGGCTTGAACGCAGGATCTTCGTTCGCAAGGTGAAGCATGATTAGCTCCTCGAACGTCGCCTCGCGGTTGGTGCGCTCGCGTCCTGCGCCCACATCAAACGCCGTCTGCGCAAGATAATCCTCCGCCGTGATTTTTCCCTGATAGACTTCCGTCGGCGGGAATTCGGCGGTAAAATCGAGCAGCAGCCGGTCAATCGCTTCCCTGCCGAACCGCCCGTCCAAATCCGCCATCAGCTCGGTCATGGCATTCGGATATTTTGTCTTGCGGTACATCATGGCGGCAAAGTGGAAAATCTCGTCCAACAAGCCCATGGCATTGAGCGTCCCGGCAGAAATGCGCTGGCTGTCCGGCGCGCCGTTCTTTTGCAGGTAGTCGTTCAGCTTGACGGCGAACGCGCGCACGGCTTTCAGGTCTGCCAGAATAACGTTGCCCGTGGACGCATAAAGCCGCGCCGGAAAATCACAGGCATCACGGATTGCTTTTGCGATATGGAATTCATTGTAGGATACTTGCATGACGACTCCTTTGTGCGCCCGCCGTTCGCGGTCTCGCGTCTTTTCATTATAGCATGGAACGCCCGGTTTTGGGAAAAAATATGCGACAATTTTCGGGCGCACCCGCCGCCGTACTGGCAGAAACTACCCAGCGGACGACCGCGATGTGCCGTGTTGGCGGGAATTCGGGCGGCAGAAGACCGCAACGCGTCCGCACGGCACAATCCTGCCGCACGGAACAGTCCGCGCTCCTGCGATGCCGGTAATTCAGTTTGCTTGATTGAGTCGTGGCAATCATGCATAAAACGCCACGTCGCCACCATGATACTTTTTCCAAAACTGCATGGAATCAAAAAAACTGTTGCATGACGGAAAACATACGCGACAAATCATGCTCCGGGATTTTTCTTTTATTGTGCGCTAGTTTGAAAACACCCGAATTTTCGTGTCATTTTTGCCGGGCTTGCCTTTTGTTGCATGAAAATGAACGTTTAAAATCCGCACTAAAATA